>CAYYJX010000031.1:0-36004 GCA_964471545.1 uncultured Fimbriimonas sp. | reverse complement strand
GACCTAGCAATTTTACTAAATCTTGTCTAGACAGCATTGTTAACAGAACCACTTGCAGGAATTCGCGTTAGGCTTAACAAACCTGGTTGAAGGACTAGGTTTTTTGGATGGTTATGCTATGAGGAAATTTCTTGCGGCTTTTGTCTTAGCAACTGTGGGGGTTGCTTCTTCGATGGCGGCGCTGGTGTACGACAATATGCCGGCGACCGGCTCGTACTTTACGAGCGGTATTCGACCTGCTTTCATCGCAGATGATTTCGACCTTGCTCCGGTCGGTTCCAACCCAGCGGTTCAAATCACCGGCATTGAGTTCGGATTCAACGCGAATGCGGCCACGAACTTCGACGTTGTTGTCTCGTTCTATCGAGACTTAGACTTCACGGCGGCGGCGGGCGGAAACATTTTCGCCTCGAGTCCCACTCCGGTGGCTTCCTACCTTATCGGTAGCTTTAACCTGCCGGCTGCGGGTAGCTACTCCTCCGGTCTCATTTCGTTGGGCACCGGCATTACCCTTCCGGCGATCTCGAACTACGCGAACATGAACCACGGAATCACTTTCGAGTTCTTGAACGCCGGTACGACGACGCGAAGCACCGCCGTAACCGCTCTATTCCAAGGAAATCCGGTTGTTGTAGGTGCTTCGGAAGACGTGTACTGGCGGGATGCGGACAACAACGGAACGTTCACAGGATCGGATGCGCGGTTCTTTGGCGGCGCGCAGGGTTCGTTGGCGAACGCGGCCTTCCGCCTGGATTCTTCGCCGGTACCTGAGCCCGCTTCGATGCTTGCGCTCGGCATGGGCGCGCTTGCCCTTGTCCGCAAGCGACGCAAGTAATTAGTCGAACGAACGACATAAAGACGCCCTAGGGATAAACCTAGGGCGTCTTTCTTTTAAGCGCGTTGGTAAACCCGCACCCAGTCCACTTCGAACTTAGAAGGGAACCGAGTTTTATCGGTCTTGCCACCGGTGGCTCCAATGGCTAAGTTGAAAATGATGTGGAACCTTTTGTGAAAAGGGTTCGTGCCATCCCAATTCAGTGTTTTAGAGAGATCTATCTCGTTGAGCAATCGACCATCCACGTAAAGCCGAATGAAGTCCTTATCCCAGTCCATCCGCCAGAGGTGAAACTTCGAGTCCCACTTCGGATCGGAAGCAAAGAAATCTTTGATAGGAGTGGCAACAGCGTCCCAAGTTGCCGCTGAACCTTTCTCGTTGCCTTTCCAGCAAGCGTTCGCGTGTAACTTCTGCTGGTAGTACTCCATCACGTCGATTTCGCCTTTGTACGGCCAAGGGCCTTCGTCGCCAACCAGCCAAAAGGCGGGCCACAGACCGTCTTCGGCTTTGATCCGGCAAAGTGCCTCGAAGCGTCCGTATCTCCAACCTCGCTTGCCCGCCGTTTTGATGCTCCCGGAGGAAAACGGAGCGAACTCCCGGTTTAACTTCCAATCTTGCGAATCGGCCTGATACTTCGGATTACGAACTTTATCCGGCTTGCCGGTAATGACGAGCATGCCGTTCTGGATCTGGACGTTCTGTTCCTGATACCACTGAGGTTCTTGGTTCCTAATGAACCCAAGTTCATAGATCCAATCTTGAGTATTGGGTTTGGTTCCCGAATTGAATTCGTCAGACCAGACCAACCCGTATCCCTCGTTCGCGTAGCGGCTTGCGATTTCACTGGGTGACCGGCTCACAAGGGCAATGGCAATGGGAATCCACATGACAAGAAGTTTAATGAGGTTGACAGACTGAATCAACGCTACTCAAGTGGTCTCCAGACCGCTATAGTTGTCTATTCCTTTTTGTCGACGGCGTGGTCGCTTGGGGCAGGAGAGTGAGAGATGGACTGGACCACCCGATTGTCTGGATACGATGAAGCCTTTGAGCGCGATGGCTTTCCCCGAGAGCATTACCGCTCCGTTGTAGAGGGACTCGGCACGTTGGACAACGTGCAGATCAAGCGCCGCGGGCAGCTCCAGAATATCTCCCTTCGAAACCAAGGAATCACGTTCAACGTTTACGGAGCCGAGGGTGGGGAAGAGCGGATCTTCCCGTTCGATTTCGTGCCTCGCGTCGTGCCCGCTCATGAGTGGCAAATCATCGAAAGAGGTCTGATTCAGCGGGTGACGGCGCTCAACCTGTTTCTCCGCGATCTGTACACCGAGCAGAAGGTTCTGAAAGACGGAGTGATCCCCTGGAACCTCATCCTTAGCAGGCCCGAGTATGTGCGGCAACTCATTGGTGTTCTGCCGCCGCACAAGGTCTTCACCCACGTTACTGGAACCGACTTGGTGCGCGATGCGGATGGCACCTACCGCGTGTTGGAAGACAACTGCCGCTGCCCAAGCGGAGTTTCTTACGTGATCGAGAACCGGAACATTCTGCAAAGGACGTTCCCCGAACTGTTTGCCAACTACCCGGTTCGGCCGGTTCGCGATTACCCGGACATGCTCTTGGAGGCTCTGGAGTTCGTTTCGCCAAGAAAGGTTCGCGGCGGCCTCATCGTGGTGCTGTCACCAGGAAGAGCCAACTCGGCTTACTTTGAACATTCGTTTCTCGCCCGGGAAATGGGTGTGCTTCTGGTGGAAGGCTCCGACCTGGTCGTGGACGGCAACCATGTCTTCGTGCGAACCACGGGTGGTCGTCGACAGGTGGACGTGATTTACCGCCGAATCGACGATGAGTTCCTCGACCCGCTGGTCTTCCGTAAGGACTCCGTGTTAGGCGTGCCCGGGCTCATCAATGCTTACCGCGAAGGGAATGTCGCCCTTGCCAACGCACCAGGCGCGGGTGTCGCTGATGACAAGGCGGTCTACCCCTACATGCCAGACGTCATTCGCTACTATCTCGGCGAAGAACCGATCTTGGAACAGGTGCCCACCTACATTGGCGCCAGACCCAATGACCTCAAGTACATCCTGGACAACCTAGACAAGCTGGTGGTTAAACAAACCGACGGCGCGGGCGGATACGGCATGCTCATGGGTCCGTTTGCGACGAAGGACGAGATCGCCGAATACCGAAAGGGTGTCGAAGCGGAGCCAGGGCGATACATCGCTCAGCCTCTGGTGGAAATCTCGGCTCACCCCACCTATTTGGAAGGAAAATTCGTGGCGAGACGGGTCGATCTTCGGCCGTATGTGGTTTACGGAGACCGAATCAAAGTGCTGCCGGGTGGCCTCACAAGAGTGGCACTCAAAGACGGCTCCTACGTGGTGAATTCCTCGCAAGGCGGAGGGAGTAAGGACACCTGGGTGCTCGAGGCCCCGCGCCAAGAGTCTCAAGGAGAGTTGGAGTAATGCTCCTTGCTCGCGTCGCCCAATCGCTCTACTGGCTAGGTCGTTACTTAGAGCGGGCCGAGAACGCCAATCGCCACCTGCTGGTTGCTCGAGCCTTCTCGTTGGAGTTTGAAGGGCTCGACCAGACCATGGCACGAGCCGAATGGCAGGCTTTGCTGGATACGATGCCCGCGTCCGGGCTGGCAATCCCAGACACCTCTGCACGAGGCGAAGCGGTGATCAAGACCATGCGATCGTTCCTGATCGATGAGTCCAATCCCGTTTCCGTTGCGTCCTCGCTCAATCGGGCTCGTGATAACGCACGGACCGTCAACGAGCGTTTGACCCGTGAGGTGGTGGACTACCTGAACGACGGCTATCGGCGACTCATCGCGCATCGCGCCGATGAGTGGAACGACGCGGGGCGAATCAACGAGATCGCTGAAGAAACGCACGGCAGCATTCTCACCATCTTGGGAGCCATGGAGAACACCCTTTCAAGAGACGAAGGGTGGAGTTACTTGAAGAGCGGGGAAGCCATGGAGCGAACGCAGCACACGATCTTCGTGCTCAAGGCGAGACTTCCGATCATGGAGCAGTGGGCGGGTGGCATGGATTCTCCGATTTCCCACGCCGCCTGGCGGAGCGTGTTGCGATCGGTCGCATCGCTGGAAAACTATCGACAGGTGTACGGGCCACGATTCGAAGAAGCCGACGTGATCCGCTTCCTTGTCTTTGATGACGCCACACCCCGTTCGGTCAACACAGGTGTCCGCCGAATCGTCGGATACCTCCGATCAATGGCGAGCGACGGACGCAACATTCCCACGGCGGCTCGATATATGGGCAAGGCGGCGGCAAAGCTGGAGTTTGAAGAAGAAGACGCAATGGCGCAACGGAGTATTCTGCCCTTCCTAGAAGAGATCCAGTGGCAACTGGTGCAAACCCACGAAATCCTGACCGGAGAGGCGAGGTCTTTCTAACAGCCCAACCGACCTATGCTTCTTAACATCGAACATCGCATCCGTTTCCAATACAGCGACTTCATCAGCGAGTCGTGGATGGAACTGCGCATGGAGCCTCGCCCCACGGAGCGACAAGACGTTCATTCCTTTTTCCTGGCGGTGGGTCCCCCCACCAAAGTGCATCGTTACGTTGACTGGCTCGGGAATGCCGTTCACCACTTTAACATTGCGGAATTCCATCGCGAGATTGAGATTTACGCGCGAAGCATTGTCGAAACGATGCCCCGTCAGATGAGCGTGCTCGAGGTCACCGAGCCGCTGCGTCCTTACGATAACGGTCCCCTCTTGGACTACCTGAGTTTTGAGGGACCGATCACCCACTCGCAGCAGCTTGCCGAGCTCGCCGAGCGTGTCAAGAAGGGTTCTCCAAACTCGTTAGGCGAGTTTATGTTCTCGTTGGCGAAGTTGATTCACTCGGAGTTCGAGTATCACCCGGACGCCACCGAGTACCACCATTCCATCGATCGCGCTCTGGAGCAAAGAGCAGGTGTTTGCCAAGACTTCTCCCAGATCATGATCGGCGTAGGACGCGTGATCGGCGTCCCTTGCCGATACGTCTCGGGGTACCTCCACGTTGTTCGAGAAGGTCATGAAGTGAGCGAAAGCCACGCCTGGATGGAGTTCTTCAGTCAAGAACACGGATGGGTAGGGTTTGACCCGACCAACGATCGCGAGCCGGACGAGCACTACGTTGTCGTAGGCTACGGACGTCACTACGATGACGTGCCGCCCAACAAAGGCATCTTCCGAGGCAACGCTGACGAGAGTCTCGGTGTCGAGGTCCACACTCGGCTGACCGAGCGGAAAACGATCGCCTCGTTGCGGGAAGAGATCGGGGAAATCGACCTGCCCGTTTACGCTGAAATTCCGAAGCGCACTGTGCAATCTACTCTTCTGGATCCGGTTTACGATCAGCAGCAGCAACAGCAGCAGTAGCTCCTTAGACCGCGCCCAGCCGGAACTTCGCCTCCACGGTCCAGTCCCTGGGACGAAGCATGGTCCTTTGGCCCAGTCACCGACCCGTTCGGACTTACTAGGCGTTTGATCCTTTGAATCGGTCGTGTTTAGGCGGCCCCACCCGCCTTGAATGGGGCTTAGTTGACTCTGCTGAATGGACGGGTGCGAGGGGCACCATTCAGATCGGATCGTCGTAAACTGTGAGAAGGATCACCGTAAGTGTGTGAGGTCGCTCACACCGCATCTGGGGAGATGTGCTTGGGTTTCGACGAACTGGGGAGTTTGTGGAATCCGCTTGAGCCGAGGTGGCCCGATTGCATCGATCTTGTTGTCGGTGCGGGAATGGAGGAAGAGTGAATCAATTTGCATATCGGAACCGATCTGGAGCGGATGGGCGTCCCTGGGGGCGCGATTGATAGACGCCAATCTTGAGAGTTCGCAATCCGGCGGAACGCGTCGAATTCTGGCGGTGCTGATGTCCGATGTGTACGGATTCACCAGTGCCGTAGGTCATCAAGAAGAGTTCGCGGTCTCTCGTGTGAAGGAAGACCTGAACGATTTTGCTCAGATTGTCGTCGCGCACAGCGGCCGAGTAGTTGCGGATCGCGGTGACGGTGTTAAAGCCGTTTTCGATTCCGGGGTCGATGCACTTCGAGCGGCCCTCAAAATGCAGAGCCTGATTCTGCAAAAGAACTCGAAAGTAGGTCCAGACGGATTACGAGTGCGGCACCGAATAGGCATTCACGTGGGCGACGTCATTATTTCCGGCGATCGCTACACGGGTCTGGCGGTTGCCATCGCGGCTCGGCTGGAATCGCTCTGTCCCCCAGGAAAGGTTGCCTTCACGGACACCGTTCATGAGATGACTCGGCAAACCCTGCACTTCGATCGCTCGTTCATGGGGCAGTACGAAGTGAAGAATGTCGAGCATCCTGTGCGCGTGTGGGTGGGAAGAATCCCGGGCGACCTCGAA
This sequence comes from uncultured Fimbriimonas sp., assembly GCA_964471545.1. Lineage (GTDB taxonomy): Bacteria > Armatimonadota > Fimbriimonadia > Fimbriimonadales > Fimbriimonadaceae > Fimbriimonas. Next base: position 29,770 of record CAYYJX010000031.1, on the reverse strand, counting down.
TCGATCTCCATGCCGACCAGTGCGGTGGTGGCGGGCACCCGCAAAGAGATCGTGATCCAGCAGAAGTCGCATGACGGCTTCTGGAGGGCGATCACGGTTGTGATCCTGCTAATGGTTGTCGCCGCTGCGGGTGTCTTCCTCAGAAAAATGTATCTAGACTCGGAGGCGAAAGGGCCTCAGTTGGTGCTCCCTCAGGGCTCGACGGGAACGGCGACTCGATCCAGGAGCAACCGAATCAATGACAACACTCCCAAGGCTTCCAACTCAGAAAAGGGTGGTTCTGGCGCGCAATCGAAAGGCGGCTCGCCAGCGGGCCGAGGCAAGGCGAACTCTCCGGCGGGCAAGGTAGGTCCCGCCGTTTCTCCGCCTGCCGAGAAGCCAAAGGTAGATCCCAATGCCCCAACCGACGAGGAGACTCTGAAGGAGATTTACAATTTGCCGGGCAAAGAAAAAAAGAATGATGAGACGCCCGCTCCAGAGCCGGGTGGCGGCGCTCCAAACGATCCCTCTGGTCAAGGCGAAGACGTGAACACGGAAGTTGGAGGCGCCTCCCACCCATGAAAATGCCTCGAGTATCCATGCCGTTGTTCTGCCCGACCCATCCCAGAACGAATCCAAAACCATGAGGAACGATCGAGACGCAAACGGGGCGCCGGGCGGGATGACTTCCACCCAGCTAGCGATCCTAAAGAGGACGGTCCTTTTCCGAGAACTCTCCGAGGAAGCGCTTCTTGACCTGCTCAAAGATGCGCGCATCCGGAAGTACAAAGAAAACCAGAACCTGTTTTGGGAGGGCGACGACGGAACCAAAGTGTTCGTGATCCTCTCCGGCCAGATCGCGATTGAGCGTTTCGCACCGGATGGAGCGACGCAGGTGGTGGCCGTTCGTGGAGCGGGTCAGGTGATTGGAGAAATCGCCTTGTTCCATCCGGAGGGTCGGAGCGCGGATGCGCGGACGACGATGGAGTCCGAGATTCTCGCTCTCGATGGCGACTGGTTGATGTCGAAGATTCGCCAGACACCGGACTTGGCGCTGGGGATGCTCACGCTTCTTGCTTCAAAACTTCGGGAGTCCATCGACTCGCGCGTGAATCAGAAGCTTAAGGTGAGCCAGCGACTTGCGATCGCGATTGTTCACGAGTTTAGGGTCAATGGTCGCAAGAACGAAGCGGGCGACTGGGAGCTGAATCACCGAGTGACGCAAACGGAGTGGGGTTCTAGGATTGGCGCAACCCGTGAACATGTCAATCGAGCGCTGAAAGAGCTTGCAGAAATGGGCCTGTTAGAGATAGAAAGTGGGAGCGTGGTTGTAACCGACCGCGACGGACTGAAAGAGTTCGCATTCCCCCCAAGATGAACACCGTCGTTCTCACCCTCATTTCGGGAGCACTTGCTTCCGCATCCTCTGCTCCGCTCGATGGGCTGCACGTCCAGGGCAAGAACTTGCTGGATAAGGGCAAGGCGGTCCATCTTCGCGGTGTTTGCGTCGGCGATGTCATTCTCGCGCGGCAAAACCGTCTCGATGACTACCGTGTTCTCGCAAAAGAATGGAAGTGCAACACCGTCCGCATCGGTGTGGCACCAAGCAGTTGGAAGCACGACGACAAGAAGAAGGTCTTTGCGGAGCTGAAACGAGAGGTCAAGGCTGCGCGGGCACAAGGGCTTTATGTGCTCATCGACTGGCACGCGATCGGCTGGCCGGATGGCTATTTCCAAAAGTCGACCGTGAAAGATCTTTACGACAGTTCCTTCTCCTTAGCCACCGATTTCTGGAGAACCTGTGCCAAGGAGTTCAAGGGTGATAACCGGGTCGGATTTCACCTCTGGTGTGAGCCGCTCTACACCGAGCGAGATTGGGAGACTCCGTACGGATCCACTTGGCCAAAGCTCAAGCCCTTCTTTGATCGCCTCATCGCCGACATCCGAAAACAGGGAGCAAAGAACTTGGTGATCGCAAGCGGAAATCGTTGGGCGTACGACCTCAACGGAATCAAGCAGAACCCAATCAAGGATTCCAATGTTGCCTACGAGTGGCACGTGTACGGTGGACACGACAAGAACGATCCCAAGCTCTGGGCGAAGGCGCTCGGCGATGTCCACACGTTCGCGCCCGTCATCGTGTCCGAATGGGGCTTCCAAGAGAACACCACTTCGCACTTCAAAGGCACCGCGGAGGACTTTGGCAAACCGTTTGTGAAGTTCATGCGGGAGCGCAAGCTCCATTGGACGGCGTGGTGCTACCACCCTCAGTGGGGTCCGACGATGCTGGAGAAGGATTGGAAGACGCCGACCTCTTACGGAAGGTTCGTTAAAAACCTGCTCGCCGAAGGGAAGTGACAAAGAAGTCGGGTGGTTCGATAAAGGAACCATTTTGACTTTGTCCTCATTCCGTTAGGGATAGCCGGATGTTTGCGCCATTCCCCGCAAAATCAGCGTAGGCTATAGAATCTGTAGGTTGAAATGGCGGTGCATCAATTAGGACAGCAGGCTTCGGCCATCGTCGATGAAGTTTCCAAAGCAATCGTTGGAAAGCGCTCCGCGATTGAAATGGCGGTCGTGAGTCTCGTCTGCGAGGGGCACCTCCTCATTGAAGACATCCCAGGAGTCGGCAAAACCACCCTTGCTCGCTCCTTGGCGAAAACTATTTCCGGCGAGTTCCGCAGAGTACAGTTCACGCCGGACCTCCTTCCGGCGGACGTGACCGGTTCTTCTGTATACAACCAAAAGACCGGTGAGTTCGAGTTCCGCGCGGGACCTGTTTTCGCCAACGTCGTCCTCGCCGACGAAATCAACCGGGCGACCCCTAAGACCCAGGCGGCTTTGTTGGAAGCGATGGAAGAGGGGCAAGTCTCGACCGACGGTGAGACCCGCTCGCTTCCCAAGCCCTTTTTCGTCATTGCCACCCAAAACTCGGTGGAGATGACGGGAACCTACCCCCTCCCAGAGGCTCAGCTAGACCGATTCTTCGCCCGAATCAGCCTGGGCTATCCTGACCGGGAGAGCGAGCGAGCCGTTCTGAGCGCTCAACAGATTGCGCATCCAATCGAGCTTTTGCAGCCCGTGATCTCCGCTGAAGAATTGAGGACGCTGCAGACCAATGTTCGCGACATTTTTGTCCACGACAGCGTGAAGGACTACATCGTTGATATCGTTCGCGCCACCCGATCCAGCAACCAGTTGGCTCTGGGCGCTTCGCCTCGTGCAACTCTGCACCTGATGCGGGCCGGTCAAGCGATGGCGGTTATGGGAGGATTCGATTTCGTCCGTCCCGACGACATCAAGAAGGTCGCGCCGACCATCATCGCGCACCGAGTGATGCCTCGCGCAGAGATGCGGGCTCGCGGTGTGACGACCAACGATCTGATCGCGCAAATCGTGGAAACCGTTCCGGCTCCCGTTCCGGTGGGTTAAGAGACTCCCAAGGAAGTCAATGAGAAGGATCGCTTACACCGCGTTGGCAACGGCAGCGCTGTTCTTGTCGCTCATGGCGATCCTCATTGACGCGCCCGCGCTGTTCTTCATGAGCTTTGCGCTGGTGGCGCTTCTCATTGCCTGCAACGTCCAGTCTTACCTATCGGCTCGTTCCCTCAAGATCGACCGCATTGTTCCCAAGAGCGTGCGCGTAAACGAGGTCGTGACCATTGAACTGGTCATCTGGAGCCTTCGGAAACTGAAGCGACCCCTTGTCACCGTTCAAGACAACGTCCCACAGCGTTTGTCTCGAGGAGGCGTGGGTCCTAGCCTTCCGATCGCCCCCGCGTACGACCTTCCGGTTCGCACCATGTACAAGTTCCAGCCTCGCAAACGGGGTCGGTTCTCTTGGAAGAACATTACGGTGACAGCAACGGATGCCCTTGGTCTGACCACGCGAAGCGTCAAATACGAAACCGAACCCACCGAAATCACGGTTCTTCCCGTACCCATTCCGGTCGCCATCGAACTCCCGAGTTCGGCGGGGTGGGGCATCAACGAAGCAGCGAGCGGTCAAGCCGCCGGTGCGGGAATCGAGCCTCGGGGCGTCCGCGAGTACGCGTCCGGAGACTCTCTCCGTCACGTTCACTGGCGTTCCAGCGCTCGCATGGGGCGGTTGATGGTGAAAGAATTCCAAGCGGGTGCCCACGGGGCCTGTTCGTTCGTTCTGCAGCGAACCGCCGGTACCGATCGTGGTGAAGGCGACGTCTCCACCCTCGATGTTATGTGCGGTCACGTGCTGTTCTTAAGCGACCAACTGATCCGAATGGGGGTAACAGTGACCTTTCCCACGCTGGAGTCCGGATCGAAAAGCGGCGTCGACCACGACCGCGTGGAAGCGGTTGCGGCTCTGCTCGGAGACATCCAGGCGTCCTCGCAAGAGACGGTTGGAATTGAGTTGGAGCGAGTCCTCCAGGAAGCGGAGTCGGGGAGCGTGATCTTTGTTTGCGCGGCCGTGGACGACGAATCGCTGGCACCGGTCATCGCTCGGCACCGAGGCTCCCACACCATCGTCCCGCTCGTCTACGAACCAAAGCTGTACGATTCCAAGTTCACGGGCAAATCCATTGCGTCTCCGGAATCGCTGGAGAAGCTCCGTTCGGCAGGATCGAACCCTACCCTTATGCCGGAGTTCATGCAATGATCGCCCTCAGGAAGTACGCGTTCCGGGGTCAGGTCGATGGGATGGATTACATCCTTTCGGCGGTCATGTCGCTGACGGCGGCGTTCTCCGGTGGACAGGCGGTTGCCAGCAACCTAGTGTCGGTGGTTGCGGTCACGGTGGTCTCGCTCGGGATTGGAACCTCGTTCCTCATTCGTAACGCGAGGCAGGAAAAGGGCATCACCCAATTCGACTGGCTGTTCTACACCATCACCACGCTTTGTTCGTTCCTTTTTGCCACGCGGTTCAACGTGATCTTCCCGCCGGAAACATTCCCTCGAGAGCTCCTTCCTTCGAGCTGGCTCCTGTGGATGATGATGCTGGGAAGCTTCTTCGTTTGGAGTGACCGCACCCTCCTCTTCCACGCGATTCCGTCTCTGGCGCTCTTCGGGTTCGTCGGGTGTTACGACACCTACCGCCCGGTGGTCATCTTCTTCTTCATCTTCCTTATTGCATTCGCAACTCTGTTCGCTCGAGCGCATGCACGAGATATGAGAGTGCGCGCGCAGTCCAGCGGCTACTTTGCCGAGGATCCCGTGATGCAGAACGATCCGGAACGGCAGATCGAGCATCTTTCCGATGGACCCTGGCGATGGGCGGCAGGAGCTGAGTGGGCGCTTTGGTCGGCAATGGCGATCGTCGTGCTCAGCCTGATTGGCGCGCCGGTCGTCCAAACGTCGGTCAAGCCGATTTCCGGTGGACTCAAGCTGAACAACCCGGTCACGCAAAGGCTTGCTCGTGCTGCAATGGGCAGCAGTGCTGCCAACCAGAACCAGCAGCGCATCGGCCAGGGCCCCATCACGCTGCGGGATACTCCTGTCTTCCAGGTCACCTCCGACGATCTTTCGCCTTATCGCGTCGACACCTTCGACTACTACACCAACGCGAATACGTGGATCAAAAACTGGGATGACGCCGGTCCTTACTACGATGAGAAGCAGAACGAGATCGATGAGCGCGTCGCTCGTTCCAATCTGTTCCGCATTTCAGACCCCATTGATCGAACCTACACCGTCCAAGCGCTTGTCACCACCAACGAGATACCGGGCCGAGGGTCGATCTTTAACATCCTGAACCCACCGAGTCTGATTCGGAACGATCGCGGAGGCACGCCGTTCTTGCCTCAACCAATGTCTTACGGTCGAACCCGAATCGTCTACCTAGAATCTCGGCGATCGAAGCGTAACGCGATGCGTCCAAAGATTCGGGGTGGGTACATCTCGAACGCTCTCAATACGGGAAGCATCAAAACCTCCGTCTATGAGATGGCGCAGAAGGTGGCGGGAACCGAGGGCAGCGACTACGAGAAGGCCGAGCGCATTCGGGAGTACATCTCTCAGACCATTAAGTACACGCTGAAGCCTAAGGCGGTGCCTGAAGATGAAGAGGCGGTGGCCTACACGCTGTTCACTTCAAAAGAGGCTTACTGCGATATCTTTGCCACCGCGATGGTGCAGATGGCTCGCTCGATCGGTATCCCCGCTCGATACTCGGTGGGCTATCTGCCGAACCCGCGCAATCTGGGCGATAACGGCAGCCTGATCTTGCTCGAAGCCGATAGGCATGCGTGGGCCGAGCTCTTTTTTGAAGGGTACGGCTGGCTGGTGTTCGACGCCACCGATGGGGCGGTGTCCATCGATGGTTCGACGCGTCCGAACGAACGACCGCGTTCAACGCCGACCGTTCCGATCGCCCTTTACCTGGCAGCGGGAGCCTTAGTGGTCGTTGCCATCGGCGCCATCGGATACTTCGTTCTCAGCCGAAAGCCGAACCCAGAAAAGAAACTGGAGTCGGAACTGGAGAAGGTGACGCTGGACTACACGCTCGCGCTCGAAAGGCACACGGGGCGAAGACGGCAACTTGGTCAAACCGTCATGGAGTACACCGAAACCTCGCTTGAGAAGCTCAACGGATCGGGAGTGAAGGCAAAGGATTTGGCGACCCGGTTTACCTACGCGCTTTATTCGCAATCGGGTCTCACCCCAGAAAGCGTTGATTCACTGCGCCAAGAAGTGCAAGACTTCAAGAACGTTTTGAAGGAAGAGGCGAAGCAGGCGAAAGCCCGCAAGAAGTAGCCTCGTCTAAGCCCGTCCCCCCATGTCTGGATTTGATCCCGCTGCCGCAGCGAAGTCTCGTGTTGTGCTGCTCCATGGAGCAGAGAGCATTCTCATGCGTCGCGCGCTGGATCAGTTGATCGAAGCAAGCGGAGTCGCTGCCGACGATATGGAGATGGAGACCTTTATGGGCGATGCGGTCCCTCCGAAAGAGTGGGTGGCGGCGGCAGGAACCGTTCCTTTTCTTGCCGAAAGGCGCGTGGTGGTGGTGCGAAACGTGGGTCGTGCGGACGCAAAAGACGTCAACGTTGAGAGCTTGAAAGGGCTTCCCGACACCGCGCTGCTGATCTTGGTGGGCGATGAAGAAGCAGGGGCAGACGATCGAAAGTCTAAGTCCGAAACGAACATCAAGAACTTCGCCAAGTTGGTGAAGGACGCCAAGGGCGGACTCTACGAGTTCAAGGCGGACTCCAAAGCGGCCGCGGGATTTGTTAAAGTTGAGGTCGAAAAACTTGGAAAAACCATTTCCGCCTCGGCTGCAAATCTCTTGGTGGAGATGACGGGTGGAAGCGCAGGCAGAGCCCTTCAAGAGGTCGAGAAGCTTGTCCTCTACACCTCTGGCGATCGCATCTCCGAGCGCGAAATCAAGGATGTGGTGGTGCCCTCGCGAGAGTGGAATGTCTTCAATCTTATTGATGCGGCGATCTCTGGAAACGTCGGTGTCGCCCTTCGTCAACTTCAGACGGTTTTGACCAATAAGTCCAAAGTCGAGGACATCGCGTTCGCCAACATCTTCCCGTTGTTTGCCCGACAGTTCCGATTCCTTTGGCAAGCGCGTGCCTACATCGAATCAGGCTGCTCTCCCGATTCGCCGACCCAGGAACTCGCGCAACTCTATACGGGCAAATCGGCGCTTGCCAGCCAATCCGATTTCGTCAAGAATGGCGTGATGCGCCAAGCCAAGCAGGTGACCTTTGATGGTCTGGCAAGAGCAATGGCGTTGCTGGAAGAGACCGACGGAAAGCTGAAGGGTCAGGGCGCTTCGTTCAACGGGGTGGATACGCTGGAACAGTTCCTGATCCGCCTCTCGCGCGAACTCAAAGCCGCGTAGAGAGTCCCATACCAACCGTAGGTCCTTTTGCGGATCGGATGAACCCCTCCCCGAACGGATCGTTCAAGCAGTCATGAACGCACCACTGATGTTGCTCGCCGCCTTAAGTCCGTTTGGCTTAGGCGCATCTCAAAGACAGCTCCCCGTCGAGACCATCCAGATAGATGGAGTGGCAAGAGAGTTTGTGGCGATTCGACGGGGCAGCAAAGAAAAGCCCGCACCGGTTGTTTTTGCGTTCCACGGTCATGGGGGCAACATGCGAAATGCCGCACGGTCTTTCCGGTATCACGAACTGTGGGAAGACGCCACGGTGGTGTATATGCAGGGCCTGAACACACCCGGCAGAACCGATCCGGAAGGAAAGAAGCCCGGTTGGCAAAAGGTGATCGACGACCAAAACGGTCGCGATCTCAGATTCTTCGATTCCCTGCTGACGAAGCTACGCGCCGAAGGTCGGGTGGACGAGCAGCGAATCTTCTGCTCTGGGCACTCGAACGGAGGAGCGTTCACTTATCTTCTGTGGGCCACGCACCCCGGACTGTTTGCGGCGATCGGCCCTTCGGCTTCAGGGTTTGCCGGCACCAAGGGAATCGATCGCAATGCTTGGAAACCGACGCCCATCCTTCACGTGGTGGGTACGGAAGATCCGATCGTGAATCCAGAAGGGCAGGAACGCAGCATTGCTTTCATGCGAACCTTGAACGGTTGCGAAGAGCCGAAAGATCGACCTCTCGGTTTGATTGAATCTACTTCGACCAAAGGGGCCCCGGTGGTCGTTTATCGGTATCAGGGCGGTCACAGCTTTCCCAAGGACGCTCCGGAAAAGATCATCACGTTCTTTAAGCGGATCTCTGCCGAAAGATAGTTTCCCTCAGCAGGACGGGTTGAACGGGTTCGTCGCAAGGGGCAGCAAGTAAACTGTTGCCTTGCTACGAACTCACCTTGCCCAGTTGTTGCGATCGATTCTGGAAGCTCTCATCGCTTCCGGTGACATTGCCGCCGACGTTCGGAACGTGACGGTTGAAATCGCCGATCCCAAGAACCCAGAGCACGGTGATTTTGCGACCAACTTTGCGATGGTCGCCTCCAAAGTGGCAGGTCTGAACCCTCGCGCGCTTGCCGAAAAACTTCTTCCCGGTCTTCAAGCAGCTGATGAAGTGGAATCGGTGGAGATTGCCGGGCCAGGGTTTATCAATCTTCGCCTCAAGCGAGAATTCGTGGCGTCGTACGTCGGCCAAGTTTTGGACTTGGGGCCTGAAGGGCTACGAACGGTTGGCAAGGTCTCCGAACCCAAGAAGATCAACGTCGAATTTGTCTCGGTCAACCCGAACGGACCGATCACAATCGGTTCGGGTCGCGGTGCCGCGTTTGGTTCCACCTTGTGCAATGTGCTCGATGCGGTGGGCAACACCGTCCATCGCGAGTACTACATCAACGACGGTGTGAACTCCGAGCAAATGCGACTCTTCGCCGTTTCGGTTCAAGCCTTGGTGAACGGTCAACCTGTTCCAGAAAACGGCTACAAAGGCGATTACGTCCACGCAGTTGCTGAGCGAGTCAAAACCGAGTTCCCTGAGGCCGCCACTCAGGATGTTGCCTGGTTCCAGCAGAAGTCGCAGGATCTGATGATCGACGCTCAACGAACCGCCTTGGAAGCGTTCGGAGTGGTCTTCAACACGTGGTTCAGCGAGCAATCGCTCCATAACGCCGGCGTGGTGGAGACGTGCATGAAGGAGATGGTGGGCAAGGGCGTTGCCGACGATGAGGCGTACCGAACCAAGCTGAAACTTGGAAAGGGCGGCAAGATCGAAGAAACGATCCGAGAGGAACAGATTGTGGACGAAGACGACGCCGCAGGTTCCGAGCGCACAGTTTGGCTTCGATCCACCAAGTTCGGCGACGACCAGGATCGAGTGCTTCGACGCAAAGATGGTCGCCTTACCTACATTGCCAGCGATGTGGCCTATCACGCCGACAAGTTCAACCGACCCGCTAACGCCGATAAGCTGATCACGATTCTGGGGCCAGACCACCACGGCTACATCGGTCGCCTCCAGGCAGTCGTTGCCGCGAACCTTCTGAAGGGTGACGCCTCAAACGAGGAGGTCTGCGCGTCTGCCCTGGCCGAATCGAAAGAGCGTTTGGAAGTGCTGATCTATCAGCTCGTGCGCTTCTTGAAGGATGGTCAACCCGCGCCGATGCGAAAGCGTGATGGCAACATCTATGCGATCCTTGACCTGATCGAAGAGATTGGTCGCAAGATGAAACCAGAAGGAACCCTTGCCGAGCAGCACCAGGCGGGGCGAGACGTGGCGCGATTCTTCTACTTGATGCGACACCACGACACCACGTTCGACTTCGACTTGGACCTTGCCGAAAAGCAGAGCGATGAGAACCCGGTGTTTTACGTTCAGTACGCGCACGCGCGCATCTGCTCCATCCTTGCCAAGGGGGCGGAAGCGGGCCTGAAGCCTTCGGCAGAATCGCTCCACCTTCTTACCCATGATCGAGAGAAGAACCTGATCAAGAAGGTCGTGGACCTGCCAGACGAGATGCTGCGATGCGCGGCCGACTATGGCGTTCACCGCTTGGCGACATTTGCCATCGAGCTTGCCCGAGCCTTCCACGCCTTTTACGATGCCTGCAAGGTGGTTCAACCAGACGAGCCAGAACTCAGTGCGGCCCGGTTGGCGCTGTGCGAATCGGCAAAGATCGGCCTGGCGGCAACGTTGGGAGTTTTGGGAGTCAGCACGCCGGAGCGGATGGAGTCTCGACCGGCGTCGTAGTCTGAAGTGCGATGACGATTCTGAAAACTCTCATTGGACTCCTCATCGGAGCCAGCGCCGGCTACGGTTATCACGTATTGATGATCAACTGTAAGTCGGAGTGCATCAACGCCAAAGTTCCGGCGGTACCCATTCTGGTCCTGGGCGTTTTGGGTGCGGTGATCGGTTACCAAGTAGCAGGGAAGTAGGGCGCGTTTGGATTCGATTGCGGTTTACGTTCACACCCCTTTCTGCCCGAGCAAGTGCGGATACTGTGACTTCAACAGCTACGCCATGTCAGGGGAGATTGTGGAGCGAACGACTGCCGCAACGATCAAGGAGATTCTGAACTCGCCCCTGCGGGGCACGCCTGCCAAGACCATCTTTTTGGGCGGGGGAACGCCCACTTTTCTCTCCGGGGATCAACTTCACCGAATTCTCGATGCGATTCGCGAGGTGCACCCTCCGGTGGACGGGTGCGAGATCACCAGCGAGGCGAATCCAGGCACGGTCGATATTCCAAAGTTCTCGGCGATGATTGCGGCGGGCTTTAACCGAATCTCTCTGGGCGCTCAAAGCTTTGTGGACGACGATCTCATTCGGCTCGATCGAGTGCATAAGGCTGCCGAAATCGATCGGGCGGTAGGGGCTGCACGAGAGGCAGGATTTAGAAACCTGAACCTTGATCTGATGTTCGCGCTTCCCGGTCAATCTATGCAAGGATGGTCCAGAAACTTAGACAAAGCGTTGAGTCTTGAGCCGGATCATCTGAGTCTTTATTGTCTCACCATCGAGCCCAACACCGCGTTCTATCGGCAAGTTCAAAGGGGCCGGCTCGACCTACCGGAAGACGACGCCCAGGTGGCGATGTACGACCGCTGCGTGGAACAAACCGCGAAGCTGGGCTTTGACCAGTATGAGATTTCGAACTTCGCGAAACCCGGTCATGAATGCCGGCACAACCTTTGCTATTGGGAGAGCGAACCCTATGCAGGATATGGACCAGGAGCGGTGGGGGCAATTCCGGGCGGTGCTTTTGCGGCTCTGAACGGAAAGTTTGAGGGCGCAACCCGGGTCCGCTACACCAATCTTAAGCATCCCGAGCGGTATTCAGCCGCCATTGAGGAAGGGACTTCTCTCGCTTTTGAATCCGAGGCTCTTGAGCCCGAAACTCTCCGGCTAGAGCGCATCATGCTTGGCATTCGCCTAAACCGGGGAGTTTCTAGAGCCGTCCTGCGATCTGAAGGCATCGATCTTCAGGAAAAAGCGCTCCGGAAAGTCTTTGATTTAGGGTGGATAGAGCCGTATGACGAGCGATTGATCCTAACCGGCGCGGGGCGTCATTTCTGTTCTGAAGTGGCCCTTGAGTTGGCCTAGAAAACGTGTTCAAAACGGACTGAGAAGCAGTATATTGTCAATAGGACCGCATTTATGCGGGCAATGTGATATTCATGCATTTGAGGAATCTCTCCCTTTTGGCTTTGTGCCTGGTTGCTACAACCTCGCAGGCAAATGTGCTCTCCGCAAAAGTAAACGTCGATAACGAGTTCGACGCTTACATCAGCACGAATGATTCGGTCGCGGGCACGCTGATCGGCAGCGGAACAAACTGGCCAACCACCTACGCGTTTTCTACCACGCTCAACGCGGGCCAAGATTACTATCTCCACATCTTCGCGAGAGACTTAGGCGCTCCTGCCGGATTTCTCGGCCAGTTCTCGCTTTCCTCAACGGACCACTCCTTCGTCAACGGCGGTCAGTACATGCTGACGCAACCGTCGACCTTCAAGGTGAGTTCGACCGGATTCGGAGGCCCTTACGTCACCCCAAGTGATCTCGGAGCTAATGGAGTTTCCCCATGGGGCAACATCACGAATGTCGACCCAACCGCTCGGTGGATCTGGCATCCGGATACCAACACGGGACGGCATTATTTCTCCACAAAGATCACTGCGGCGGTGCCAGAGCCCGCAACGGGCGCAGTGCTTGCTGGACTGCTCGGCGTGGTTATCCGCCGCAAGAAAAAAGTTACTCGCTAAGCACTGACCGGTAGTGGTCGGTGAGTTGGGCGAGATAGTTCGCCACTGAATAGGGGGCTTGCCAATAGCGTTGGTAAGCCTCTTTTCCGTATTGGCGTGCTTCGGCAATCCCGGTCTCTTTCAGCACCTGGGCTAGGCTCTCCGCATCGCCCATCTTGAACCAGCGGCCGTTCGCGCCGTCCTGCACAAATTCGGTTGCGGCACACCCTTGGCTCACAATCCCAGGCAATCCTTGGCTCAGGGCATCTAGGATTGCGAGCCCGGCGGTTTCGTACCAACGGGAAGGCATCACGATGGCCCGGGCGCTTCGTACCTTCTCGATCACCTCAGATTGCGAGAGCCATCCGGTGATCTCGGCGTCGGGGTTGGCGACACGTACCTTCTCCAGTTCGGGGCCGTCTCCTACGAACCGCACCGGGACTCCGGCAATCTTCGCGGCTTCGGCAAGGGTGACTGGGTCCTTCTCCGGTTGCATTCGACCGACAAACGTGAATGGCGACCCTTCTGGGATTTCTGCCGGACCGTGATCGGTAGCAGTGACCGGGTTGTAGACCACGTCGATCTTGGCATCGCTAGGCAAGTACGGGGCGAGGATATTCTTGGAAAACTCGGAGACTGCAAAGTAGCGCTTGATCCGCCCGGTTACATTCTTGGATCGCACCACCATTCCGCGACCCATCTGCATGCCTTTCATCGGCCAGCCGTTTTTGGTGCACTGCGTTTTGAAGCAGGCTGGCGAAAACGGATCGAGCGAACAGATCGACCGGGACTCGAAGTTGTAGAAGCTGGTGTTGGGGCAGGCCAGTCCGAAGTCGTGAAGGGTGAGGACCGCCTTGAAGCCCCTGGCAAAGGTTTCCTCCATCACCGAAGTGCTCAGAATTCGGCGGAAGGAATGTACGTGGACGATGGTATCCGACGGATCGAAACCGTTCAGGAACTCGGCCCATTGAGTTCGAGCGTCTCGATTCCAGAAGAACCGTTTGAGAAGCTCTTTTTTACTGGCGGTGTGATAGGCGTCGGTGAGGTTGAGCGTATGGGCATTCATCCCTTGCGAGACGATGAGTGGATCGAGAGCACCCTCGGCACCAAAAAACGAACTGTCGAACCCGCTCTTGGCGAGTTCGACAGCAGTTGTAATGGCGACCTTTTCGGCACCTCCAGAGATAGAGGCGCCATCGCAAAGGGTGATGATCCGCACGCTTATCGGCTTCCGATCGTGTGGTACTCGAAGCCGGCTTCTTCAGCTTGCTTTCGAGAGTAGATTCGGCGACCATCGAACAAGATCTTCCCCTTACAGGAAGAAGCCAATCGATCGAGGCTGAGCTGGCGGAATTCGTTCCACTCCGTAACCACAACAATGGCGTCCGCATTTGCCGGAATCTCGTAAACGCTTTGGACGTACGTGATATCCGGGTAGATCTCTCGAACGTTCTCTTCAGCAACCGGATCGTAAGCTCGGATAAAGCCGCCTGCCTTTAGGACGCGATCGATAATTACGAGTGCCTTCGCATCTCGAATGTCGTCGGTGTTGGGCTTGAAGGCCAGACCCATCAATCCGATGGTCTTGCCTTGGAACACACCGAGACGCTTCTCAAGTCGGTCGATGAACGTGTGCGTTTGGTCTTCGTTGATATGAATGAATTCGTTCATGAGGCCGAAGTCGTAGCCAAATCGCTCCGCGGTTTTCACCATGCCTTGAACGTCTTTGGGGAAGCAGCTGCCGCCCCATCCAAGGCCTGCACTCAGAAACTGCTTGCCGATTCGAGCATCGGAACCAATGCCACGCGCGACGTCGGCGACGTTCGCATCGCAGAGTTCGCAAATGCGGCTGAGAGCGTTGATGAAGCTAATCTTCATCGCCAAGAAGCTGTTTGCACCGTACTTGATCAACTCGGCCGAGTTAAGGTCCGTCACGATCATCGGAGCCTCTAAGGTTGCATACAGCTCGACCAGCTTGATGGCGGCTTCCTTTCGCTTCGCACCGATGACGATTCGATCTGGGCGGAGGGTGTCGGAAATTGCGGAGCCTTCCCGCAGGAACTCAGGGTTGCTCACCACGTCGAACAGTTCCGGATCGGCGCCTTGCTCGCGCAGGATGTTCTCGACCATGTCGCCCGATCCAACCGGAACGGTCGACTTGTTGACGACGACGGTCGGCTTATCGATGGCTCGCCCGATGGCTGCCGCAACGGCTCGAACGGCGGTGAGATCCGGCGTTCCATCTTCTGCGGGAGGCGTGCCAACCGCGATGTAAACAATCTCGGATGCTCGAACGGCTTCGGCGATATCGTTGGAGACGGTGAAGTTACCGCTCTTTAGACCGCGCTTCAGAAGTTCCTCTACGCCCGGTTCGTAAATGGGCGGTTGCCCCTTACGAAGCATTTCAAGCTTGCGCTCGTCCTTATCAACACAAATGACCTGATTTCCGAGGTCGGCCAAAACAACGCCTGTTACGAGGCCAACGTAACCTGTTCCCACTACGGCAACTTTCATTCTTTACACCAGAGGTTTGAACCAAAATCAACGCGAGCCTCCGCGCACGTCGTTGAAATCGGAAAGAGAGCCCTTCGCGGTTCACTTCGTTGAGTCAACCTTTCTGGGCACCAGTTCTATTGTGGCAATTGTTGTGCCGGTTTCCACCTTTCCGTGATCAATGCTTAACTTCCTTCGGGGCCTAGGACAGCAAAGAACGGGAATATTGCCGGGGTCGATGCTAGAAGCCTTGCTTGGTTTTGGTAGGGGAGGTGCCTTTTAGCCTGTCGGCCCTTGTTTGGGCATGCCGATTCTTTTAGCCATACTAAGTTGGAAGTCGGAGGTCTGCGGACTCTCGATTAAAAGAGACTATGCGAGTTGTTGTTACGGGTGGCGCGGGATTTTTGGGTTCGCACTTATCGGACCTGCTTTTGAGCAAAGGGCATGAAGTTGTTATCGTCGATAACGTGATCACGGGGTCTTGGAAGAACGTGGCCCACTTAGAGGGTCGCAAAGACGTCACGAAAGTGGAGCACGATGTCTCGCTCCCGTTCGATATCGATGGTCCGGTTGACTTCGTCGCTCACTTTGCCAGCCCGGCCAGCCCGGTGGACTTTCAGAAGATTCCCTTCGACGTCATGCGAGTCAACTCGCATGGCACCGAGAACTCGCTGGATCTTGCCGAGCGAAAGGGAGCCAAGTTCATTGTTGCGAGCACCAGCGAGGTGTATGGCGATCCGGAGATTCACCCGCAGCCGGAAACCTACTGGGGCAACGTCAACCCGAACGGTATTCGCGCCGTGTACGACGAAGGGAAGCGATACGCCGAAGCCTTGACTATGGCGTATCACCGATTCAAGGGCGTCGATACGAAGATCATTCGGTTCTTCAACACCTACGGGCCGCGCATGCGCCTAGACGATGGCCGGGTTGTGCCGAACTTCGTAAACCAGGCCCTTCGCGGCGAGCCTCTGACCGTTTACGGGGATGGTTCGCAAACGCGATCGTTCGGCTACTACGCCGACATCTTGGATTGCGTCTACCGCCTCATGCTTTCCGATCTTCACGATCCGGTGAACATCGGCACCCAAGAAGAGAGAACCATTTTGGAGTTCGCGAAGGCCGTGGTTGCTGCGACTGGCTCTAGCAGTGAGATCGTCTTCCTACCTGCGACTGCAGACGACCCCAAGCAGAGACGACCAGACACCACCCGTGCTCGCACGCTTCTGGGCTGGGAGCCTTCGACTTCGCTGGACGAGGGTCTCAAGCATACGATCGAGTACTTCAAGAATCTTGCATAGTGGCAAGTAGATTCGGAAAGTAGGGGACTTTGGCAAGAAATGTGCTGGCCTATTGGTCAGCACTCAATTCTCAAGTGTTCGACCGCAGATAAGAATCGATGTCACGTGGTATTCGTGCATACAGGGGTTATCATCCTAGTACGGATCAGGGAATTCTTTCGCAAGGGAAAGCGTTGGAATCGTTTGGCTGGATTTGATGTGGTCTTAACAACCGCTTGGGTGACGAGGAGAGAGATTTAGGATGGATGCTACGGCAGCAACTGACAAGGAAGGGCTACTAGAGAGTCCGGGCCAAAATGCAGCTCGAAAAGGGGGAAGCATTTTGGACGACATCTTGGGATATGCCCAAGACGCGGTTAAGTTCTTGAAATCGGTCGACTACAAGGCGATCGTTACTCACTGGGCTTTCTTACCGACGTTGCTCATGGTGGTCGGCTTAGCCGCCGGATATCGCGAGATGCTCTTGCTCCTACCGGAGATTTGGCTTAACGACGACTACTACTCTCACGGATTTCTGGTTCCGGTGATCATCGGTGTGATCCTGTATCGACGCCGCGACACCTTGAAGTCTCTTCCCATGAAGAGCGGGTTCGGATCGCCCCTCTCCAGCCTCGTGGCCGTTGTTGGAGGCGGATTGATCCTTGCTCTGGTCGCCGGCTACCTGGTGATTGCCTACCGAAAATTCGATGCCCTAGGCATTTGGATTTGGATGGCGACAATGCTGGCTCTGGCCTACCCGTTGGTGCAAGGCCTCATGAAGCTTGTTGCTGCGGCAGAGAAGGCGGATGGTTCGGCGCTGGCTAACTTCCTTGGGAAGCCGCTGGTTGTCGTGGTCCTGCTAGCGTTCTTAGCCGTCACCTTTGTGGGTGTCGCGGGTCAGTTCTGGGTCATCGCTTCGGTCACCTTCATTCTTGCTCTGCTGGTGGGTGTCTGGGCGATCTTGGGCGTACGCTGGTTCTTGGCCATGGCGCTTCCTGTTGGCTATCTGGTGTTCGCTTTGCCTGTGTGGCAGTCCGTGATCGACCAAAACACGAACCCGCTTCAGCTGATGTCGACCGACGTAGCGTACGCGCTTCTCAAGGCGGTCGGATTCGAAGCGCGAAAGCCGGACTCCACCACCATCATCCTGAACAATTTCACCCTGGACGTCGGTGTTCCGTGTAGTGGCATGAAGCTCATGCTTGCGGTGACGGCGTTTACCGCACTCTTCACCATGATCGGAGGACTCAAGCTGTGGGCGAACCAACTGATGTTCGCGATTGCTCTTCCGTTCTGCTTGTTCATCAACGGTCTCCGAATCATGCTCATCGGCGTGGTCGGCGACATCTACGGATCAGAGGCTGGGCACCAGTTCCACGATTACAGTGGCTACTTGACCCTTCTCCTCTGCTTCTATCTCCTCTTCAAATTCGCGAGGGTATTAGGTTGGAAAGATTGAGATTTCGCCTGTGGGTCACCGCAGGCCTGTTCATCGTCGTTGGCGGCATGCTTGCCTTTGCGGGGCGTCCGCAACAGATCAAGCGTGAGGAAGTTTGGATCGCGAAGCAACTGCCTGAAAAGGTAGGACCGTTCCAAATGGTTCCCAACGCCGAGCGGGAGTTTGAGTACTGCACCTACCGCATGAACGAGTCGACGTACAAGACGCTCCAACCTTGGGGCATTGTGGCGCGAGTCTTCACCAAAGGCGACGAGTCGTACGACGTGGTGGTCATCGGTAGCAACGCCAAGGAGTCGTTCCACGACCCTAAGGTTTGCTTCGGTGCCCAAGGCTGGGTGTTGGGTCCGGAACGGGTTGAGTTCGCATCCACCAAGACCCGTGGCGAAGTTCCCATCTCTGTGGTCGAAATGACCAACCAGGGTAAGAAGACGGTTGCGGCTTACTTCTACAAAACGGCGAGCGCAGGCTTTACAGCAAGCAGCACAAACCTGCGCTGGGACATGCTCAAGCACAAGCTGATCAACATGGGTAAAGACGACGAGGGAGCGTTCATTCGGATCATCCCGACCCATGACAATCCGGATCTTGACAAGCTGAAGCAGTTCATTGCCGACTGGTTGGACGAATCGAACACCACGAGCAAGGGTTACTACTAAGCTTCGGGCCAAACAGAAGAAACTCCTCTGATTCCTTCTCGGAGCCAGAGGAGTTTTTGTTCGCCACCTGCCGGGACATTGCCCCTTAGGAAACCGGAGTAAACGTGATCTCTACGTTGAACTCTTTTCCGTTGGACGTTCCCGTGACGGTGCGAGACGCAGGGAAGTGCTCGACTCCGACTTGAGAAAAAGTTTCTGTATAGGTCAGCTCAACCGTTCGCTTCCCGGACTTGTCGGTCTCAAAGCGCATGTACTGCTTGGGAAGATACTTCCCATTCTTGAGCCACTGCACCTCTTGAATTTGTAGAGACAGTTGACGATCGCCCATGCCTCGAGAGACGGCATAGACAATCCCATCCTTGAGCGTGTACCGAGTCTTCGAGGCATCTTCCACACGGATACCAACGGAGGCCGCCCCGATACCCGTCGGGATGATTTTGTTTCGACCGTCCCCTTCCCAGAAGGACTGCTCTTTGCGGTGATCGAACATGGATCGAACCTGTGTCTCGATCTCCTTCACCACATCGTCCTTCTTCTCATCAATGGTGACCGCCGCCGCACCATCCTTCCACTGCACGCGCCCGATCACAATGCGAGTCCCTAGCTTCGCGGTGAAATCAAAGCTCGCTGCAGGGGCGGTGCGAGAAACGGATTCTCGCTTTTCTAGCGCAGACTCCAGGGCCCGGTAAGAGATTGGGTTGGACCCCGCGGAGACCTTCGTGGTCGGTGCGAGGACCAGTGTCGTCCGGTGAGATTCGGCCTCGTATGCATCCGCTCCGAAGGTTCCTGCTGTGGGGAGGGCGTACACCGCATGGATGCTGAACCCTTGGGGCTGCGACTGCAACGGGACGGACACTTCACCATTGCTCGATTTCAGTTCTTTCCCATCCACAAAGATGGGAGCGGAAACCTTTTGGCCCTGGTAAACGGTCCAGATGCGCCACCGATCACTTTCTAAAGCAGCGCAGATTTCAAATCCGTTCATTCCGGCGTCGGCAAAGTGGTCTTTAAGGGCGCTCGCCTTCACATGGTTCACCACGAGCGTTCGCTTGCCGTCAAGTTGAACCACGCCTTCGGTCTGCCTTGCTCGGAACGCCGTCTTCAAGGTTTGGGCGTCGAATCGCATGCGTCCATTCGTGGCTTTGCGGAGCGACTTCGTGTACGGCTGGATTCGAGAAAGCTGAAGGGCCGTCATTTCCGTGACGGGTTTGCCTGGAAGATCCGCCACTTCCATTCGGTAGGTGCGGGTTTCAGGCTCGTACGAAGCCCAAAGAAACTCTGCCTGAGCCTGAGGGGCGAGAGCAAGTAGAAGGCAAACGGTAAGAACGGAGGATGGGCGTGAGTTCATGGGGAAAAGCAGTGCGAGCCCATAGTTTTCCCGGCGAAGCCGTTGGAAGTTAAGGGATTCCTATGAAGGTGGCCAAGATTGGCCAGGAGTTGTGGCTAATCTGCAACAAAAAGGCGGGAGCGGAACCTTGTCCACTCCCGCCAGATTGTCCGATCGCGACTTTAGCGGTCGATTTCGCCGAGAACGATATCGATCGATCCGATGATCGCGATGACGTCGGCGATCATGCGACCCACAGCAAGGATCTCCAGCGACTTCAGGTTCATGAAGCTACTCGGTCGTTCGTGCCAGCGGTACGGTCGATTGGTGCCGTCGGAAACGACGTAAAAGCCGAGTTCTCCCTTAGACCCTTCGATCCCTGCGTAGGCCTCGCCCACGGGCGGTCGGAAGCCTTCCGTGTACAGCTTAAAGTGGTGAATGACCGACTCCATCGAGTTGTCCAACTCTTCGCGGGGAGGAGGGGCAATCTTTCGGTCGGAGGTTCGGAACCCACCCTCGGGTAGACCATCGATGGCCTGACGAAGAATCTTGGCGCTCTCCTTCATCTCCGCCATTCGAACCAAGTAGCGATCGTAAACATCGCCGCGTTGTCCGATCGGGACGTCGAAGTTAAAGTCTTCGTAGCTCGAGTACGGGTTCGACTTTCGGAGATCGAAAGGAACGCCGCTTGCCCGAGCGATCGGACCGGAGCATCCAAGCTCGAGTGCTTGCGTGGCGGTAAGGACACCGACGTCGTAAGTTCGCTCTTTGAAGATTGGGTTCTCGCTGAGCAAACCTTCAAGCACGTCGACTTCGGCAGGGAAGCCCTTGAGGAAGGTATCGAGCTTCTCTGCAAAACCGTCCGGCATGTCGCCGCGCAGCCCGCCGGGGACGATCCAAGAAGGCATCATGCGCACGCCGCTGAACATCTCGAACATATCGAGAATCAGTTCACGCTGCTGCATGCAGTAAAAGAACGGCGTCATGGCGCCGAGGTCCAGAGCGTGGGTGCCGAGCCAAACAAGGTGCGAGGCGATGCGGCTGAGCTCAGCAAGAATGACCCGTAGGTATTGGGCTCGCTTGGGAATGTCGCACCCGAGGAGCTTTTCTACCGCAAGAGCGTGGGCAAGGTTGTTCCCGTTCGCGTTGAGGTAGTCCATGCGGTCGGTCATGACCACGCACTTGTGATACTGCTGGTATTCAGCCTCTTTCTCCATGCCGGTATGGAGATATCCGATCACGCATTTGCACTGGATGATCGTTTCGCCCTCTAGTTCGCAGATAACGCGAAGCACCCCGTGAGTGGACGGGTGCTGGGGGCCCATATTGACGATCATTGTGTTCTCAGCGGTGCGCTGGAAGATCGTCTCCGTCGACGGCATAAACGTCGGCTGACTCATTGTCTTTAAGATACCGGTCGTGGGGCCGAGTTGTTTCGTTCTGGAGCCACGGATTCTTGGTTAGAAGTGAAAAAGACGAAGGCTCATAAAAGAACGAGGGTCCCCTTTTCAGAAGGACCCTACGTTCACCCTCATGCGTACTCTAGGCTTATTTCTTGCCTTTGCCGCCGGGCAGTCCCATTGTGGTGGGAGGTGCCTGCGCACCGCCTGGAGTACCAGGCGTTAATGCTCCCGGAGGAGTTCCACCGGGGATTGGCGGGTTCTCAAGCGCAGCCTTGTCGGGAGGCGGAGCCCCCGCAGCAGGATCGCCGGAGTTGCCGCAGCCTGCGCTAATTGCGCAGGCAACGACTGCAAGCAGACCGAACTTAAGGAGTCGTGCGGTTGCCATTATCCCAGAGGTAAAGGTTTTGGTCGAATACGCCCGTGACTGCGCCCGCAGCATTTCGGGAAACGCCTGCGAGAAGACCAGGAATCGGTCGGCTCTTAGCAGAGGTGTCGCCCATGCCTACGTTGCACTGACCGTTGAACCAAGCCCAGGTGCCGCCGTATTGGAGCCAGCTGGTGTTGTTGGTCAGCTGCCATCCGCCGAACCAGTAAGCGGTGCCGGAGAATGCCCAGTGCGGAGCTTCGATGAACCAGTTTCCACCACCGGTCGGTTGGCTGCCGGATCGATCCCAGATCGAGTTAGCGAGCAGGATGGTGTTGGACGGGTCTTGAACAGCGGTCATGCTGATCGGAACGAACTGAGCGTTCGAGTTCATCGGCGACCAAGCCATGTAGTTGTAGCCGTAGCTGGTGTTGAGACCAACTGCGTAGTCGCGCTGAACTCCGATCGTGCCTGCCGGGTAGCCCATGTTGATGAGCGACTGTCGGTCGTTGGCTTGACCGTCTGCCGGGTTGCGGTGGATTTGCCAGTTCTTAGCGTACGGCTGAACCATTTGCGGCCAGGTGAAGTCCGTTCGCCAGTCGTAGTTAACGAAGAACGTAGCCGTGGAGTACATCAGCGGGGGAATCACGTCGTCGTTGTCGGCAACGTAGATTGCGATGCTGGTGAGATTGTTCTTGGTGTTGCTAAGATCCTGGGTCTTCTTCGCGGACATCTTCGCTTGAGCGAAGACCGGGAAGAGGATCGCTGCCAAGATGGCGATGATTGCGATCACGACGAGCAGTTCGATGAGTGTGAATGCTTTCTTCATGACATGTGAAATGAAAGAGAGGCAAGTGCCTCAAGTGATGAATGCTCTCGTTGAGTCTTTTGACCTAACGAGGATGATTAACTATAACAAACAATGTTCGGATACGGAAGCAGTTTTTTCAGAATCTTGTTTCGAGTAGCGAATCTCCAGTTGTAAGGCTAAGGATTGAAGGAGACCATTGCTCCAGCCTTTCCGATAATTTGTCAGTACCATCGAAACGGTTTCCGAAAAAAAAGACCCCTCCGGCTTTCATCCGGAGGGGTCTTTTTGGGAGCTTTCCCGAGAGTGGGTCTAGCCGGAGGCGCTTCCGCCTTGTGCGCTTGGCTTCAGCTTCTCGCGATTGTCTTTGATTACGGTCTCAACCTTTCCGCCCGCCTCGTGCACGAGGATTCCGGCGTAGCCTTGGTCGCTACTCGGAACGTCCAGAGCGACCTTTTTGCCGCCTTGAACGAACTGGACGTCGATGACGCCCGCATCAGTGGGAACCGTGGTGGCCTTTGGCCCAGGAGCCGCCTCAACCGTCTTTCCGTTGACTTCGAAAGTCTGAGGTTGAGCTGTAAGGTTCACAATGGACACTCCGGACTTACCGGGATCGGCCTCACGAGCTTCCCCTTCGGTTTGCACGACAGTCGGCTTGCCGCCGACCTTTACAACGGCGAAAGTGACAAGGCTGCCAGGTTCCAGCGTGAAGGTCTTGGAATCGAGTTCCTTACCATCAAAGTTAATTTTGATGGTGTGTTCTCCCTTGGAAATGATGTTTGGGAAAACGACAACGCCTGGTCCGGCGCTCACTTCAGAGCGACTATCGAGGAGAGAGACCACCTCGGAATCGGTGAAGTTTGCGACTCGATAGTACGATGGCTTTTTGGGCACGTAGGTGCCCTTGGCAGGCGTGGAAGGCCCACAGCCTGCTAAGAGGAGAAGGGAGGTACTCGCGCAGATGAACCCGGCAAGACCAACTTTGATGGTAAGAGATGTCGGGAGATTCTTCATGAATACCTCCAATGGGTCTTAGTCGACCTGTGCTTGGGTCGGGCCGCCGGCTGCTCGCTCGCCGCCTTGCGGATCCTTGGTCATGGTCTCCTTACCAGGCTCTGCACCGGTGCCGACTCCGGCGCCCGGACCGGCAGCGGTCTCACCGCAGCCGCAGAGGAAAAGACCGACGAGAACGATAGAAGCGAAAAGTGCTTTCTTCATGGCTTTTTCAATTGTATCCAGTAAAACGCCCGGGGTGAAGCACCCCGGGCGTTGAACGTTTATCCGTTTAGAGGATTTAGAGGTTGTACTCTTGGTCCGGTCGGAAGACGCACGAGTAGCTCGTGGTCGAACCGGTGGACGTGCAACCCCACATGGAACGCGGAGTGGTGTCAGCGTTCATCTGCGCGAATGGGTTGTTGTTGTAGTCGGTGGAGAGCGTCACACCGTCGTTTACCATTCGCAGGTTTCGGAACTTAGCCGAGGTGTCCGCAGCGGAGAAGTGCATGCCTTGTCCGTATACGTAAACCGAAGCCATACCGAACCATGCGTAGCCTGCAGCGGCGCCAGGTTGGGGCAAGCCACCCGGGTTGAAGTTACAAGCTGCGACCGGAGCGTTGCAGTACAGAACCGGGTTGGTGAGTGCCAGACCAATCACGTTTTGTCGACCTCGTCCTGCCCAAAGGAGCGGCAGTCGCGAAGGTTGCGCAACAGCGGTGATGCTGTACGCGTGCAGAAGTCCGTTCATGGAGAGACCGACGTTGGTCGGGCGCAAACCAGGAGCCACCGGATCGTTCACAACGGAAACGTTCTGAATACCGTTCTGAGCGTACATGTCTTGGTTCTTAACGTACGGGAAGGTGGAGTTTGCCCAGTGCTGCGAGTCCTCAGATCGGCGTGGCTCGAGTTGCGTCGGGTTGCCTTGTCGCCATCCTGCCGGGGTGGAGATGTTGAAGTTCCATCGCCAGCCACCCGTGCTGATCGGCGACATGGAGAGGGGGAACAAGTCGTCGTTATCGGCCGCGTAGATGGTGAACGCGGTTCCGAACTGCTTGAAGTTCGAGAGCGTGGAGGTCTTCTTCGCGGCTTCCTTCGCTTGAGCGAAGACTGGGAACAGGATAGCGGCCAAGATCGCGATGATCGCGATAACAACGAGCAGTTCGATGAGGGTGAACGCTTTTTTCATGAATGAATTCCAATCGGCGGATGCCGTTTGATGAGTGCTCCCGACCTTGTTGCAAGATCAGGGTGCTTGTCACTATAACAAAGAAAGTTCGAAAAATTTAACCTTTTCTTATTGCAGTGAACCGTACTGAAGTTTATTATCTCTAGTAGTAGAACTGCTCTTGTTAAAAACAAAAAACACCCGGCGGGCATGCGCCCGCCGGGTGTTTCGGCTTCCGAACGAGTCGGAACGGCTTTAGAGGTTGTACTCTTGGTCCGGTCGGAAGACGCAGGAGTAGTTGATGCCTGCGGTTGGGGTGACACAAACCCACATGGATGCCGGGGTGGTATCCGGGTTCATTCGTGCGAACGGGTTGTTGTTGTAGTCGGTCGTAAAGGTGACGCCGTCGTTGACCATTCGCAGGTTTCGGAACTTAGCCGAGGTGTCTGCAGCGGAGAAGTGCATACCTTGTCCGTAGACGTACAGCGAAGCCATGCCGAACCAAGCGGAACCGCCACCTGCACCCGGTTGCGGAGCGCCGCCCGGGTTGAAGTTGCACGCAGCCAGCGGCTGGTCGCATCGAAGAACCGGGTTCGTCAGAGCGAGACCAATGACGTTTTGTCGTCCTCGACCCGCCCACAGAAGCGGAAGTCGCGAAGGTTGTGCAACGGCGGTGATGCTGTAGCTGTGGAGAAGTCCGTTCATCGTAAGACCGACGTTGGTCGGGCGCAGGCCCGGTGCAACCGGATCGTTTACGATGGAGACGTTCTGAATGCCGTTCTGAGCGTACATGTCTTGGTTCTTGATGTACGGGAACGTGGAGTTCGCCCAGTGCTGAGCATCCTCAGATCGTCGCGGCTCGAGTTGAGTCGGGTTGCCTTGTCGCCATCCTGCCGGGGTGGAGATGTTGAAGTTCCATCGCCAGCCACCCGTGCTGATCGGCGACATGGAGAGGGGGAACAAGTCGTCGTTATCGGCCGCGTAGATGGTGAACGCGGTTCCGAACTGCTTGAAGTTCGAGAGCGTGGAGGTCTTCTTCGCGGCTTCCTTCGCTTGAGCGAAGACTGGGAACAGGATAGCGGCCAAGATCGCGATGATCGCGATAACAACGAGCAGTTCGATGAGGGTGAACGCTTTTTTCATGATAGATCAACTAACCGTGACGGCAACTCTGCCGCAAGATGAGTGCATCAGCCAGTCAGACACTGGAAGATGAGAATCACTATAACAAAAAAAGACGAAAACCAACAGGGTTTCCGAAAAAAAACGGAATTTCAGTGAACTTTGTGAAAGTAAGCAGTTTTGAGTCCCTGATAGATTAATCAGGGACTCAGTGGAGTTGGACTTAGAGGTTGTACTCTTGGTCCGGTCGGAAGACGCAGGCGTAACCACCGCAGAACCACATGGAGATCGGAGTCGTGTCTCGTCGCATCTGGGCGAACGGGTTGTTGTTGTAGTCTCGGGTGAGGGTCACTCCGTCGTCGTTCACCATTCGCAGGTTGCGGAACTTAGCCGAGGTGTCTGCTGCGGTGAAGTGCATGCCTTGACCGTAGACATAGATCGAAGCCATGCCGAACCAAGCGCCTTGACCGCCACCAGGCTGAGCCGCACCGCTCGGGTTGAAGTTACAGGCTGCCACCGGTTGGTTGCAAACGAGGACCGGGTTCGTGAGAGCAAAGCCGATTCGGTTTTGTCGTCCTGCGCCTGCCCACAGAAGCGGGAGTCGCGAAGGCTGGGCCACTGCAGTGATGCTGTAAGAGTGCAGGAAGCCGTTCATTGCCAGACCGACGTTGGTTTGTCGCATGCCCGGGGTGACTGGATCGTTGACAACGGAAACGTTTTGAATTCCGTTCAATGCGTACATGTCTTGGTTCTTGATGTACGGGAACGTGGAGTTCGCCCAGTGCTGTCCGTCCTCAGATCGTCGCGGCTCGATGTTTTGAACACCGTTGTTTCGCCAGCCGTTCGGAGTTGAGGTCAGGAAGTTCCATCGCCAGCCGCCTGCGCTGATGGGGGACATCGTGAGGGGGAACACGTCGTCGTTGTCGGCGGCGTAGATGGTCATGGCCGTGCCGAACTGCTTGAAGTTCGACAAGGAGGAAGTCTTCTTGGCGGCTTCCTTGGCTTGAGCGAAGACCGGGAAGAGGATGGCTGCGAGGATCGCGATGATCGCGATAACGACGAGCAGTTCGATGAGCGTAAACGCTTTCTTCATGATAGATCCAATTTGAGTGGGGTTGCCACCGGCATAAATGCTCTCCCTCGACCTACCGGTCAAAGGAGAATAAGGAACTATAACAAGAAAAAAGCATTTGAGAAAGAACTTTCTCGAATTTCACTGAACTTTCTCAAAAATTGGGAACTTTCCGATAAAAGGCTGTTTCGGAGGGTGTTCTTGACCAAAAAAAGCACCGCCTCTCGGCGGTGCTTTTTCAAGCTAATATGCTCTTCGTGACGGACTCTTCTTTAGCGTCCGCTGACTTCGCCGGTGCCCGTTTTGCCCTCAAAACTTTCGCCGGCGTGTGGCACCATCTTGTCTTCCACAGCCGGACCGCGGGTTCCACCGTCAAACAGAACATCCTCTCCGCCAAGCGGATACTCCTTTCGAAGGGGGTAACCCACCCAATCGTCCGGAAGCAGGAATCGAGCACCGGGAATGGGTTCATTCCCTTCAAAGATCACTCCATAAAGGTCCTGAATCTCTCGCTCCGGGTATTCCGCACCCGCAAAAACGTGTTTCGCGGTCGGGATGGTCTCGCCGTCGTCAACGGAAGTCTTCACAAATAGGCGAGCCGCATACTGCAGGCTCATCAGGTTGTAAACCACCTCAAATCGACCTGTGAGATCTCGCTCGTGGGTCCATTTGCTATAGTCCACGCCCACGCATTCGCAGAAGTAGTTGTACTGGAGATCAGGGTCCGACTTCAGGAGTGTCAGCGCATCCACCACCGCGGTGCGATCCACAAACGCGTACGTCTCTCCTCGATAGGTTTTGGAGCCCAGGAACTTTTCGCCAAGCGCTTCTCGAAGGCGAACCACCTCGGCTCGCTCTTCTCCGATCATCGGACCGTTTTCGTTAACTTCAATCGCGGACATTAGGCTGCGCCTCCAAGAACGGGCTGACCGATGACTTCATCCTCGTCTTCGATGTCTCCTAGCTTCTCTTTGGAGAGAGCGGTCGTTTCATCCCAATCGATTGCGCCAACTTTAACGGCATAGATGTAGCCCAGGATCCAGGTGGACATGTACGTCATGAATTCAATGAAAGTGAACTTCACGAAGTCGACCGGGGCGTCCTTGTAAACCGTCATCCATGCCCACAAGAAGACCACTTCAATATCGAAGAGGATGAAGATGATGGCGACCAGATAGAACTTGATCGGAAAACGCTCTTTAGCGTCTCCCACCGGAGCCACGCCGCACTCATAGGGAGCTTGCTTGTACGGGGTGATTCTCTTCGGGCCCAGCACATACGCCAAGGCTGCCAAAAGACCGGAGATCAAACCCGCAACCGCGGTGATCGCAACGATTCCCAAATACTGTCCCATGAGACTCCCTTAGTCTACCGATTCTCTTGAGCGATCCTCACCCTTTCCCTTCGTGTGCAACAGGAAGGTTGCTTAGTAGTATTGAATGAAGGCGGGCTTTTCGGTTCTCAGGCTCACAACCGATTCGACCATCGGACAGTTAGTAAACTGTTGAGGATGTCGTTCGCGAGCCTGATTGAACCCTTTCGAAGCACGGAAGGGCGGATCCATGCCGATCAGGCGGAAGCGTTGTTGCGCTTCGTGGTCGATGAAGGGACTCCCGGCCAGGTGGGGGCCATGTTAGGCGTGCTCGATCGATTCGGCGTGGAAGAACAAACGCTCCTTGGATTCTCTCGCTTTCTAAGAACGCGCGCGACCCTTGTTGACGGAGCGGCTAGCGACGCTATCGACACTTGTGGAACGGGTGGTGGCGCCGCGACCTTCAACATCAGCACTGCGGTTGGGTTGGCCCTCGCCGCCATGAATGTGACGGTGGCAAAGCACGGTAACCGAGCCGTGACCTCCAAGTGTGGTAGTGCCGACGTATTAGAGTCGCTCGGAATTCCACTCCACGTATCACCAGAGACGGCTAAAGAGGCGCTGCAGAGCCATCGATTCGCATTCCTGATGGCGCCGGCTTTTCATCCCGCCATGGCCAAGGTGGGGCCCGTGCGCCGGGAACTCGGATTTCGCACTGTCTTTAACCTGCTAGGACCCTTACTGAATCCGGCGGGAGTGCGCCGACAACTAATTGGCCTCTACGATCCCAGTCTGCTCGCCCCTGTCGCGGGGGCGCTGGCAGGGTTGGGGGTGGAGAGAGCCGTGGTGGCGGGTGGAACGCTCTCCAGCGGAGGCGCCTTGGACGAAGTTTCCCCCTGTGGGCAAACTCATTTGCAGATCGTTGACGGCGAAGGAACCATCAAGTCTCAAACGGTTTCTCCGGAGGATTTTGGAATCACCCCCCTTGCCTTTGAATCAATTGCTGCAGGTGCAGAGGCGGGTGAGAACGCAGAGATGATCCGTCGCGCGCTTTCAGACGTAGACTCTCCTTACTCGCAAGCCATTCTCCCTTCGGTTTCAGTGGCTTGGTTTGTCGCTGGGAAGTCTGAGTCCCTGTTCGAAGGAGCAACCATTATTAAAGAAGCGATCCGCGAGGGTGCGGTCGGCTCTTGGTTTGAGAAGTTCGTCGCCGAATCCCGGGCGTAAAGCGGGGAAGTCCTTACAGATGTCGATCCTCACCGAAATATTTGCTCACAAGGCGCAAGAAGTCGCATTCGCAAAAAGCCTCGTCTCGCCGGAAGAACTTCTTGCGCGTGCCGCCGATGCGCCGCCGCGTAAGGGCTTTCTTCGCGCACTTCAATCCGCCCTTAAGCCGGGTCTGATCGCCGAGGTGAAAAAGGCTTCCCCGAGCGCGGGGGTGATCCGCGAGAATTTCGATCCCATCGATCTGGCGCGGGTCTACGAGCAAGCAGGGGCGACTTGCTTGTCGGTGCTCACCGACGTCAAATACTTCCAGGGGTCGCCCGACTACTTGATGCGGATTCGAGAGGAGGTGGGCCTCCCGCTCCTTCGCAAAGATTTCATTGCAGATCCCTACCAGATTGCCGAGGCAGTTCTGTGGGGGGCTGACGCGATCCTGCTCATCGTGGCAGGATTGGAGAAGTCTCAGCTGTTTGATCTGCACGCCCTTGCCCATTTGAGCGGTTTGGAT
>CAYYJX010000030.1:0-36029 GCA_964471545.1 uncultured Fimbriimonas sp. | reverse complement strand
GTCCTTCGCCAGGTGATTGCGTTCGTTCTGGGCGTCGTCATCGCGTACGTGTTCAAGGTGACCCGAGGCGATTCGGCGAGGTTGAAGTCGTTAATGACCACCCTCGTGCTGTTAACGCTCCTGATCACGACGGTCTCGGCTGTCATCGGAGATAACGTTGCACGGGCATTCAGCCTCGTGGGTGCTCTTTCCATTGTTCGATTTCGAACGGTGGTCGAGGACACTCGCGACACCGCTTTTGTGATTTTGGCGGTGGCGGTTGGTATGGCTATTGGCTCTGGCCACCTCAATGTTCCGCTGGTGCTCATCCCTTCGGCGTTCCTCGCCGCTGTGCTTTTCGGAGGTCACAAGGACACGGCAAAGGAAGACTTCACGCACCGACTCACGGTGCGAACGGGGCTCCAATTCGACTCCGAGTCCGTGGCTCGTACGGTCGCAACGCATCAGGGGCAATCGACTCTAGTAGGAGTTTCCACCGCCAAACAGGGCACGCTCACCGAGTGGGAGTTTTCGATCACCGGCGTTCGAACCGCGACCATTCCGCCCCTACTTGAATCTCTCCGGGTTCTAGAGGGCGTGGGAGATGTGGAGATTCGGCGCTCCTAAACAGCAATGGCTCCGGGCGTCTGAAAGACACTCGGAGCCGACAAGATCCGCGCAGGGATTAATCCATCACGAATCGAACCGTTCGTCGGTTTCGACCATCCAGAATTTCCAGCTCGTACGGTCCGTTGCCGAGGCGAGACGACCACTTCCACTTGCCGCGCTCCACCTTCACGCGAGACTTTGTCCACTCCTTGCCATCCTTCATGAGCACGAGGTCGACAAACTCGGATCGAGACTTACCTTCTGCGGTGAATCGGGGACCGTCGATGCGCTGGCGATCTCGAGGCTTATCGATGGTGAGCCCAGGACCGAATCCTCCACCAAGGTTTCCACCCGAACCGCCCGATCCTCCGAACTCATCTTCTCGATCGCCGGAACCACCCGAGCCTCCGAAGCCGTTGCCCCATCCAGAGGCGCCGCCGCCGGACCAGTTGAACTTGGTGTCCCCCCAGCCCCGGTTCGAGCGACCGACGTTGAATCGGACTTCATCGCCGTTCGACCAACGATCGCGCGTCGCAACCATGCGGTAGGTTCCGTTCTGGAGTCGGAAGTTGGCAACCCATTTGCCCGCCGGGTTTGGTCGGGCGGTCACCGACTCGACTTGCCGATCATCCTTGTTGTAAACCAGGACCTTCACGGGCGACGAACCCTTGGCATTGCCTCGCACCACGATGATGCCGGAGCGAAGAGTGTCGTACCAGCGAGGACCTTCGATGGTGACATCTCGGCCTTCCCAGTAGGACGTCTCGGTCCAGTTTTCGCTGGAGTTGATGCGGAAACCGTTTGCAAAGTCGATGTCGGCGTCTCGGACGGCATATTCATCGCGAGAGACTCGAACGGAGAAGCGAAATGGGAGTCCGCGCCAACCCTCTTTATCGGTGGCGACCCCTTCGCCTGAAACGCGCACGTCTCGCCCGAAGCCGGTTTCACGAACGGCGGTGTAGAACACGTAGTCCCACTTGGTCTTGCTCTTGATCAGTTGGCGAACGGCGTGCTCACCTTGATCGCTGATCTGCGATGCCGCGCCCAGGCTCGCGATTCCGGCGAGTCCCATGGCGGTTAGGAGAAAACGGCTAACTGCTTTCATTGGTGACAGTCTAGACGCGCGGGAACCCGCGCGGGTGTCGCATCAGAGAGTGACTTTCGCTTCCTTCTTTGCGGCAATCTTTCCGGCTGCCTTGTCGATGAGCGGAATTCCCTGCTGAATAAGAGTCTCCATTTCATCCCAGGTTTGACCAGGGGTGTAGTCGGCGAAGATCAGCGAGAGTTTGCCAAGACCGATGTTCAAGAGCGTTGCCTTCGGGCCGAAGTCATCAAAGGGGGCGTGGTGGATTGAAATCTCCGCGAGTTTGCGATCACCCACTCCAACATATCCACCGTCGACTCCGAAGGGAGCGAGCGGGAAGGATTCGAGTTCCTGTTTCGCGGCGAGCGGATCCGTCGCAGGTGGGCGGTGCTTTTCAAAATAGGACTTCAACGCCGCTTGAAGATTTCCTTTGAAAGCCGGATGGGCAAAAGAGAACTCGGCGATGCCCAACACATGCTCGGGTGAATCTTTTGTTTCGAGAGTCCAACGGATGCCGTGTTCCATTCCAAGAATTCGGAACTTGCCGTCCGGCAAGGCTTCATAGCGCCAGCCCATCGAGAGACAATACTGCTCGCGCTTAGAAGGCTTCCCCTTCTGGAAGATGAAGTAGAGAACCGCCCCCAACACTGCGAGCGCGGCGACAACACCGATTGCGACGTACATCCTCGATTCCCCTAGAGAGAGTGTAAACCGGCTTCCCTCTGAAGGGTTAGATGCATGAAACGGCAAGAAGGATCACTTAAGTTGATCTTTCTTCTTGAAGTACCAAATCACTTGGCATTTTCTGCAAACAGTCTGCGAATCACTTCTTCCACCGACACTTCTTCAATGGCGACATCGTGCACCGGGAGTTTCTGAAGGAGAGCCGCCATCACTTGCGGAGTCCGATCTCGCTCGACCTGAATGCGCGCCGAAGTTCCTTCAAAGGCTTCAATCTCGCCAAAGCCCTCTGCGTCGGCCCGCTCGACCTCTCGCCCGAAGGTGAGAACAATCGTTCGAGAATCGGAGAACTTCCGCGAAAGCGCCTCAAGGGTGCCGTCGTAAACCACGGTGCCTTTGTCGATCACGATGGTCCGCTTGCAGAGTTCCTCCACGTCTTGCATGTAGTGGCTGGTGAGCAAGATGGTGCAGTTGTCTTGCGCATGGGCTTCGCGAAGAAACTCGCGAATGCGCTGCTGACTGATGACGTCGAGTCCAAGGGTGGGCTCGTCGAGAAACACGATCTGAGGTCGGTAGAGTAGCGCCGCGACCAGTTCGCACTTCATCCGTTCGCCCAACGACAACCTTCGAACCTGGGTGTGGACTTTGTCCTTTAGGTCGAGGGATTCAATGAGGTAGTCGACCCGCTTCTTGAATTCTGCCTCCGGGACTTCGTAAAGCTCTCGAAAGACAACAAAGCTATCCCATGCCGGAAGATCCCACCAGAGTTGCTGCTTGTTTCCCATGACCAGCGAAAGCTGCCGAAGCAGTTCCGGCTTGCGATCCGTGGGTGTATAGCCGAGCACTTTGCACCATCCGCCCGTGGGGTGCAGAATCCCGCTGAGCATCTTGAGGGTGGTGGTCTTTCCCGCCCCGTTGGGCCCCAAGAACCCTACGACTTCGCCTGGTTCGATCTTCAGATCGATCCCCTTAACCGCCTGGACTTCTTTCTTGTCTGGCTTGACCAATGCTTTCACCGCGCCCGCAAAGCCTGGTTGCTTCTGGGTCGTGAAATAGCTCTTGGTGAGTCCCTGCGTTTCGACGGCGTACACGAATCTCTATCTTAGTCGGTAAACCGCCCCGATTGTGGTTCGCTAAATGGGCTGAATCGGACAAACTGTGCCCATGCCGCTGGTCGCCACGCTTTTGGCAGCGTTTGTTCCGCTATCCGTTTCCGTTCAACAGCCTCAAAACCAAGTTCCAGATTGGGAGAACCCAAAGGTTGTTGGAATCAATAAATTGCCTCCGCGTGCCGATTCCTTCCCTTTCCCGAACGAGCGAGCCGCGCTCGATTCCCGGCCCGAGGAGTCGCCGTTTGTTCTCTCTCTCAACGGCAATTGGAAGTTCTGGTGGTCGGGCTTTCCTGATCAAAGACCCAAGGACTTCTTTCAACTAGGTTTCAAGGACGACAAGTGGCGGTCGATCCCTGTTCCTGCCTGCTGGGAAATGCAGGGATACGGCATCCCGATCTACACGAACATTCGTTCCCCGCACCCGACCAACCCGCCCTTCATTGATCACAGCTACAACCCGGTGGGCTCCTACCGACCGACCTTTGAAACCCCAGCGAACTGGGCAGGTCGCCGCACGGTGCTTCGATTCGACGGCGTCTACAGTGGCTTTTACGTTTGGGTGAACGGGCAAAAGGTCGGCTACAGCGAAGACAGCAAGGGACCGGCAGAATTTGACGTCACCTCGTTTGTGAAGCCAGGCAAGAACCTTTTGGCGGTCGAAGTCTATCGGTGGACGGACGGCTCCTACTTGGAGGACCAAGACATGTTCCGCTACAGCGGGATCTTCCGGGACGTCACTCTGTTCTCCACGCCGAACACCTACGTAGAGGACTTCGGCGTTCAAACCTCGCTCGATGAATCGTTTAAGAACGGAGAGATCACGCTCTCCGCGAAGGTCAAACTCGATCGGCTCTCGCCGGTGAAGATGCGCGCCCGATTGTTTGAGGGTTCCAAGGTTGTTGGCGCCCCCGCAACCATTGAGTTTGGCTCTGCGACCACGGGTGATCGCAAAGTCAGCGAGACCTTCGAGCCGAAGATCAAGATGCCTTTCACGGGAATCAAGACCTGGACCGCCGAAACCCCTAACCTTTACACCCTAGTCGTGGACCTTTTGGATGAGAAAGGCCAAACCATCTACGTGACCTCGACCAAGGTTGGCTTCCGAGAGATCACCTGGGACAAGGGCGTCTTCAAAGTGAACGGCCAGCCCGTGAAGATTCGCGGTGTAAACCGCCACGAGCACGATCCGGAAACAGGTCGAACCGTTTCCAAGGAAAGGATGCTGGAAGACGTCCTTCTTATGAAGCGCTTCAACATCAATGCGGTTCGCTGCTCGCACTATCCGAACAATGCTTACTTCTATGAGCTGTGCAACCAGTACGGACTGTACGTGATCGATGAAGCGAACATCGAATCCCACGGGATGGGCTACAGCTTCGAGAAATCGCTCGGAAACAACCCAGATTGGGAGATCGCTCACGTGGATCGCGTGCAGCGGATGGTTCAAATTCACAAGAACCATCCCAGCATCGTCATGTGGAGTTTGGGGAATGAAGCCGGACCCGGTGTGAACTTTGAGGCGGCCTCGGCAGCGGTAAAGGCGCTCGACGTCAGCCGCCCAGTGCACTACGAGCGCTACAACAAAGTGGCGGACGTGGATAGCGTGATGTACCCCGACGTCGCCTACGTGGAAAGTGAGGGCAAGCGGGCTTCCGACAAGCCGTTCTTCGTTTGCGAATACGCCCACGCGATGGGGAATGCGGTTGGGAACCTGAAGGAGTATTGGGAAGCCTTCGACAAGTATCCGCGCAATATGGGCGGATGCATTTGGGACTGGGTCGATCAAGGCCTTCGAAAGACCACGGACGAGATCGGGCCGGATGGGAAACCGGTTTGGTTCTACGCCTACGGCGGTGACTTCGACGACAAGCCTAACGATGGTCCGTTCTGCGGGAACGGTCTGGTGATGCCTGATCGCCAAGTGATGCCGAAAACTTGGGAGGTCAAAAAGATCTACCAGCCCGTCGCCACCACCCTGGAACCTGCCCCGGGCGTTCAAGGACCGTACGTGCTCAATGTTACGAACAAGAACGCTTTCATCAATCTGAACTCGTACGACATGGAGGTGCAGATTCAGGCAGACGGCAAGGTTCTCAAGTCGGTTTCGATGCCTGCGCCGTCGATCGCCCCACTCACGACGCAACGCGTTCCTCTGGACGTTGTTGCGAACGAGGCATTGGAAGCGGGCACCGAGGTCTTTGTTCGCGTTGCCTTTAAGCTCAAAGAAGGCACCCTATGGGCGGGCAAAGGGCATGAAGTCGCTTGGGATCAGCACCGAGTCGCGGCAGCCGGCTCGTTTGTTACGGCAGCGAGTGTCATCCCCCCGGTACGACTCGTGGAATCGGCAAACGGCCCCATTGTTCGAGGAGACAAGTTCACGGTCGAGTTCGACCGCGATCGCGGAACGCTTAAGTCGTTCAAGGTAGGTGCCGTCGAGCTCATCTCCCGTGGCATGGGTCCCGAGCTGAACCTGTTCCGAGCGTTCACCGATAACGACATTTGGTTCTCTCGACAGTTTGTCGATGCGGGAATGAGCAGCCTTTCCCATCGAAATCTTGAGATGAAGGCCGAGGCGATCGCCAATAACGCGGTTCGCGTGAGCTTTGAAAATGACTGCCGAGGGTTCAAGGGCCACGGCTACCTTCAACGCGTGCACTACACCGTTCTTGGCGACGGTACGGTTGTCATCGATCAGGAATTGGAAGAGCAGGGCAAGCTTCCGGTTCTCCCTAAGGTTGGACTTCAGCTGCGCGTCAAGGATGAGTTCGACCGGTTCAAGTGGCTTGGCAGAGGACCGATCGAGAGCTATCCGGACCGAAAGATGGCGGCCGATGTTGGCCTTTATGAGGGCAGCGTCGACGAGCAATTCCAGCCGTATCTGCGGCCGCAGGAAAATGGGAACAAGGAAGAAGTCCGATGGGCGAGCCTTACCAACCGAAAGGGTGTTGGGCTGCTAGTCCAATCGCAGGGCCCGCTCAGCATGACGGTTAGCCGGTACACGGCTCAAGACTTGTTCGACTCTCGCCACCAAAACGGCGAGCCTCGCAAGCGCGTTCCGCTTCGAAAGCGCGACGAGGTGATCGTCTGCTTGGATCAGCAACAAATGGGTCTGGGCGGCGCGAGCTGTGGACCCGGTCCGCTGCGCTATTGTCGCGTAGAAAACGAAGCTCCGCGATGGCGTGTGATCCTGAAAGCGATCGGTAACGGTTTGGCGCCGAACGGTCGTCACGTCCCGCCTGTTGCTCCGATGCCGGAGATAAAATGGGAGGATACGATGCAGGGCATCATCGCCACGGTGGACCAGTCTTCCTACCCCTGGGCAAACGGACTCGAGACGGAACTTGCGACCGCAGGAGGCAACGCCTCGGCGGGAGTGAAAGGACCGGGTTGGATCGCTTCCCCGCTCTCCACCGCTCGCTTCGACCTCATTGAGCTCAAGTCTCGCGTACCGAACAAGCTCATGAAGATCGTTTCGGCGAGCTCTTTCGAGCCTGGGGAAGGCGAACCGCAGCACGCGATCGATGGCGATCTGGAGACCTTCTGGCACACCGCTTACTCGGCCGGCACGCCGAAGCATCCGCACCAGCTCACGATAGATCTCTCGCAGTCTTGGCCTCTCACCGGAGTCGAACTCACGGGTCGACGAAGCAACGTCAACGGAAGGATTCGCAGGTATGCGATTTACACGTCCGAAGACGGAAAGGCATTCAACAAAGTCGCCGAGGGCGAATTGGAGCAGGGCGAAGGGCTTCGCAAGATCTCCTTTGCCGAAGTGAAGGCGCGCTACGTTCGCGTTGAGGCGTTATCGGAAACGGCGGGCGGTCCTTGGGCTTCCCTCGCTGAGTTCCGGGCGGTCGTGAACCCAGGCAAGTAACCCCCTCAACAAAATCCATCAATCGAACGCCTCCTTGGAAGCCTCCAAGGGGGCGTTTCTTGCATGTATTGGGGCAAGCATCGCACAATGAGCAGACCACATGGAAGCAAAGTCGCTTGCACACGCCCTTACGCTCACCGCCGGAAAGTTCGGTGATCGGCCCGCCCTCATGCTCCCGGTAAAAGAGGGATTCCACACCGTCACCTATGCGGAGTTCCTGAAGAAGGTGCAGGGGTACTCGCAGGCACTCCAATCGTTGGGCGTCGCGAAGGGCGATAAGGTCGTCGTTCAGTCTGAAAACTGCGGCGAGTGGATCTACTTTGACTACGCTTGTTCTTCCCTTGGCGCGATTGTGGTTGCGATCTATCCCACGCTTCCTGCCGACCAGACGCAGTACATCGTGACCGATTGCGGCGCCAAGCTCGCCTTCGCCGGATCGAAGGATCATTTGGCAAAGATGAGCCCGCTGGAATCGGTGAAAGTCCTTCCGCTCACCGGTGAGGGATCGCTTGACGCAATTGCAGCAGAGGCTTCGATCAGCGACGCGGCTTGGAATGCCCGGCTGGAAGAAGTGAAGCCAGAGGACATTTACACGTTCATTTACACCTCGGGCACAACGGGGCATCCGAAAGGCGCCATCTTGGATCACCTGGCGTTTTTGACCGTCACCGAACATGCGGTGCCGTATCTGGACCTTTCCGAGCAAGACCTTTTCTTTAGCTTCCTGCCCTTTTCCCACGTGTTCGAGAGAGTGGTGATTCACCTCGTTGTCGGCACTGGAATCGGCTTTGCAATCAACAACAACCTTGCCAGACTCGCTCCCGACATTCCTAAGGTTCGCCCGACTGCCATGACGGCCGTTCCGAGATTCTTGGAGTCTTTCCGAGAGCGCGTTCTGGACAACGTTGCCAAGCAGAAGCCGATTCGCCAAAAGCTGTTTCACTTGGCACTCGCTCAGGGGGTTGCGAAAGCTCAGGGCAAGCCCGCGCCTCTGTATCCGGTTCTAGACAAGTTGGTGGGCGCCAAGGTTCGCGAGCGGCTGGGAGGTCGATTCCGGTTCTTTGTCGCCGGCGGCGCAGCGTTGCCGAAGCACGTTGCCGAATTCTATTTGGGACTGGGCATTACCGTCCTGCAGGGATACGGACTGACCGAAACCTCGGGTGGGTCTTGCGTGAACCACCCCACTCGCAACCGATACGAAACAGTTGGAGAACCGATTGGAGTGGAGATGAAGATCGCCGAAGACGGCGAAATTCTGTTCCGGGGTCCGACCGTGATGAAGGGCTACTACAACCTTCCTGAGGAAACCGCCCAGGCCATCGACGCCGACGGATGGTTCCACACCGGCGACATCGGAGAGATGGACGGCAACCAGCTGAGGATCACCGACCGCAAGAAGGACCTGATCGCTCTTGGAAACGGCAAGAACGTCGCCCCGCAACCTCTAGAGAACAAGATCAAAGAATCGAAGTTCATCAACGAGGCGGTCGTTCTGGGTGACGGAATGGATCACTGCATTGCGCTCATCGTGCCGAACGGCGAGGCGGTGCGAGCGGAACTCGGTTTGGCCGAGCACCAATCGCTTCAGGGCAACGAGGATGCGCGCAAGCTTATTAAGCGAGAGATCGACGCGGCCAACAAGACCTTTGCTCACTTCGAGATGATCAAGAAGTTTGCGGTGATCGATGCCGTCTTCAGCATCGAAACCGGAGAGCTGACACCGACTTTGAAGGTGAAGCGAAAAGTGATCAAAGAACGATACGCTCGCGAGATCGAAGAGCTTCGGGGCTGATTTCAAACGAACGCGCGGACTCGTCAACACCACCGATGAGTCCCGCAAAAGCGTCCCCCATGGGACGCGATTTTGCTTGTTTAAGCACTACGATAGGCCCGTAGATGTGCCGATACTTTTAGTGGTTCGAGTGAACCCGAGTTTTCGTCAGACGTGGCGAAGGTATTCGAATGCGCATTCTACAAAGAGTCCTGTTTATGGTGGTCCTCCTAGTGGTGGGTCTCCTTGGCGGTCTCTTTTTGGCCCTTCGATCGACGGTCAACAACTCCTTTGGCGACCTTGAGCGCGAACAAGCGCAGCAGCAAATCATCAGAGTTTCCGCTACGGTGAAGCGACTTGGAGAAGATCTGCACCGATCCTCCGCAGACTGGGCGCAGTGGGACGACGCTTACGACTTCATGGCGCGCAAGTCGTCTCGTTTCATTACGGCGAATCTAGCGACCTCCGCCCTCAAGAACATGGGCGTCGACGCGATCATGTTCGTTCGTCGGGACGGCACGCTCTGGCACACCAAAACGACCAAACGGTATCCCAGGATTAAGGAGCCATCTTCGTCGCTGTTAAAGCGCACCCTCGGTTTTGCCAAGTGGCAGAAGGACGCCGCACGTTTCAAGAAGGGCTTCAGTGGGATAGTGATCCACCAATCGGTGCCCATGCTCGTTTCCGTACGGCCGGTTGTTGATACCGAAAAGAAGGCTCCGTTCCGGGGCTGGATCGTATTTGCCTCTTACTTGGGTGACGACTCTCGTAAACAGATTGCCGAGACCGCATCCCTGAAAGCGATTTCGGTAGAGGCGATTGCTCCCAAGGAATGGAAGGCCCTAGAGAGCAAACTTCGTCGAGACACCCAACCCTTGATGGGGCAGAAGACGAAAATTGATCGATTCTTCCGCTATCGTGTCGACAGCAAGGGCGTTGTCGCCACTGCCGTTTTTCCGGACCTGACCGAGCGCCCCGCAATGCTCATACAGGTCAAATACGCGCGTGAACTGAAAGAGCGTGGCGAAGAGATCCTCGGCTTCCTGATGCGATCGGTCGCGTTGGTTGCCATCGCCTTCTCGCTGGCCTTCTTCGGCATGATGAAGACGGTCGTCCTGGCACGTCTCTATCGGCTCACCGACCAAGTGGAGCGGATTTCACCGGATCGAGAGACGACGATCGAGATGCCGGGCAAAGACGAGTTCGCGATTCTCGGTCGAAAGACGAACGAGCTTCTTTCCAGCCTTTTCCAAAGCCAAGCGGAACTGTCTGCAAGTCAAAACGAGCTTCAGCAACAAACGGTCGACCTGGAAAATCTCGTCAGCGAGAGAACCCAGGCGCTGTCCTCTATGAACGCCATTTTGGAAGTTGCGGTTGAGGGCATCGGCAAGTTTGATCGGGACTTCGTGCTGGTGGAAGCCAACCTTTCATTTGCCGACGTTTTACGTTGCGAGATCGATGACCTTATCGGCAAGTCGCTCTTCGAGATCGTGATGCCCGAAGATCAGGAAGAGGTATCGAAGATCCTGGAGCTTCTTCCGACCGAGCCAAAGCTGAGTATCGAGACGCAGCGAACTTTCGAAGACAACGATACGATCCACCAAGAACTCTCCTTTGTTCCGATCTACAACACGGAAGAGGAGTTCGACGGGTTCTACTGCTTCATGAAAGACATCACGGGCAGAAAGGACCTGGAAGAAAAGATCTTCTACCAGGCGTACCACGACAACCTGACCGGCCTGCCAAACCGCCTGCTCTTCAACGAAAAGATCGAAGAGACGATGGCGGCATACAAGAAGTCGAACAATGGTCGCCACGTCGCGGTGATGTTCATTGACCTGGATAACTTCAAATACGTGAACGACTCGCTCGGGCACACAGCAGGCGACGAACTGCTTTGCGTGGTTGCGAGAAGGCTTACGATGTCCGTTCGCCCCGGCGACATGGTGGCACGGATGGGTGGTGACGAGTTCACGGTTCTGCTTCCCGGCGTCAGAGACGAGTCTGAGATGCGCCTCATTGCCGAACGCACCGTTCGAGCGATGCGATCCCCGGTTCGCTTGGAAAACCGAGATCTGTTCGTCACCTTCTCAGTCGGCGTCGCGATGTCGGACGAGCAAACCACGGGTGCCGTCCAACTTCTCCGGAACGCAGATACGGCCATGTACGAGGCGAAGGCGCGCGGCAAGGCTGCCTACATCCTGTACGAACCCGCAATGAACCTCGCCGCTTTGGAGCGCTTGGAACTGGAAACGGGTCTGCGTATCGCTCTCAACGAGGGGCATTTACGGGCCTACTACCAGCCGATCGTAGATCTAAAGACAGGCACGGTTTCCGGCGCTGAGGCGCTTATTCGCTGGGATGACCCGGTGAAGGGGCTTATCAATCCTTCGCGATTCATCGCAATTGCCGAGGAAACCGGCTTGGTCACCGATATCGGTGAGTGGATCTTGCGACAGTCTTGCGAAAACCTTTTGGAATGGCGTGAGGCGATGGGTCGAGGATGGAACTTCGTGGTGAGCGTCAACGTCTCGACGAAGCACATTCAGCGGGCTGATTCGGTCGACCGGATCTACCGAATCGTGCGAGAGATCGGGGTCGACCCCAGCTGGGTGAAGATTGAAGTCACCGAATCGGCGATGATGGATCAGGTTGAGCAGACGATTGCCAAGCTGGAACGCCTTCGCGACCTCGGCTTCCACATCGCCCTCGACGATTTTGGAACCGGATACTCCTCGCTCTCCTACCTTTCGAGGCTACCGGTCGACACGGTGAAGATCGACCGATCCTTTGTGGACGTTCTGGGTGTGGAGAAGAACCCGACCGCTATCACCAAGGCGATCATGACCTTGTGCGCGGAGATGAACAAAGTGGTTACAGCGGAGGGAATCGAGACCCAATCTCAGTTAGAGATGCTCCGTGAACTGGGTTGTCATTTGGGTCAGGGATACTACTTCGCTCGGCCGCTGCCCGAGGTCGAGTTCCGGGAGAGGCTTTTCTCCAATACAATCGGTGAAGGACTCGCCGCAGCCTAGCGATTCCTGCAACCCACTCCCCCTCCTTCGGGTACCTTGATTCGGGTTCGATATCACCCGCGAGGATTCACACTGCTCGACTACATTCTGCACATCGATAAGCATCTCGAAGCGGCCACTCGGCAGTACGGGACGCAGATCTATTGGATCCTGACGGCGGTTATCTTTGCAGAGACCGGGTTTGTTATCTTCCCATTCCTTCCCGGCGACTCCTTACTCTTCGCGATTGGGTACATCGCTTCGGAAGAGGCTAAATACAACATCAGTTTCCTGGTGATGTTCGTTCTTCTCACCTCTGCTGCCATTCTGGGCAACGTCGTGAACTACTTCATTGGGAAGGCGATCGGCGAACGAGCGTTCAACAAACCGAAGTCCAAAATCTTCACTCAGTCCAACCTCAAGAAGACTCACGAGTTCTTTGAGCGGTACGGCGGAAAAGCCATCGTCATTACGCGCTTTGTGCCCGTGATCCGAGCTTTCGCTCCTTTCGTTGCCGGAATGGGTGCCATGACGTTCGGCCGATTCATGCTTTACAACGTCATTGGTGGAGTTCTCTGGGTTGGCATCTGCATGGGAGCAGGTGCGTTCTTCGGCTCCATCCCAGCGGTGAAAGAGCGATTCGATCTCGCCATTCTCGGCTTGGTTGCGATCTCGGTGGCGCCGATCGTCTTCGAGTGGCTCGCTCACCGAAAACGAGCGAAGAAAGCAGCCGCGGAGATCGCCTCGAACGAAGCAACCGCGCAAGAGTCCGATACCCCCGCGCAGTAACGAGCGCGTTTAGGTTGGAGCGGGCGACGAGATTCGAACTCGCGACTTTCTGCTTGGGAAGCAGACACTCTACCACTGAGTTACGCCCGCGCTTCGGCGCTTGCTTTAGTTAATCCCACACTCGGACGGGTGTCAAGAAGTCAAATCTAGGACAGAAAGCCCGAGACTGCTCTGGAATAAAACCGCAGGAGGAGGTTTGGAGCGGGTGATGGGAATCGAACCCACGTAGCCAGCTTGGAAGGCTGGAGCTTTACCATTAAGCTACACCCGCTTGCGGTCGAAAGAGAATACCCGAAGCCCTAACGCGGTTCAAGACTCCCCTGCCTGAAGTTGGGGTCTATTCGAGACACCGTATTCGAGGATTGGGAATGAAGACCAACTGCGTTTCAGCTGGGTCTCGGCCGAGAAAGGAGCGTGAACTCCATCAGTACCGAATTCTCAACGTTGTCGGCGATCCAGGCGGTCGCGGCGTCCTTTCGGGCGAAATAGAAACCACGGTCGCTCAGGGCTGCCTGAGGGTTCTTGGCGTACTTGGCGGCAAAAACGGGATCTTCTTCAAGCAGATTCTTGACCAGCGAGGCCTGATACCCTTCGAGTTCAAGAAGCGCCTCGGTTGCTTGAGGATCGCGTGCCAAAGCCTGAGCCGCTTCGCCGTACCGATTGAGTCCTCTAAGAGCCATTCCGCGAAGTCCGTGATATCCGGGCTCGAACGGATTGAGCACGATGAGCCGGTCGGTGATTCGTCGAACTTCCTCGAAGTCTTCCAACTTCCAATAAAGCTTGGCAGAGATTTCGAGTGCGCCGATGTGTTCGGCGTCGTCGTTCAAAACCTCGTGGAGGGAGTTTCTTGCCATCGCAAGATCTCCGCGTAGAAGAGCCACTTCCGCCTTTTTGACCAGTGTGGCATGACGCCTCCTGACGGATTCGGCACCTTTGTCAAATTGCAAACGACCCATATACCCTGAACCAATCACGCTCATATCGCGTCATAACCTCCAACTTCCCCGAT
The DNA here is from genome assembly GCA_964471545.1 of uncultured Fimbriimonas sp. GTDB lineage: Bacteria > Armatimonadota > Fimbriimonadia > Fimbriimonadales > Fimbriimonadaceae > Fimbriimonas. The sequence continues at coordinate 22,107 of CAYYJX010000030.1, read as the reverse complement.
GTTAGCGGTGCCAAGCCAATCACCTTTGGTGGTTACGCGTTGCGACCTTTGCGTCGATCTCTTGAGGATAGCAAGAAACTGTCGTCTATTCACCTGGTAACCCCCTTGTTCCCGTGCCACAGACTAGGCCGCGGCGAAAATCTGGTTATTTTGCGGGCTGAACTGTGCAACTTTGGCACGAAGATTGACGGGTATCGGCGTCGATCCGTCGGGCGTTCGAATCGCAATGTTCGGACTAAGCGAAGCCATGTCGTTGGCCCACGAGACCGCATAGGCACCGTCTTTGGTCTCCATGAACACCATCAGAAGGTGATTCGGGTGGAGACAGATAAAGGCTCCTTGCGGAAGTTTCGCCCGGATCCGGTGGGCGATTTGTCGCATGGCGTGCACGGTAGCGGGCTTACCGTACTTCGCTTCAATGTCACCGATGCGCATCGGCTCCAACGTCACGAGATAGCCCATTCGCGCCGAAATAGCATCGGAGAACTGTCGCGGCGTGAGAACGCCCTCAGAGACATCCGCAGTCGACGCCTTTCGGGTGAGCAAGCGACTCAGCTCCGCTGCAGTGACACGCAGGCATTCGATGTGGCCAAGGTCGAGTCCACCGACACGAGCCGAAGCTGCGCTCAGGAATCCGAACAGTTCTTCGCCCATCATGAGAGGAAGCACACAGTAGCTACCGATCCGCGCCTTCAGCGAAACGTCTGCGGGAAATTGGTTATCGACGCGTACGTCGGCAATCGCGATCTCGGGAGTACCGGACTGCATCCAGCCACCGACACCGACGCCGTATTCGAAGCGCATCTCTTCCAGGAGTCGAACCATGCGGCCCTCGGAAGCGAGAGGAGTCATTTCTCGACCTTGAATGGTGAAAACTCCCACGTGGTCGCATTCCAGAACGTCGTGCAGGTCCTTCGCCACTCGCGCAGCGATGTCTGCGGTGGACTGGGCTCCGTCGCTCATGGCGATGACACCGTAGAGGATCTCCGTTTCTTTCAGCCGGCGCTCGATGTTCTCCCGTCGATTCTCCTCAGCGATCGCGTTGGCGATCATCGGAATGGAGAGGTTGGCACTTTCAAGGGCGGAGAGGAGTCCGTCCTCGCTTTCGCAGGTGATGCAGATAAGTCCCACCACCTTGCCTTCGCTTTGAATCACCAGATTAGAAGTCAGGCGACCATCGGAAAGAGAGTGCGTCAGGCGATCGGCTTGATCACGGATGAGGGCGATCGCTTGCCGAGTGGAGATTTCAAGAGCCGTGGTCTGTTGGCTCTCGGTGACGTTGCCCGAGGTCGCTCGAACCACCATGGTGTCGGCGTACTGAGCCACGGTGTAGAGCACCAACCCTTGAGCCCCGGAAATGACGGCCAGACGGTCGAGCATCTTCTTGAGGATGCCGTTTCCGACTCCCTTCACTTCAGCCAGTTGGGCCGTGACACGATCCTTGTGCGCCTTTCGGTCGAGATCTCGATACGCATCGCGAAGTTGGCGATAGCTTTCTCGAAGCTCCAAATACTGCTCGTTGGCGGCTAGGATTTCGAACTTGTTGGCAAGGGCTTCGTCGGACTCGGTGATTTGTCCGTTTTCGCCCACGACGATCGGCTGGGTGAACGTTTGGATCGCGGTAGGTCGAACCAGCATTCCCACAAGGAGCACTGTGCCCGCTTGAGCCAGGATCACGTTAGGTGGCAATGCCCAAGAGTGCTTGGCACTATCAATGACGAGAATGGCGGAAGCAGCCACAGGCGCCATGAGAAGGCCCTGACTGCGATACCGATAGGTGGCGTAAAGCATCGGAGCAAGAGTGAGGGCTCCAAAGCCTTCTAGAGCAGGAAAGTTCACGATCCCACCTAGAATCGACGCGATACAAGCTGAATCTGCCGACGCTATCAAACCGGCAATGGCAGGCGTGCGCAGGTTCTTCTTCTCCAGCAAATACGCGATCACGGAAACGATCGCGATTGTCATGGAAACCTGTACCGCCGTTGTAAAGGTTGGCTGTCCCGCCAGCCCACTCACGAAGATGAGTGCCCCTGCGACGATCAATCTCACCGAAAGCTCTACCATTACTCTAGGTTTTCGGCGAATCCCAGTAATCCTCTAGGGTCTTTTCTTCCGTTCATACTCAATTCCGGACCTATTGAGAACGGAGTGAGTGAATGACGGCGCGCGAGGTTTACGATCTGTTGGAATTGAACGAAGGCTCCAAACGTGTTTTGATCGTTGAAGACGACGACACCTTTGCCGCCAGACTGCGAGACCTGTTGGTATCGCACGGCCACGAAGTGACGTGGATGGTCGGTTTGGATGCGATCGAGGGTTCCCAATTGATCGGTTGGACGCACGCCCAAGAATCGGTGACCATCGATCTTGCACACACCGATGTCGTGTTCCAGGACCACTACTTCCCTAGTCGCTCAGCTTCGTTATCCGACGGAACTCTTGCCGTTCGCACCTATCGCCAGGTGAAGCCCAGCCTTCGCGTGTTCGGAATGTCTAGCGTGGGATCCGCCAATGCCTCCATGAGCCAAGCCGGGGCGGTCGGCGCCATGCGAAAAGCCCTTATGGGCGTCACGTTGGGTCTTTAGCCACCTCCCTAAAACTCCTACCGGCTGAACCTATTGCTAGGTTCAATCCGGTTCTTCGTAACACCGGCAATTTCCACCAGGTTTCGACCTGCCTGAAGTGGAATTCCCTCTGCGAGAGGTCTTATGCCGACAGGTCGCAGAGCTTTTTGGGGAACGTTGCCGCTAATGGCAATTGTGGCGGTTACCGTATCCGGTTTCACGGGTGCGAAGTTCCGAGCCAACGTTCACCCAACCACGATGTCTCACCTAGATCTCGTTCGTTCCAAAGCTCAGTCGGGTCGACCTGCCGACGCTATTGGCTACGCCGAATCGATGCTGATGCGCGACAACCTACGCGTTGGAATTGATTACGGAGACACTCCTGAAGGTCAACGCTCGCATGCTCAAGCCGCCGTTGAACAGGCCATCGAGGCTTGGGAGAAGGGTTTAGAGGGCGACGTGAAGTTCCAGATCGTCCCGCTCGACGATGCGAATATCAAGATTCACTTCGGGAGCGATGTTCGACTCAAGGGTGAGATCGTCAGCGGGTACATCAACTGGAGCCGATCTATCCTTCGCACCCCTCAGGGCATCAAACCGCTCTTTAAGGCGGACATCCATCTTCGAACAACCGATCCGAAGGGGAACCGAATGTCTCTGGATTGCATGCGGCACACCTGTGGCCATGAGTTCGGACACATGTTCGGACTTGACGACGCGGGCCTCGTGGGTCCGATCATGGGACCGTTGGATCTTCGCAAACCCGTGAAGCGTCCCACCGATGCCGAAGTCGAGACGGTGAAGTCGATTCGCGCGGAGTTTGAATCGATGATCACGGAAGCTCGAGGCACTCACGCCTGCCGCTTTGCGGAAGACGGCAAGTGCTCTTGCGGTTGCTGCGCCCACTGATCTTCAAGCGCGAGACCGTAAGCCGCTAGCTCACTCTCGGAATCTCGGTCATATCGTTCCAGTTGGGACCGACCTTTGCGTCCACTTCGACGGGGACTTCCAACGGGAGCGCGGTTTCCATCACGTTTCGGATCGGCTCCACCAAATCCTCCTCTCCCTGCCAAAGTTCGAACACAAGTTCGTCGTGGACGTTTAGAAGCATCCGCGATTGGCGACCCTCCAGCAACTTCACCACTTGGATCATGGCGAGCTTGATCATGTCGGCCGCCGTGCCTTGAATCGGCGCGTTCATGGCTTGGCGCTCGGCGTACTGACGGTCTTGCATGCGTGCCGCGTGAATGTCTGGGAAGTAGCGCCGGCGTCCGATGAGGGTGGTGGTGAATCCCTTCGAACGGGCTTCGGTCACCACGGACTTCGTGAACTCCTTCACGGTCGGGAAGCGCTCGTTATAGAGGTTGATGAGCTCTTTGGCCTCCGATCGCGAGAAACCGCCGCCAAGTTGGTTGGCAAGACCAAAGTCGGTGACTCCATACAACACCGCGTAGTTCAGCAGTTTCGCCATCCGCCGCTGGTCCTTGGAGGGTTGTTCAGAACCTAGGTGGAACATGATGCGCGCGGTTGCCGTATGAACGTCCTCGTGGTTCTCGAAAGCAGATTTGAGCGCGGGTTCTTCGCACATGTGAGCAAGCACCCGAAGCTCGATTTGCGAATAGTCCAAGGAGAGCAATTGGTATCCGGGGGCGGCTTCAAAGGCCTTGCGAATGCCCCGACCAAGCTCGGTTCGAATGGGGATGTTTTGAAGGTTCGGATCGTTACTGCTTAGACGCCCGGTAGCCGCGACCGTCTGGTTGTAAGTGGTATGGATCCGACCATCCTCTCGGATCAATCGTTCAAGAGCATCTGTGTAAGTCGACTTGAGCTTGGTAAGTTCTCGCCAGGTCATCACCTCGCCCGCGATCTCATACTGGGGAGCGATCTGAACAAGAATCTCTGCACCCGTCGCGTACCCGGTCTTTGTCTTGGTAGCTCCGGGGATTCCTAGTTTGTCGAACAAGATCTCACCCAATTGCTTCGGAGAGCCGATCGTAAACTCCTGACCCGCGAGTTCATAAATCTTTGCCGTCGATTGCTCGATGGCAACCTGAAGCTCCTTGCTGAACTCTTTGAGCTGAGTCCGATTCGTCGCGATTCCGACGGACTCCATATCTGCCAGAATCGGCGCGAGAGGTTGCTCGACCTCAGACAGCACCTTGGTTTGACCCTCTTTCTCCAGTCGGTCGCGCATCGCCTTTGCCAAGGGCAAAAGGCAAGCCGCCATTTCTTCAGAGGAGGTGGGCGCCGCGTAGTCGGTATAGCCTTGAATGAGGTCGCGGATGGCGTAGGCACTCCGCCCGGATTGCAGGACGTAGCCGCCGAGCATCGGATCGAATGCGACGGGTCGGGCGATGTCTAGACCCAAGGTCTCCGCCGCTCGCACCAAGGTTTTGCTATCGTGAGCGATCGCCCGACCCGCATTCTGGGCGAACAGTCGCAGACCATTCTCTTCAGAGGTCACCAGGACGTCCTTCCCCACCGATACATACGCTTTCTTTGTCGGCTGGGCAAAGAGGTCGCCCGTCCCGGAGGATTCCTCGGAAGCGTCGTTAGCGAGAAGGAATCCAAACTCTTTCCCAGAAACCGCGCTTTGGAGGATGGGGAGCGAGCCAACCTCTTTCTTGGTGAACTCGATTTTCTCCGAAACAACCTCGACGGAGGGCGCGGTGGACTCAAACCCGGCTCCGGCAACGTACGGTCCTAAGACTCGTTCGACAGTGCGTACGTGGGCTCGGAACTCGAAGCGCTCAAGCATCGCCTTCGCTCGCTGAACCTGTTCCTGAGTCAGCACAAACGGCGCAAAGTCGTACTCAATCTCCATGTTTCGCTCAATGGTGGCGAGCCACTTGGAGAGTTTCATCACCTCTTCCTGTCCGGTGATCTTCTTCTGGTACTTCGGAGGAACCTCGTCGAACCGGTCGAGGATTTGCTCGATCGTTCCGAAGAGGGCAATCAGCTCCGCCGCACCCTTCTCGCCAATACCAGCAACCCCAGGAATGTTGTCCGACGTGTCTCCCTTGATCGCCTTGAAGTCGATGACTTGGTGGGGATCGACGCCGAGCTTCTCCCGAACGTCGGCAGGACGGTACAGCATGGTTTCCGTGATCCCCTGCTTCGGCGTCAGGACCGACACCTTCTCGTCGACCAGTTGAAGAGAGTCGAGATCGCCCGTGACGATCGTGGTCTCATATCCGGCTTCCTCGGCTCGTTTGCTGATGGTCCCGACGATATCGTCTGCTTCAAAGCCGATCTTTTCCAGTTGAGGGATTCCAAGGGCAGCGATCAGGTCTCGCGCTTCCACCAATTGGACCTTTAGCTCGTCGGCGGTTTCTTTGCGGGTCGCCTTGTATTCGCTGTATTCCGCGTGGCGGAAGGTCTTGCCGGGGGCATCCAGTGCCACCACAATGGCATGCGGGCGGATCTTCTCCAAGATGGTGAAGAGCATGGAAGTGAAGCCGAAGAGAGCGTTCGTCGGCTTCCCGTCGCTTGTGCTGAGGTATCGGGTGGCAAAGAAGGCCCGGTAAAGCAAGCCGTACCCGTCGATGATCACCAACCGCTTGGTTTCGCCCCGCTCGGGAGTGGAATTGGTCAAAGCAGAGGCGTCATCGGACATGGGGGAATTCTATCCCCTTCGCCTTCGTTACGGCGATGCTTAGGCCGTTACACGATCGGGACTTGCATCACGGCTCGCTCAACTACGGCGACCGCTGCTGCGTATCCGCGTTCGTGAGTGATGCTCACAAAGATGCGGAGTCGCTTGCGGTCGAACTTGTGCGAGTGAATGGTGACGTGGGGCTGCCCCAGGGGATCGTTAAGAACTTCAATCTCTTGGGGCAGCAAACTCAACCCAATCGCCTTGATAATCGCCTCTTTTGCCGCCCATCGACCCGCGACCTTCGCTGGGGTGCGACAGTAGTTCTCTTCGAGTTCGGTAAGGATTCGCGGGACAAAACGCTCGCGCCTCATGGCTCGCTCGATGCGAGCGATCTCAACGACATCGATTCCAACTCCGACGACCATCTCTAGTTACCTACGTGCGTAAAGGTTAAGCGATTTTCGGAAAACCGCGCTCCGCGAAGACTCTTTGGGCATGCGCCAACTGAACGTCCATGGCTTTGGGTCCCGGGCCACCGAGCGATTCTCGCCGAGCCACAGACTGTTCCGGTTGCAAGACGCTGATCGCCTCGGATGGGATCTCGGCGTCGATCTCGGCCAGAACGGGGGCGGAGAGGTCTTCCAGCGTGATTCCGCGCTCTTCACATCCTCGAACAACCTTTCCGACCATCTCGTGAGCGACTCGGAACGGAATGCCGCTTGCCGCAAGGTAGTCGGCAAGATCAGTCGCCGTGGAGAAATCTCCTCGAACCGAGGTCGCCATACGCTCCACCTGCCAGTCAGCGGTTCGAAGCATCATGTCGACGAGTTGAAGCGAATCCTTCACCTTGCCAAGAGAATCGAAAAGCGGCGGCTTGTCTTCTTGGGTGTCTCGGTTGTAGCCCAGTGGCAGACCCTTCATAACCGTTGCCAAGGTGACCCAGTTCGCAATGGCACGGCCTGTTCTACCGCGAATCAATTCCGCCATATCCGGGTTGCGCTTCTGCGGCATGATCGAACTCCCAGTTGTGGTGGAATCGGCAAGTTTGACGAATCCAAACTCTCGACCGCTCCAAAGCACCAGTTCTTGGCTAATTCGGCTGAGGTCGATCATGATCATCGCGCTAACGTGCAGGGCGTCCAAGATGTACGACCGGTCACTTGTTGCGTCCAATGCGTTGGGGATGGGCGCGGTGAACCCGAGTTCGTCCGACGTTGCCTGCCGGTTGATTGGGAAGCCCGTACCTGCGAGAGCGGCTGCACCGAGGGGTGAAAAGTTAGCTGATTCGAAGAGTCGCTCGGCACGCCAGCCGTGGCGTTGAAGTGCCCAGAAGTGGGCCATGTAGTGAAAACCGAGGGTGATCGGCTGGGCCCGCTGTTGGTGCGTGTAGCCGGGCATGATGGTGCCCTTGTGGGTTTGCCCGATCGCGAGCAGAGTCTTCTGAAGATCCTTGATAAGGTCTAGGACGAGCAGAAGTTCGTTGTGCAAATAGAGTCTTGCGGCCGTTGCGACCTGGTCATTTCGACTTCGAGCGGTGTGCAACTTGCCGGCAACGTCTCCGCACAGTTCGCGCAGCTTGATCTCAATGGCGGTGTGGATGTCCTCAACGTCCATGTTGAGGGCTTCTGGGCCACCTTCGTGAATCTTCTCGAGCCCATCGATGAGTTGCTGGGCTTCGTCTTTGGTGATGATCCCGACTTCGCCGAGCATCCGCGCGTGGGCGACGGATCCAATGATGTCTTCTTGCCAGAAGTTCAGGTCTGTCCGAATGGACTGACCAAATCGATCGACGAGTTCATCCGTAGACTCGCCAAAAGCGCCACCCCAAAGTTTCTTCATGCGGTGGCTAGCATATCCTCTCTGGCCTCTGACTCTTATGAAGGAAGAGGGTCCAGAGAGGATTTTTGATCGAATCCCGTATCAGCGAGATTGCCGTCGGCGTCGAGCAAGGGCGAGAAGACCTGCTCCGAGCATTGCAAAGGTTGCCGGCTCCGGAACGACCGAACCCGTGAGTTGTACCGTTCGGAACTGTCCGGTGAACTCGTCGGTGATCGTCAATAGGCCCGACTTCTGCCCCATTGTCGCAGTGTTGATCCGAATGATGGAGTTGATCGAACCGCCACCATCGACGTCGAACGTTCCCGACGGGACGGTGAAGTCACCCGTGACGGAGAAGCGGACCCGAGTTCGTTGAATGCCGCCGACGCCCCAGATGCTTGCATCGACCGAGTTGGACACGAGAAGGCTTTGGAAGTTGCCAACGGTGTCGTTGATCGCCACTTCGCCAAAGTTGAGCGCCGAAGCACCCGCCGTGAGGTCGGCAGGAACCTTTAGGTCCAAGAACACGGGCAAGTGTCCGCCGGTGTTGCTCGGATTCGTGTTTCCGATCGAATCGATGAGGGCTTGAGCGATATCCGGTCCGACCATCGTGTTATTGGACACTCGCAAGGTCGAGTTAAACGATCCGCCATCGTTGCCCCACACTCTGTAAGAATGGTTCGTATCGTTCCAGGTGGTCCCGCTGTAGGCCGCCGTTGTGGATCCGATGTATTCCAAACCCTTGCCGTCTCGTAGCGAACCACCGACGAGCATGAAGTCGAGTCGATCGTCCATGCCGCCCGCTCCGTAGGGGTCTTGGGTGTGCAGGAATCGATACGTGTTGTTGTTGTTCCACGTGATGTTGCCACCGCCAGACGTGTACGAAGAGTTGATCGGGTCAAAGAACCGCCCTGCAGTCAACGCTCCACCCGGCCGAGACACGGACGCGTCTAACAGTTGCTTGTACGCATCGTCTCCGCTGGTTTGAACGTTGAAGTCTCCACCGATGAGAACGTGCGTACCCGCGGGTCGGTTCGCGGCGTCGGTGCGAATATTGGTCGCTTCGACCAGTCGTCGAGCCTCGTCGTCGGTCCCACTGCCGGCCTTCCAGTGCGAAGAGTAGAAGGAGACGTTCGGGTTGGTGCTGCTGCCCGCCTGATAGCCCTTTAATCGGAAATCGTAACGTTGGGTCGCTCGCGGGTCCCCCGCGATGTTCACTCGGGAAATGTAATCGATCTTGTTCTTTCGGTAGACCATTCCCGAGTCGGTATCGCCCGTATCAAGAAACGGTGCCGCCGCCCATTGGTTCTCTTGACCAGGCGTGGTGTTGAGAATGTTCAGAAAGTTCGTGAGCGCCGTTGAGCCTTGAAGCTCCTGAAGCACCAAGACATCCGGGTTGAAGGAACGACCTTGAAACTCGTTGAAGATCGCGGTTCGGAATGCGCTCGCACGACCAGAGCTGTAGTTTGTGATGTTCCAAGTGGCGGCTCGCAGTTGCGCCTCAGCGGTAAGCCCGGCTGATACGAGGAATCCGGAGAGCAAAACCCTAGAAAGCAGAAGAGCGCGCGAATCTCGCGCCGAAGACAAAAACATTACGCAGAAGAATACCGGCGCCCGCCTCTTAACACTTTGCGGGTGACCTAGTAATGATTACCGGTTCAAGCCGAGTCAAGCATGAAAAAGCCCCCTGAGGGATCTCAGGAGGCAAGGTGGAGGGCTCGCCTCGGGATTACTTGCGACGCTTTCGGATCAATCCGCCGAGACCGATTGCGAACATCGCCATCGTCGCGGGCTCGGGGACAACCTTAACGTCGTCGATGGCGAAACCGTGATCCGATCCGCTCGAATCAACGTCATTCCATCGAAGAAGAAGATCGGTTCCGGGTGCCCAACTACTGTGGATCTGCCCGACGCGTACAGCGCGGAATGTATTTCCGTTGAGCGCCGACTCTCCACCCGGTCCTAGGTTGGAGACATTGTGGGAAGCAGGCATCACGCCCAGATCATCGTCGTAGGTACCAGGCGTATTCTCATCAACCGGGTTGCCCCCGCTCGCACGAATCTTCAGGTTATTTCGCGTCCAGATTCCTGTCCCTACGTTTGCAAGTCCATCTGAGGCAGTGAGGGTGTACGCAGCAGGCTGGAAGCTAAAGTCAAAGGACTGGAAATCGCTACCCGTCGTGCCTGATCTCCATTGCTCCACAAACCATTTGAATTCAATGACGCCTGGGCCGGAGATGGACGAAGTCGCTCCGTTGTTTCGGATGCGAAGGATTCGCGAGCTCTTTAGGCTTCCACTCGATGTAAGCGAACCCAACGCTCGATCCGTACTCCCAGCTGAGCCGTACGAATAGAAGTTACCGGTCGAAGTCGATCCCGTAGAAACTAGAAGTTGTCGGCCCGTGGTCCCCGAGCTGTTGTTGGAGACCAAATACCAGCCTGACATCGATGAACCAATGGTCGTACCAAGGTCCATGAGCTGTGATGTACCAGCGAAGGTAATTGGCTGCTGAGGAGAGACTGGAGGTGTATTCGGGAGAGTGTCGAAGTTTTGTTCGTAGCGGTTCAAACCGATCGAACTGTTCCAGAGGTTAGCCACCGATTGACCGTAAGAAGCGGGCCCAATCGCACACAAAAGAAAAAGCAGGGCTTTTTTCATCTTCCACCAAAAATGCAAATGCAAAAAACATTTGACAGTTGGCAGTATAAAAAGCGTATTCGTGCCAATTTCAGGTTCAAAATGCAAAACAAGCAAGGATGCCTGGGTGAACCCGTAATTCTACAGGCACATCGTTAAACCCGCCTTAACAAAGAAATATCGGCACCTAGTACAACCGCTAGGTGCCGATGAAAGAGGCCTTTAGAGACCCAAGATTCTTTGAAGGAGCGCCTTCTGCGCGTGGAGACGGTTTTCGGCCTGATCGTTCACGACACTGCCAACGCCGTCGATCACGTCGTCCGTGACCTCAAGTCCTCGGCGAGCCGGGAGACAGTGCATGAACACCGCATCCTTGTCTGCCATCGACATCATTCGTCGATTGACCTGGAACGATTCGAAGACGCGCATTCGGTGTTCTTGCTCGTGCTCGTCACCCATCGAGACCCAGACATCGGTGTAAACCACCTTGGCATCGGCAAGCCCCTCTTCGATGTTCGCCGTCTGGGTGAGACCCTCTAGCGGCTCAAGTCGGAAGTTCTCCGGTCCAACGATCGAGACCGGATAGCCCAACCGGGTGGCGAGCTTAGCCAGCGAGCGAGCGACGTTGTTCGCATCGCCTACATAGGCAATTTTCACCTTGTCTGAACCGAACCTTTCGCGGACCGTCATCACGTCCGCAAGCGCCTGGCAAGGGTGCTCCCATTCGGTGAGGGCGTTCACCACCGGCACATCGCAGAACTCGGCGAGTTCCTTAAGATGCTTGTGCCAGTAAAGTCGTGCGACCACCATGGAAGACCATCGACTCAGGTTCATCGCCACATCCTTCACGGCTTCGCGCGAACCCATGCCGACCTCGCTCTTGCCGAGATAGACCGGATGGCCTCCCAGTTCGCGAATGGCGACCTCGAAGGAGAATCGGGTTCGGAGGGACTGCTTCTCGAACAGCATCGCAACCGATCGGTTCTCGACCGGGGTGATGGCGCTGGGCGCAAGCTTCCGCCGCTGTTTGCTGTAGGCGGCAAGATCCAGAAGATCCTCGAGTTGCTGGTCGGTCAGGTCATCAATGGACAGAACGTCTCGGTACTCCGTGCTGGGTCGAGCCGCCACGACTCGGTCCACGGGTTTCGCCGCGTCCACGCCCAGAACCGAAGCAAGGATCGCGATCGCTTCATCGACCTGCTCGATGGTGATGATGAGCGGCGGCACGAATCTTAGGGTGTTCTCGTCAGTCGCGTTGATGATCAGACGCTTTTCCAGACACTCGCGGACGATGTCTCGGGCCTTTGGTTCGGTGAGAGCCAGACCCAGCATGAGACCGTGGCCTTTCACCTTCTCGACGATCGGACCCAAGCCTTGGAGCCTCTCTCTGAAGTAGGCACCAACTTTCTCAACGTGACCAAGCAGATCCTGGTGCTCAATGGTTTCGATAACCGCTAGCGCAGCCGAACAAGAAAGAGGGTTGCCACCGAAAGTTGCACCGTGATCGCCGGGCTCCAAAATTCCAGTCGCCTTGCCTCCCACGAGACAAGCGCCAATAGGAACGCCTCCGCCCAGACCTTTCGCCAAACAAAGAACGTCGGGGCGCACGCCGTGATGCTGGAACGCAAACCATTTGCCGGTTCGTCCCATTCCCGATTGCACTTCATCGAGCATGAACAGAGCGTTGTGCTCCCGGCAAAGATTTTCGGCTTCTTTCAGGAACTCTGTGCTGAGCTCTTGCACGCCGCCTTCACCCATGATCGGCTCAAACAACACCGCCGCCGTTTTGTGCGAGAAAGCCTCGCGCAGGGCCTGAATATCGTTTGCGGGAATGTGGACGAATCCGGGAATCAAAGGCTCGAACGGTCGTTGATACTTACGCTGTCCGGTGGCCGAAATCGAACCCAGAGTTCGACCATGGAACGAGCGTTGGAGCGTGATGATCTGATAGTCGCCATCCGGACGCTTCGTAGCCCCGTGCTTCTTGGCAATTTTGAGGGCTGTCTCGTTTGCAGTGGCTCCGCAGATGGCAAAGAAAACCTTTTCCATGCCGGAAATGCGGCAGAGCTTCTCTGCGAGCTGAGCCTGCGGAGCAGTTAGCAGCAAGTTGGAAACGTGGATCAGCTGTTGGGCTTGGCGGGTGATGGCGGCAACGACGGCAGGGTGGCAGTGGCCGAGATTGCATACGGCGATGCCGGCTAAGAGGTCGAGATACTCGTTGCCTCGGTTATCCCAAAGCGAACAACCTGCACCCTGAACAAAGAGTGCGGGCATTCGGTTGTAGGTAGGTATCACGAATTCGTCGTCTAGCGACTTGATCTGATCAAATTTGAGCATGGGTTCGGTGCTTGTTGAATGGAAAATCGTGGGTCTGGAATCGACCGAAAGCGGCTTGAAAACTCGGGGGAGCCGGATTAAGCCGCAAAGTCGACGGCTCCCCGCACAATACGGCGGGCGGCGCGACGACGGGCCGAGGCGGCAAATGCGGCGGCGGCTAGGTCTTGTGAGGCGCGAACGAACGAACCGCTAGCAGCGGCCAGGATCGCCTCCGGGCGCGTTTGGGATGATAAAGCCCCAAACATTGTCTTCACAGAATATCACGAGGAACGTTTTTTGCGCATCCTTGCGCATTTTCGATTCGTAACTCTATAATGATCGGGATGCAGGAGAGGGAAACCAATCCTGAGCCCATCAAATAAACAAGTCTAGGAGGTGTTGAGAAACAATATGAAGAAGCTTTTGACGATCGTTATGGTGCTTGGCGTGATCGGTGGCGTGCTTGCCGGTTGCAGTGGTGGCGGTGATGCCGCAGCCAACAACACGAACGCTCCCGCAGCAGGTGCTGAGGGCGCAGCCGCAGGCGGCGACGCTAAGTAAGTTCACGCTTACGCATTTAGCGAGGCAGAAGGGCCGACCCTAACGGGTCCGCCCTTTTGTTTTTTTTAAGCCCCTTTTTCTCGCGATTGCCGTCACGCGGCTCCCACTCGGAGGCACCAAAAAGGAGGGCAATGCCCCCCTCTTTGGCAACCGCTCAGGTTGCTTTAAGGTCAACCCTTGTAGTCGCCGTGCAAAATTACGCTCTCGGCGGACTCGGTGAGAGTGACTTCTCCGCCCAAGACCGAATGTCGGATCACTCCGTTAACTTTGACCTTTGCCCCGGGCAGGACAACCGAGTCTTCAATCGACTCGCACTCGACCGTCGCACCGTCACCAATCACAACCTTGGTGCCAACCGCGCCCGAAACGGAAGCCGATTCAGCCACCAGAGGTCCATTGTTCGAAAGGTAGGCACTGGTTTCTAGGAACGAATCCAACGTGCCCGTATCGAACCAGGCGCCTTCGTAGAGACCTGCCAGAACGGTATTGCCCCGATCGATCAACATTTGGATGGCATCCGTGATCTCATATTCCCCGCGACCGCTCGGCTGAAGGTCGGGAAGGATCTCCCATAATTGCGGCCCGAAGAAGTAAAGCCCAGCCATTGCCAAGTTGCTTTCAGGCTGCTTCGGCTTCTCGACCAGCTTGATTATCCGATCCCCTTCCACGTTTGCTACGCCAAACCGTTCGGGATCCGGAACGGGCTTCACCAAGTTCAAATTGGCGCATCCGGATTCTTCGAACCGCTGCTTGAGCGCAACGAAACCGTCGCTGTAGATCGCATCTCCAAGATACAAAACGAAGGAATCGCCCGCCACGAATTCTTTCGTGAACGAGACGGCATGGGCAAGCCCCTTCGGCTCTGGCTGCCGAACATACGAAAGCGATACACCGAATGAAGAGCCGTCTCCGAGAGCCTCCTTCATCGCATTCTCGTTCTCTCCCACAACCACGCAGATCTCGTGAACGCCCATCTCTTTGAGCTTCTCAAAAGCGTAAGCGAGGGTCATCCGGTTAGCCAGCGGGAGGAGTGGCTTAGGGATGATGTGCGTGACGGGATACAGCCGGCTTCCCTTTCCGGCGGCGAGAATCACTCCTTTCATCCCGTTCATGTTACCGATCTGTCGGGAATGATGGGAGATCCCTGCAAAAGATGCTTAAATGGTGAAGAGGTTTCTCAGCCACGGATGGAGAGGAAACGGTTGTCTGGTCGAGGTATCGCGTTGGGAGGCGTCTTGCTCTCCCTTGCTCTTGGTGGGTGCTCCGCCGCCAAAGAGGTGGTTTTCGATCCTATCCCCACCGACCTTCCGCCTACCGAGCGCACGGATCGAGAGCGACGTTCCTTCGAGGCTTACATGGAAGCGGGAAGGCGCATCGAAGCCGAGTCGAAGCACATCAACCGCACCACCTTCTTCCCCAGGCAGAAGCAAGAATCGGAAGCGGTCGTTCTCAAAGTTTGGAATCAGTTGACGCAAGCTGCGACCTCTGAATGTCGATTTGACTACAAACCCCAGGGATTCCAGACCACGGACTATCCGCTGAAAGGGTGGCGCATGATCGGCCGAGTGCTCGCGTGGCGCATAGAACGCGCGGTGAAGGCTGAGGACTATGACGCGGCGATCGCTCAATATCGCATAGGACTCCGCTTCGGACTGCATCTTTCCGGGGGAGACGCTGAAACGCTTAGTCTTGGTCTTGGCATCTCCGATGACTGCCGTCGCGCCCTGCTGCCTGCTCTCAGAAAACTTGGCGCCGGACAGTTAAATCGTCTCAACCAGGTGGTCACGGCCGCACTGAAGATCAAGCCTCCGCTAGAGTCGACCGCTCTCCATGAAGCGTATCGCTCTCGAATGGGGCTCTCGTTGGTTCAGAAGGCGTTTCGAGAATCATCCATGCCCACCCTGATTGGAACCCTGGGCAAAGGCCTTGAAGATGACCTGACGCGGGTTAGCAAGATGAAGTCTTCCGAGGCGGCGAGTTTCTTTAAAGAGAGGCTCAAGGAGATCGACGAATACGAGCAGAGTCTCCGATCTGACGCGCGCCTTGCGGTGCCAAAACGAGGCACGGACTTCGACCTTGGTTCTAGGAAGTTTCGCACCCTACGCCGAGCATTGTTGAGTGGGGGTCGGGCTATGCTGGGCATTCACGACGCGAGCGTCGCGAGAACTCGACTGCTCGCCGTCTATGCTTCTCTGTTGGCGCAGGCAAAGAGCAAAGGCAGTGTGCCTAGGAATCTCAAAGGATTCCCGCCCACAGAGATTCAAGACCCGTACAGCGGGTACCCGTTCGTGTACCGTAGTGACGGACGAGAGTTTCTGGTCTACTCGGTAGGAATCGACGGAAAAGACGACCTGGGAGAAACCGACTCTTCGTACCTCTCCCCCGACCTCTGCCTTGAAATTCCCGCGAAGTAATCCCCGCGCAAGGATTCCCGACAAGGAAAGAACCTTAGTGCGAGAAAGCGGCTCGCTCGGCTTCTTTTGCCAGCGCTTCTGCCTCGAGCTCGGCAATGATGTCCTTCGCATTGATCGGATTTTCGACCCGCTCGTCCACAAGAATGCGTCCGTCGCGGAAGCGAATGATTCGCTTGCAGTGGCGAGCAATGTCTTCTTCGTGGGTCACGATGACGACCGTCTTGCCCTCTCCGTTCAGATCTTGGAAGACGGACATGATCTCCTCCGAGGTTCGCGTATCCAAGTTTCCGGTCGGCTCGTCACCAAGAATCAGGACCGGGTTGTTCACGATGGCACGAGCGATCGCAACACGCTGCTGCTGACCACCGGACAGCTCGCTTGGCTTGTGGTGAACCCGTTGACCGAGACCCACGATCTCTAAGGCCTTCTGTGCCCTTTCAGCCCGATTTCTGACGCCTGCGTACATGAGCGGCAGTTCGACGTTCTTGATCGCGCTGGTTCGCGGCAGAAGGTTGAAGTTTTGGAAGACGAAGCCAATGTAGGTGTTCCGGACTTCGGCAAGCTGGTTATCGTTCATTTGGGCGACGTTCTTGCCGTCTAGGAAGTACTCACCCGCCGTCGGTCGATCCAGACAGCCGATCAGGTTCATGAACGTGGACTTACCAGAACCCGATGGACCCATGATCGCCACAAACTCACCCTGTTCAATCGTGAGGTCCACATCCTTAAGGGCGTTCACCACTTGGTCGCCCATGACATATCGCTTGGATAGGCCCTTCACTTCGATTACGGGTTTGCTCATGTTGTTTTCTCTACTCGATCACAGGTCTTGATGGTTTCAGATTAGGTCGTTGGACGCAGTTATTCGTACCTTAGAGCCTCGATAGGTTGCAGGTTGCTCGCGCGGATCGCCGGATAGAGTCCAAAGAACAGACCCACGAATGCCGAGAAGCCGAACGCCATGGCGATGGCGGTGGAGTTTACGGCAGGCGGCACCTTCATTTGCTGGGCGACAATGTTGACCATCCCTAGGCCGAGCAGGATGCCCAAGATGCCTCCTACAAGACACATCACCACAGACTCCAGCAAGAACTGACTGAGAATCGTCTCCCGCTTAGCGCCGATGGCCTTTCTGAGCCCGATTTCACGCGTCCTCTCGGTTACGGAGACAAGCATGATGTTCATGATCCCGATGCCACCCACCAGAAGGGAAATCGAAGCGATGCCCGCAAGTAGGATCGAGAGCAACCGGGTCTGAGTCTCCATCTGCTCAATCCACTCGCCCTGGTTGATGACGCGGAAAAGTGGCTCACCGCTGGAGTTTTTTCGCTTCCGACCGAGAGCTTCTTCTACCTGTTGCTGCATCCGCGGGAGCAAGTCGGTTTGGGACCCTTGCATCACGATGGAGTCGATATTCGTGCGCCCCAGAAGTCGGGTCTTTGCGGTGGCAAGGGGAATGTAAATTTGGTCGTCTGGATTCCACATGCCAGAACCACCCTTGTAGTTGACCACGCCAACCACGGTGAAGTTCTGGTTGCGGATCCGAATCGTTGTACCGATCGCATTCTCGCCTTTAAACAGTTCGTCGTAGGCAAGGTAACCGAGCACGCAAACACGATTGGCGGCGATCTCGTCTTCCTTCGTGTACCAAGTGCCTTGAAGCATCTTGGTCGCGTTACGGATCACCGCAATTTGAGGTTCAGCCCCCGTGATCTGGGTGAAGTAGGTTAGGTTGCGGTGCTTCACGTTTGCACGAGAACCAACCGTCCCCGAGACGAGCGTAATAAGGGGCACTTCCTTTTTCAGAAGGCTAACGTCTTCGTCCTTGAGAGTCGGAATCTCATTGGGTCCTCCGCCAACTCCTCCACGTCGCCAGTTGGGCATGACGATGAGCATGTTGGTGCCCATCACCTGAATGTTCTCGATCGACTTCGCCTTGGTTCCCTCGCCGATTCCGATCATGGCGATGACGGAACCGACGCCGATGACCACGCCAAGCATGGTCAGAGCCGATCGGAGCTTATTCGCTCCGATCGCTCGAAGTGCGCTGAGAATCGAGTCAAACAGGTTCATACAGGTTGCTCCTTATCTCGCTTGAGCGCGTGCTCGCGGTCGCTGACCTGGTCTTTGACCACCGCCGCCTGCCAATCCGCCACCCTCTTGCGCTTCCGTCATTTTCTTCTGGATTTCGCGCTCTTGGGCAAGGTCGATCTTGGCGATTACCACTTCTTCGCCCTCTTTCAATCCTTCGAGAATCTCGGTGCCTTCGTTTCCAACTTCGCCGATCTTGACCTCTCGCCGCTCTGGCTTAAGGGGATCCGCTGTTTTCACTTCAACAAAGGTTTTGCCATCTTCGTTCTGGATTGCCTGAGAAGAAACCAAAAGCGTATCGGTCTTCTGCAGAGTGATGAACTCACAAGTAGCGTTCATTCCCGGAACGATGGCCGGGCGCTTCCCTTCAGCGACCCGGACGCGAACCTTCACGGCGGTAACGTTTTGTTCGGTGACTGCCGAAGGGTTTACGCGCTCTACCACTCCATCAAAGCTCTCGCCGGGGAAGGCTTCGGTGGTGATGCGAACGTTTTGACCGTTGCGCACCGCTCCAATATCCGCTTCGTCAACCGCGCACTCTACGAAAAGCTGAGTGACATCGCTGAGCTGAACAATACTCGTCCCTTGAGCGAAAGTGCTCAAACCGGGCGGAATGATCGTGCCCTCTTCGATGTACTTCTTGGTGACCACACCGTCTCGCGGCGCGAGAACCGTTGTGGAGTCCAACTGAACCTTTGCGTTGTCCAGAGCAACTCGGTTTCGAACGGTTGCCGCTTGGGCGGCAACGATGTCTTTGCGGCGAACCTCGACTAATCGCTGGTTGGCTTTCGCTCGCTCCAGGGCGACCTTTGCTTGCTCCAGTCCACGCCGGGCTTCAGCAACGGATACGCGCGCAAGGTCGTTCTGCGCGAGGTTGGCTTTTGCCTGTTGAACAGCGGCTTGAGTGCGATCGACCGTCAGCTTCGCATCGCGCATTTGGGCCGCGATGTCTTTATCGAGCGTCCCTTGGCGCTGCACAGCGTTGTCAAATGCGGTTTTTGCGGCGGCGAGTTGTGCTTCGGCAGCCTGGACAACGGCGATGGACACGAAGCCCTTCTCTAGAAGTTGCTTTTGGCGATCTAGATTCGCGGCAGCGGTGTCTCGGTTTGCGCGTGCTTGGTCGACGGCACCCGAGGCTTCTCGGCGTTGTTGAGGGCCTTGAACCTCTTCGAGTCGTCGAAGAGCCGCAACGGCGGCATCGTAGTTAGCCTTTGCTGTTTCCACCGCGCTGTTGGAGACTTCCGGTTGCCGCTTGTTATCGATTTGAGCCCGCTCAAGACGAACCTGCGCGATCTTCACCGCAAGCTCCGCGTCTGCCACATCGTTCTTTGCGGTTTGGGCCTGGATCTTCAGGTTTTCCTCTGCCTGCGAGGCGCGTGCGATCGCCGAATTGAGGTCGGCTTGGGCCTGATCGTATACCGACTGAGTATCTGCAGGATCGATCACCGCGATCAGTTGCCCTTTCTTGACAACCGATCCTTCATCGACCGCGAGCTGCACGAGGTTGCCACCCGCTTTACACTTCACGTCGACCGAAGTGAGGGCGACGATAAGCCCAGTGGCACTGATCGATCGGACGAGTTCGCCTTTCTTGACTTCCTCGTACCGATATTCGATCTCGGGTGCGGTCTCTCCAGACCCCTTGAAGGCGGCATAAAAGCCGCCTCCAACGATCACAACTGCTCCAACAAGCCAGGCTATCTTCTTCATATTTTCAGCGGTGCGCCTCTTGGGCGCGGAGGCGTCATTCTCCTGGGATAGGTTGCCCTGTCGCCAGTTTCAGCCGGAGTTCGGAAATCAACGTGTCGTACAACGCTTCGATGTAGTTCGTCTCGGAGGTGACGAGCGAAACTTGTGCGGTTAAGACGTCGATCAAGTTCGAAGCACCAAGCCGTTGCGATTCAACGGCGGCATCGTAGTTGAGACGGGCGGCTTCAACGGCTAGCTTAGCTGCATCCATTCGAGACTTGTTCTGCTCGAAAGTGACATACGCCTGCTCGACTTCTGCCTTCGCATCTCGCTCGGCTTGCGCCAGGGATTCTTGAGCGCTCTTCCAAGAAGCTCGTCGCTCTCGAAGCTGCGCCTTGACCCTGCCACCATCGAAAAGCGGATATCGCGCGTTAAACGAAAGCGTTTGGTTGGCAAGACTTTCCGGAGTGATCTGGAAACTGTAGTTAAAGCTCAGGGAATACTCGACCCCAACCTCGGTCTCGGCAATCCGCATCGTCTCTTCTTGCTGACCGACTCGCTGACGCTGTGCGTTCAGATCCGGTCTCTCTTTCAGCGCCTTTGCCAACACTGTGTTCAGATCTCCGCGAGTCGCCATTGGCTGAGGATTCTCGAGTTGACCCAGTGCGGGGTTCGATTCGGTGTCTGCCCAGCCGATCGCGGCCTTGAGCGTTGCTAGGTTGGTGGCAATGCGGTTCTTGGCGGTGATCGCGCTGACCTTCGCGTTGAGTTCGTCCGCCTTGGCTTGAAGGATGTCTCTCTTTGCGGCGTCTCCTACATTGACACGCGCCTCAGTTTGAGCGAGTACGGTTCGGGCGCGCTCTACCTGAGAATCTGCGACTCGCTGAAGCTCTTGAGCACGCAGCGTTTCCAAATACGATTGGTGGACGGAAAACAGGGTTTGTCGAATGGTTTGGATGGCTTGAAACTCTTGCGCTCGCCATTGCTTACGACTAGCGGTGTAGTTGTAAGACCGACTGCCCGAATCAAGAATCGTGTAATTAGCCTGAACCTGGGTCGAGTTTTGAACGAACGCGAGTCGCTGGTTTCCGAACTGGTTGTCCGCAATCTCACGGCGGGTGTCGTTATAAATAAACGAAGGCGTAATTGTTGGGAAGAAGCTTGCGTACGTCACCAGAAGCCGCTCTCGGGCTGCTTTCACGTCTAATCGAGCAGCCTGGATCGTGCCATTGTTCTTCCTCGCCATCTGAAGTGCTTCGTCTAAGGTGATCTTGGATCCCCCGGACCCCTGGACGGCCATCCCCGACGAGACGATCACCACCATTCCGGCGGCGACAGCGATACTTCGAATTCCCCACATGTTCATATAGAGCCTACCAACCCTACGGCTTACGCGTTTCCGAATAAGGGCGGTTGGCCTATTAGGTCTTGCGACCCAAGAAGCCAAACGCCCAGATTTTCATTAAGTTCAACCCCAGATGAGGTTCTCTTGCAATACGATCGTTTCGGCTCGATCCGGGCCTACGCTGACGATGGCAACCGGCGTTCCCGTGTACTCCGCCATGAATTTTAGATAGGCGCGAGTCGATTCCGGAAGGTCTGATTCCTTCCGAGCTTGGCGAAGATCTCCCTCCCAGCCTTCGAACTCCTGATAAACGGGCTTCACTCGGCTGAGCGTATCAACATCTCCGGGCAGGTAGTCGATGCGCGCACCGTCAAGCTCATATCCCACACAGACTTGAATGGTTTTGAATCCAGAGAGGATGTCCAGTCGGGTGACCACCAGTCCCGAAAGGGAGTTCAATCGACAAGAGTGCTTGAGAGCAACCAGGTCGAGCCAGCCAATACGGCGTCCACGACCGGTGGTCGTTCCGAATTCCTTACCGATCGTCCGAATGTGATCGCCCACCTCGTCGGTGAGCTCCGTAGGGAACGGACCCGATCCGACTCGGGTGGTGTAGCTCTTGCAAACGCCTAGGACGGAGTGGATGTCTCGGGGTCCAACTCCCGTTCCGAGGCATGCGCCTCCGGCAACAGGGTGAGATGAAGTGACATACGGATAGGTGCCGCTATCGAGGTCCAAGAAAGTGCCCTGCGCGCCTTCGAAAAGGACCTTCTTGCCGGAATAGACCGCCTCTTGAACAATCGGCTCGATGTCTTTCACGTAAGGCTTCAACCGAGCGGCATAGGCTTGGTACTCGGCAAGAAGTGGCTCGTAGGCAATCGGTTCTTTGCCAAACATTTGGAGAAGTCGGTTCTTGACGTCAAGAACTTCCTTCAGGCGAATTGGGAAGCGCTTCTCGTCCACCAGTTCCCCGGCTCGGATACCGATTCGGGCAACCTTGTCCTGGTACGCCGGGCCGATTCCACGGGAGGTCGTGCCGATCTTGTTCTGGCCGCGGGCCTCTTCCTCAAGTG
>CAYYJX010000029.1:8675-36792 GCA_964471545.1 uncultured Fimbriimonas sp. | reverse complement strand
TATGGATGGACAACGCGCGGGTGTTTCGGGTGGACGATCCATCCGAGCTGACCAAGCCGTATTCCCCTAACAAAACGGTTCTGCAGGAACTCATCGACAGTCAACCGAGCAAAGGTCCTAAAGGCACTCACCGTATCTGGTTCTTGAATCGGAATGCGACCATGGACTCCATTCTGAGTTGGCACGCTAATTCAGGCGTTCAAGTGGATTGGTACACCCAGGTGAGCGAGACCATGGAGATGACTCTGCCCATGGCGCTCATGTTCGATGAACAAACGGGGGATTCGCCGGAGACGCGGATGACGCCGTACCTGGTGCTTCAACACATCTTGCATTCCGAGCAAGATTGGGCGAACTTAGTGGAGTATTTAGCGGTTCCGTACGATCCGGCGAAAGATGTTCCGAAGGGCAAGCCGTGGGCTTATCGCCGGTACACGCAACGGGGTCATGGAAAGCCCTGGACCGACACTTTCCGGCACATTCGCATTGAGTTTGGCAATGAAACTTGGCACAACGGGGCGGTTACCGATGACTGGCTGGGTTTTGCGACTCGAAACGCGGTCACCCAAGGTGGACCGGAATACGGTTTGTTCACCCGGCACCTTGTCGAGAGCATGAAGAGACGACCGGAATGGTCGGCTCTGAAACTCGATAACAAGATCAAGTTCGTCCTTGGCGCGTTCTACAACGGCGATATCGATGATTCCGGCAAGGTCTCTGGCTATGGAGAAGAGGCGCTCGTTCGAAACCCACACGTGGACGGTTTGGGGCATGCCAACTACGTGGGTCCGAAGTGGGAGACGGGCGATTCCAGCCAGAAGACGTACGACGACGCCGGGATTCAAGCCACGCTCCTCGGGTGGGTCCAAGGCATGGAACCAAGCGTGAAAGGATGGAGCAAGCCCTGGCGCAAGCTCAACGAATCTGGTCGAGCGTACGACCTTGTGGCTTACGAAGGCGGCCCGAGTGGATACGCCCTTCCGGGTTCTGCTCCCGCCGACGTGGTGGAAGTGAACGAGCGGTACGGGAAGAGCCTTGCCATGGCGGTTGCCGCGCTGGACAGCTGGATGGGATCGTACGCTTACGGCTACACCGATCAGGCGTTCCTTGGCTACGGGCAGGGATCGTATTGGAACAGCCATACCGACTTCGCACGCGGTTTTCGACCCACGCCGGGTTGGCTTGCGCTTAAGATGCGCAACAAGTTCGCTTCGGGCGATCTGATGTCGCTGACGGTGACGGGCTCCCCGAAGGTGACTCGCGGGAAGGACACGTTCGACGCGATTGGCGCGTATGCCATGCGAGACGGTACCCGATGGTCGGTGATTCTGCTTTCTCGTCGACTGAGCGGCGACGTCCCGGTTCGCATCAAGCTACCCGTGGCGGGCTCGCTGCAGGTGACCGAACACCGACTGGCGGGTGACCCGAGAGCGACCAATCGGGAGTCGATGAAAGTTCAGATCGCATCCAAGGAGCTGGGCACGGTGTCTGGCAACCTACAGGTCACCGTTCCCGCTGGATCGATCGTTATCTTGGAAGCGAAGTCGAAGTAACTTCGAACGCTAGGTGCCTGGCCTTCTCTCTAAGAAGGTCAGGCCCTTGTTGTTTGCGAGCAAGAAGTTCATCGAACGCTCGTTTTGCAGCAAGACACCAAGGTTGCCGTGATCGTCTTCCACCGGTCGACCGTACTGCGCCCAGTAGACACCCTTGACCGAATCCCAGTCGCCCTCGATCCAGCGGAACATCTCGAAGCTCAGCGGTTCTGCCACGGTTCGAACGCCGTACTCAACCTCCAAACGGAACTGCACGACATCGAACTGCAGGCGACCAACTGCGCCCAAGATGGGGTCTCGAGACTGCGACCGTTTGTCCCAGTACAGGTCGACCAAGCCTTCTTCGCAAAGCTGAGAAACGCCCTTTTCGAAGTGCTTCAGTCGGCCCACGTCCAGCGATCGGAGGAGCACGAACGTCTCCGGCATGAAGTGCGGAACCTCGTTAAACACTTGCTTCCCTTCGGCTAAGAGGGTATCGCCCAGAAGGAAGGCGCCAACGTTGGAAAGGCCGATGATATCGCCCGCGTAAGCCTCTTCTACGGTTTCCCGGCTCTGTGCGAACAATCGTTGAGGGCGCGAGAGTCGAAGCTTCTTGCCTGTGCGGGCATGGGTGGCTTCCATGTCTTTCTCGAACTTGCCGCTGACGATTCGCATGAACGCGATTCGGTCTCGGTGGTTCGGGTCCATGTTCGCCTGAATCTTGAAAACGAACCCGCTGAACGGAGCATCGGTTGCCATCTCACCCTTGTCTGTGGGGCGAGCCGTGGGACCGGGAGCCATGGTCAGGAAACGCTTCAGGAAAGGCTCGACGCCGAAGTTGGTGATCGCCGATCCAAAGAAGACGGGCGTGAGTTCTCCACGCAATACACGCTCCATGTCTAGCTCTTCTCCCGCGATATCCAAGAGTTCGATATCTTCTTGGAGTTGGTCGTAGAGCTTTTCCCCGAGGAGGGTGATCAGTTCGGGATCGTCGAGACTGAGAACCATCGTTGCCGCCTTGGTTGCTCCGTGCGCGGTCTTTTCGAACAGGTGAACCTGTTTGCTATGGCGATCGAAGACGCCTCGGAACTCATCGCCTTGACCGATGGGCCAGTTGACGGGCACGCTGCGGATACCTAGTACGTCCTCTACCTCGGTTAGAAGTGGGAGAGGACCGATTCCGGGGTGGTCCATCTTGTTGATGAACGTAAAGATGGGGATGCCTCGCTGCCGACAGACGGCGAAGAGCTTTTTGGTCTGCGCTTCCACGCCCTTGGCGTTGTCGATAAGCATCACCGCGCTGTCGGCGGCGGTGAGGGTTCGGTAAGTGTCGGCGCTGAAGTCGTTGTGACCGGGGGTGTCCAACAGGTTCAGCACGTACCCTTCGTATTCGAACTGAAGAACCGTAGAGGTGACGGAGATGCCCCGCTGCTTTTCTAGCTCCATCCAGTCAGAGGTGGCCTTCTGCTGGTTTCGGCGAGCCTTCACCGAACCCGCCATCTGAATTCCACCTGCGTAGAGCAGCAGCTTCTCGGTGAGCGTGGTCTTGCCGGCGTCAGGGTGCGAGATGATGGCAAAGGTCTTACGACGCTGGATTTCTTCGACGAGGCCTTTCATTCTCTTCCCTGCTACCGAATACGCTCGGCAGACGTGATTCAGGCCGACCCTTGATCGTTAAGGATTGGGGCGGCCTGAATGATTATGGAATAGGCGGAAGAATCCTCGCCCGATTCTTCTTGCTCAACCCCTTCCCGGATCGCTTGTGCGTCCCGTGCCGGTTTTTTGGGGCACTCTAGGAGAGCGACTTGGAGAAGATGACCTTGGAATCGCCCGGTCCGTAGAAGTCCGGCACCCGACCCCGTTCCCCGTATCCGTTCTGCAAGTAGAGTGCCCTGGCGGGACTTAACGCCTCGTGATCGCTCGTTTCGACAATCAAAACTCGGCCTGATTGTTCCCTTACCCGTCGTTCAAACTCCCGAAGCATGCTTGTGGCAATTCCCAATCTATGGAACGAAGGATGAACTCCGATCCACCACAGGTTCCAAACCCCTTCGGCGTAGGGATCGGGAGCAAAGTATGCCCAGGAAGCAATTCTTCCGCTTTCGCTTGTCGCCGCGATCGCGGTGTGACCGGGCGGCAAGGATCCGTCGGTCAACCCGTCGATCACACTTCCCAGAAGCCCAGCCGCTTCTTCCAACGAGAAAAGTCCGGTTGAAGCGGCTAAGTCGAGAAGCTCCGCTCGATCCTCAAACCGGATCTCACCCATACGAACTTCACTCATACGCAGCGACCCGTAATGGATGTCCGCGCGGGTTGGTTCCAGGGTCGGGCAAAAAGCGCGAACCTGGTTTCTTGTTACTTGAGCTCGACGATGAACGGGTCGGAGGCGATGCCGGTCTTGGAAATGGCGCGAACCGCAACGTGCGTTGGCTTCCCGAGCCCCTTGCCCGTCACCACCATTTCCTTGGTTCCGAAGGTGTCCCACGGGGTCCAAGTGACGGTCGAGCCGCTCTTGGTGCCAACCGAGTAGGCGAACATCTCCTCGGTCTTTTGGCCGTAGCGATCGCTCTTCACCACGATCCGAAGCTTGTCTGGACCGGTATCGGGGAGATCCACTGAGACGCCGTAGACGGGTCGCTCGGGTTTCCGATCGCCCAGCCAGCGACTTTCCGGCACAAGAGCGGGCTCCTTGTAGGGTCCCGACTTCAGCGCATCGAAGATTCCGTTGTAGTTGTTGAGGAACGCCTTCATGCTGAAGTGGATGTTGCCCGCGTCCTCGCTGCCTTTGCGCGTGATCGCAATCTGGTCGATCACCTCTTGGGCTTGCCAGTTGCCGTCCTTCGGGTTGGTTCGACCCGTGTAGTTACCCGGCCAAAGGTGTCGATTAGACTTGTTCTGCTTCAGCCACCAATCGTACAGCTTGGGGTAGCTCTGGGCGGTTTGGGCGATCGGCCAGTACAGCTGGGGTGTGTAGTAATCGCACCACCCTTTTTCAAACCACTTTAAGGCGTCGGCGTAGAGTTCGTCGTACTGATCGATACCCGCTTTGATGCCTTCTGGGTAGCCGGGCCGATAGATGCCGAACGGCGAGATACCGAACTTCACCCATCGCTTGGTGGACTTGATGCCTTTGTACAACTTCTCGATGAAATCATCGACATTCTTGCGCCGCCAATCGTTGAGTCCTAGGCTGCCGCCCTTGCTCTTGTAGGCTGCGTAAAGGTCGGAATCTGGGAACGGAACCTTCTTCTTGTTCTCATCGGTGATGGGATACGGATAGAAGTAGTCGTCAATGTGAACGCCGTCGATGTCGTAGCGCTTCACCACGTCCAGCATCACATCGAGCGATCTCTTTTGCACCAGCGGGCTCGCCGGGTCCATCCACTCGTAGGTGCCGTACTTACGCACCGCGGACGGGTTGGTGTTGCTGATGTGGCTCTTAGCGTTGGGCGACTTTTGCGCCGGGTGCGTGGCTCGGTACGGGTTGAACCAGCAGTGAAGTTCGATGCCCCGCTTATGGGCTTCTTCGACCGCGAACGCCAGGGGATCGTAGTAGGGGTTCGGAGCTTCGCCTTGCGTCCCGGTGAGATAGGCCGACCACGGTTCCAGTTTGGAGGCGTACAGAGCGTCGGCGCTCGGGCGAATCTGGAAGATCACCGCGTTGAGGTTCATTGCCTTGCAGACGTTGAAGATGCGGATCAGTTCGGCTTTCTGCTCGTCTGTGGAGAGCGTTCGTTTGGAGGGAAAGTCGATGTTGTCGACCGTTGCCACCCACACTCCGCGAAACTCTCGCTTGATCTCCGGCAGGGTCTTTTGAATGTCTTGGAGCGAGAGCTTTGGATCGCTCGAGCCCATTGGCCCCATGTTGAGGGCGCCCAGCATCATTACTGCGGCTAACGTCATCACACCCAATGATACGTGAAAAGACCCCGGCGATCGTGCCAGGGTCTTTCGATTGAGTGAGAGGATTGGGGTGGATTAGTTGGAAGTCTCACCGAAGGCGATCGGGATGCGGACCGTCTCCGGCTTCAGCGGCTCCAGCCTTCGGAAGGAGACGGTGAGCATTCCGTTCTTCATGCTTGCGTGTAAGGTTTCCGGGTCTAGGTCTTCCGGCAATTGGAACGAGCGTTGGAACTTGCCCTGAAGCAGTTCTCGGCGCCAGATGCGGGGTTGGACCGGCGCGACGTTTGCGCTTTCGACCTCTTCGGTCCCTTGGTCTGGAGACTCATTCTGCGGTTGGGTGTTGAAACCCGCCTGAATCTTGAGGACCCCTTTCTCCAGCGTCACCTCGACATCCTCCTGACCGAAACCGGGCAGAGCGGCTTGAATCTCGAACCGACCCTCGATCTCGGTGACGTTTGCCGAGATGGGGTGAATGGGCTCCGTTCGGTTCTGCTCGGCGGAGTTGGGCTGAATGGATTCGAAAAGTCGTTCGAATGCTCGCTCCATGCGTGCCAACTCGCGAAGCGGGTTTTCGGAAGCGATGCTGCGGCCGACGAATGGGTTGATAGCGATCATGTTTCTCATGGTTGATGCTCTCTAATTGAGGCTTTCATAGATATATAACGTGAGCCTATTACTATCACGTTCCAAAATGAAGCCCTTTTTTGAGAATCTTCTTCGTAAAAGCAAAAAGCCCTCGGGAGGTTTCCCGAGGGCTTTTCGTCGGCTTGGCCGAATGGCTTATCGTCGCATGAAGCGAAGGATGTACCAGAAGAGAAGCATCACGCTGGAGAAGAGCGAAAGCGCCGCGGCGATCTCTTGGTCCGCTCGATACTTGTGGATGATCTGGCTGGTTTGGTAGAGGATACAAAGCGAAGCGAAGACGATCATGATCGCGCTGAACCAGACTCCAAGAGCCAGGTTAAAGGCGAACGAGCAGATGATGAGACCTAGAGCAATGAAGCTGAAGATCGTAAGGCCTGCTCGCATGAACGAGAAGTCTTGCTTCGTGGTGAACGCGGTCACGGTTAGACCCATGAAGATGGCGCCTGTGAGCACCGCTGCAGCGGGAATCACCGCGCCGCCACCCGTCTTGGTGAGGATCGCCAAGATCGGTGCAAAGAGCACCACTTGCAGAAGGACATAGATGCTCATGCCCGCAATCGCCACGGGGCGAGAGGTGGCATTGTTCGCCATGTTTTCGGCAACCCAGGCAATGCCCATATAGCCGAGCATGAAGACGAGAACGCCACCCCGACCGCTGAGCAAACCCATGAGCGTGGTGGGAAGCGCGGTCTGCAACGCAAGGGCCTCCAAGACCGCAAACGCCGCAATCGCACCCGCCAGCCAAGCGTAGGTTCGCTTGTAAAACTGTGCCCGGACTTCGTTCGACTCCTCAGCTACCGTATAGCGGGAGTAAATCTGATCGTAGAGTTCCATACGTTACTCAATTAATATAGAGCGTTTTTCCTGACCTTTTCGTTCCCATCGCGCACTTTTCACCCTGCCGGTGAAAGAAACCGCTGAATTCACTTTGCCGCGCGCGCCAAGTCTTCCAGAAGTTGAACGGTTTGAGACAGGTCGATGCAAGCATCGGTGACGCTTTGACCGTAGGTCAGGTTGCCGGAAATCTCCTGACGACCTTCCACCAAGTGGCTCTCCAGCATCACGCCAAGGATTCCATGATTTGGGCTTTGCAGTTGCTCACAAACGCTTTGAACAACCTTTGCCTGATTGCGGTGGTCCTTGTTGCTATTGCCATGTGAGCAGTCGATCATCACCTTAGCCGGCAACCCGTTCTTCTCGAGCAACCCGAGGGCTTCCTGGACGAATCCGCGCTCGTAGTTCGGACCCGTTTGCGTGCCGCCGCGCAAGATGATGTGGCAATCGGCGTTGCCAGAGGTCTTAAAGATGGAGGAGACCCCTTGCTTGGTGATCGATGGGAACCAGTGGGATTGTCGACTGGAAATGACGGCCTCCACCGCTCGCTGGACGTTCCCCTCGGTGGTGTTCTTGAATCCGACGGGCATCGATAGTCCACTGCTGAGTTCTCGGTGGACTTGGCTTTCCGTCGTTCGGGCTCCGATCGCAACCCAAGAAGTGAGGTCGGCGATGTGCTGCGGGAGTTGGAGGTCTAAGAACTCCGAACCTGTTGCCAGACCCATCGCGTTCACATCGCTCAGGAGCTTTCGAGCAAGGCGAAGACCTTTGTTGATGTGGAAGCTCTCATCAAGGTCCGGGTCGTTGATCAGCCCCTTCCAGCCCACGCTGGTGCGCGGCTTTTCGAAGTACGCCCGCATGACCACAATGAGATCGTCGCTGAGGCGATCCGCGACGGGCTTCAGTTTTTCCGCATACTCCGTCGCCGCACCGATATCGTGAATGCTGCATGGTCCGACGACGACCACCAGCCGAGGGTCTTTGCCGTGCAAAGCGTTGGCGATGGATTCGCGAGTCTTTGCGACAACCTCACTGGCGGTATCCGTCACCGGATACTCCTCCTGCAGGATGGCGGGAGGCAACATCGGACGGGCGTCGATAATCCTAAGGTCGTCGGTGGGTCTCATTCTCAAATCTCAGCGAACGACCTTGTTCGCAGGTTGGATTATAGCCGTTGGACCGTACTCAACTTTCCGGTGGCAACGGCTACCTGTCAACGTTAGCGGGTCGCCGCGGAAGCGGGTTCGCCGGCGGGAGACACGTTCATCACTTTGAACAGCTTTTCAATGAAGTAGTCGATCTCGTCCGGAGTGCCTACGCTGACGCGAAGGCAATTCGGGGCGCCCAAGACGTGCCCGGAACGGGTGATGACTCCCTCTTTGAGCAAAGCCTCAAAGATCGGCTTGGCGGGCTGTCCAAGATCGGCAAAAACGAAATTGGCGAAGCTCTTCACCGGCTTCGCTCCCACCTTCTCAAAGGCGGCATTGAGCCGATCGAGTCCTTCTCGATTGACGGCGACGGTTCGGGCGACGTACTCATCGTCTCCGATCGCGGCGACTCCGGCGGCTTGCGCAAGCAGGTTGACGTTGAACGGCTCGCGGGCTCGATCGATGGCATCGCAGATGTACTCCGGCACAAAGGCGTATCCGAGTCGAATACCGGCAAGCCCATAAGCCTTGCTGAAGGTGCGCATCCCGATTACGTTTCGCCCCGCCTTCACATAATCCAGCGAGTTGGGATACTCGGATTGGTCGGCGGCGAACTCATAGTAGGCCTCGTCTAGGATCACCATCACCCGCTCAGGAATGCGATCAAGGAAGGCGTCGAATTCGGCCTTAGTAACGATCGTTCCGGTCGGGTTGTTCGGGTTGGCGACGTACACCAAACGCGTGTTGTCGTTGACCGCGTCTGCCATCGCCTGCAGATCGTGAGCGTAGTCGCCGTTAAGCGGCACTCGAACCAGTTCGGCGTTCGCCAGATACGCAGAGGCGTCGTATCGGCTGAACGACGGGTAGCCGACGATAATGTTGTCGTTGGGACCATCCAAGAACAGAAGACCGATGAGATGGAGCAGCTCATCCGATCCGTTGCCAACGATCACTTGGTTCATCGGCAGGCCGAACCGCTCGGAAAGCTTGTGGCGCAGGTTGTAAGAAGCCCCGTCCGGATAGATGTGGAGCGATTTTGCGGCTTCGGCAATTGCCTCCAGCGCTTTTGGCGAAGGGCCCAGAGGGTTTTCGTTACTGGCAAGTTTCACCACACGATCGAGCCCAAGTTCGCGCTTGACTTCATCGATAGGCTTGCCCGGGGAGTACGGGGTCATTTCCAGAATGTTGGGTCGGACCGCCGGACCGGAAAGGGGATTCATGACTAAGATTGTGACAGACACAGGTTTCTCCTTCAGTGCGCGGTCCGGAAACCCTTGCGGAATGGTTGGGAACTCCGCAAAATGACGGTGGATCGAGGCCTTATTAGGGTTTTCGTCCTTACGTGCGGAGGAAGAGATGAACAGGACACATAAGATTTTCGGGTCATTCGTCGGCGGCCGTATTGGGTTAGGGTTGGTGCTTATGCGCGTGGTGGCGGGTCTTGCCATGGCCGTTCATGGCTGGCCGAAGATTCAGGATCCGATGGGCTGGGCGGGAACGCAATTTCCCCAGTTTCTTCAGGCTCTGGCCGCCGTCTCCGAGTTTGTGGGAGGCATTGGGTTAATGGTTGGTCTGCTCACTCCGCTTTGTTGCCTAGGCGTCTTCGGCACGATGTTCGTGGCAGTATTCAACCACTCCGGCCAGGGGCACCCGTGGATCGGTAAAGGACCGTCTTCTGAGCTTGCGAGCCTCTATTTGGTTGTCTCGCTCTTCTTCCTAATCTCTGGTGGCGGCAAGTATTCGCTGGACTACCTCATCTTCGGGAAAGCGCTGAAGGAGTAGCGGTTCCGGCGGCTAAGTTCGCGGGGGAGTAACCGAATTCGTCGCGGGTCGTCATAATGCGACTATGCCCGCGACGCTCTTTTGCGCACTCGCCTTGATTAGCGCCTTTCCGGCGCCGAGCGAGGCACCTGTCCATCCTCTTCGGATGAACTCGCTTGGGATGTTCCTGGGCGGAGATTTCATGTCCCAAGACAGCAACCCGTCAACCCAAGATGTCACTAAGATCGAAGCCAAGCCGGACGAGACCGTCAAGATCGTCGAGAAAAAGGAAGGTTCCGGTCTCAAGGTTCAACCGTTCGACATGATCGAGGTCGAATATGTTGGCAAGCTCCTTGATGGCAAGGTGTTCGACAAAACCGAAGGCGGCAAAACGTTCTCGTTCCAGATCGGCGTGGGTCAAGTGATCGCCGGTTGGGAGATTGGAATGATGGGCATCGCCGAGAAGGGCGAGCGAACACTGACGATTCCGGCAAAGCTTGCTTATGGCGAGCGCGGAGCGGGCGACGACATTCCGCCCAACGCCACTCTTGTTTTCGACGTCAAGGTTGTTCGGATTGCTCCTCGAGTGAAAGTGGAGATTCTGAAGGAAGGCACCGGAGATCCGATCCAAGTCGGCGATACGTTGGAGGTCCGCTACCGGGGCACCCTGAAGGACGGTAAAGAGTTCGACCAAAACATGGACGGCTCCCGTCCGGCACTGCGCTTCCCATTTGGTGGTCGCGTGATCCCTGGTTTCACCCAAGGTCTGGCGGGCATGAAGGTCGGCGAGAAGCGAAAGTTCGTGATCCCCGCCGAGCTCGGCTACGGCAAGCGCGAGATTCCGCCGCAAGACGAAGGCGATATCAAGAAGGGTTCGATCATTCCGGCCAACTCCGATTTGACGTTTGAAGTTGAGTTGGTGGGCCGAACCACGAAGAACAGCAAGCCCGGCGAATTCTGATCTCGAACGATTAGGCGTCGATTTCAGTCGGCGCATTAGCGACCCAGAGGGTTCGATAATCCTCTGGGTCTTCACATAACTCATGGTCGACCGGCCCGGCTAGGATGACCTCGAATAGCATCCCTTCTTCCGACTCGTCTCGGACAATGCGGTCAAAACTCTCGGTGTAGAACGGGGGATACCGCTCTTCGGTGAGCTTCATGATCCGCTTTCCGGCCTTTGTTTTCGCCTTCTCAACAATGTCGCTGAGTTCATAGGGACGCCCCTCGCGGTCGCTCTCCACCCGGAAGAGCAGGTCGGTTTGCTCGGGGAGAACGCAAAGGATGTCCACGTTCCACTTTCGACCATCCGGCTTCAGCAGGTCTTTGAACAGAATGAGACGCTCCGATTCAGTGAGCGCGCGCCGGTGTTTGAAGGTGACGTAGTAGGTGACGTCATCGGCTCGCCAGTGGGGCAACCGCCCTCGCCATATGTGAAAGTTATCCCAGCGAGACATTAATCTTTCGCCTTCTTACGCAGGGTTCTTGTGGCTCGCGTGACCAGCGACTTGGTCTCTTTCGTCGGACTTTCAACAAGCCACTTCTCAGTGACCTCTTCCACCCATTGAGGGTGCGTCTTGGAAGCATCGTTCAGCCAATTGGCGACGGAGTTCCGGACGTAAAGCGAAGGGTCTGCCTTCAGGGGATCTAAAAGTGGAAAACCTAACGCCGGGTTCTGCTTCAAGAGTTTGAGGTGCGCGCACCACACGCCTCGCGGACGGGTGAGTTCGGTGGCGAAACGCCGAATCCCTTCGTCCCCGTCGGCAACGAAGAGTTCAAGCTCCAGCAGTGCGGCCCTTAACACATCGTCTTCCAAGATGTGTGGGCGCACCGAGAGCCAAGCGACTTCTCGAACGCCAAAGTGAGGATCGGCGGCGAAGGGGCGATTCGCCCAGAGTCGATCGCGAACATTTTCAAGCGGCATCGCTTGGTAGGCGTACGCCACGCAGCACCGCACGGTATCCGACGTATGATGGGCGAGTTCAAAAAGATCGATCTTTCCTTCCTGCGCCAATTCGTACAGCATTCGACCGCCAACCTGCATATTGCTCACGATGGCGCCAGGGTCTTGGTAGGCGGCGTCGACGACGGCTTTATGGCTGGGTAGCACGTTGCCGAAAAGGGTTCGGTAGTTGATGGCGAGCCCTTCCGAAAGGGTGCGCGTTTCGATTTCGCCACGCTCTAGCCGATCCAGATAGTCACGCGGAATCGCCTTGAGCGATGCGTACCCTTTTTTCGGTTCAGAGTTAGACATATCGGTGGGGTGCGCTTAAGAGAGGGCGGATTCGCCGCGCTCGCCCGTTCGAATTCGGATGGCGTCCAGCACTTCGGTGACAATGATCTTTCCATCACCGATCTCGCCCGTGTGGGTGGCGGAGACGATGGCTTCGATCGCGCTCTCCAGATCTTCATCCTTGACCACCACCTCGATTCGCATCTTCGGTAGGAGGTTGAGGGCGTAGGTGCTTCCCCGATACTTATCCGTTCGACCCAACTGCCGCCCATATCCGCGAACTTGTTCGCAGCTCATGCCGAACAGCCCCACTTCTTCCAGGGCATTCTTGACTTCTTCGAGCTTGTTCACACGGACAAAGGCTTCAATTTTCTTCATGGCGTCGTTGGCTGAGTTGAGATTCCTTGCTGAGATTATGGCTGGGCCAAGGCTCTAGACGATCGAACACGACGGTTCGCGTTAAGAGTCGTGGAATCGGTGGTGCACTCGCCTAGGGTTCATCCGTCCAGAATGTCATGGCTCGCTCTGGCTTCCGTTGGCCCTTTCGCGCACTCCTTGCGGTGGCGGTGCTTGCCATTGCCGCAGGATTGGCTTGGGTGGCGATGCGGAAAGGCTTCAACCCGGGCTGGGTTCTGGTTGCCGCGGGGGCGATTGCAGCGGCGCTCGCCATTCACCTGATGCAGGTCTCGGATCGCTTAGAGCGAGAGACGAATCGTAAACAGGAGCAGTTGGATGATTTGCTGTTGCAGACCCGAGAGCAAAAGAATGCCGTAGACGCTTTTGCCGACGGTTTGGACGTGGCGATCTTTGTTTGCGATCGGCGCGCGACCATTGAATACGCGAACCGACTGGCACGGGAGATGTTCAACATCGATCGCCCTCAAGGCAAGACACTCCTGGCGATCACTCTGAGCGTGGATTTGGAGCAGTTGGTGCTATCTGCAGCTTCCGAAGACGAGCCTCAGCAGGGCGAGCTCTCCTTTAGCTATCCCACGGATCGGATTGCTCTTGGAAAAGCCTGGAAGCATTCGGCAACGCCGGGACGCATCTACCTCTCCCTCTTCGACATTTCCGACCTTCGCCGACTTGAACGGATTCGAAAGGACTTCGTTGCCAACGTTTCTCACGAGTTGCGTACGCCCATGACGATCATCCGCGCCAATGCGGAGACCATGCTGGACGATGACGATCCCGAACTGAGGCAGCGCTATCTCCCGCGGATCATCACCGAGGTGGATCGCCTCAGTTCGATTACTCAAGACCTCCTGGTGCTCTCCAGCGCGGAAAGCGGTCCGGTTCGCAAGGCGCCCTGTGATCTTGCCGATACGGTACGGGCGACGGTAAGCCAGCTAACGACCAAGGCGGACGAGAAAGACCTGGTGTTGACTTACGATGGGCCGAAGCACTTCGTGATCGAAGCCAACGGCTCGCAGATGATGCAGGTGTGCCTCAACCTCATTGAGAACGCGATCAAATACACCCCGTCCGGGAAGGTCCACGTGGAGCTGATCGCACCCGCTGAAGAGGACGGTGACGGCATCGTGACGTTGCGAGTGACGGACACGGGCATCGGTATTGCCAGCGATCACATCGGCCGTATCTTTGAACGGTTCTACCGGGTGGACAAGGGTCGAAGTCGACAATCGGGCGGTACGGGCCTAGGGCTCGCGATCGTGAAGCACATCGTTGAGGCGCATGGCGGACAGGTGAAAGTTCGCAGCGCACTAAACGCGGGCAGCACCTTTGAGGTGGCGCTCCCCGTAGGTGACGTAGAGGTCTTTCAACGCCACCTGCGAGAAGGGTGATTCGGCTCGGAAGTTCAGGTTAGAACCCGACGCCGCTGGACCCGGCGGAGATGATCACCGGAGGCTTGGGATAGAGAGACTTGTTCTTGTTTCGCCGTCTGGCTTCCGTGAGCAGATCGGGACGGGTGTGCGGAGCCACCATCGCCTGACTGAAAGCCTTCTCGAAAACTCCCCACATCGGTTCGATATCGTGGGAGAGGTCGAACACCATCACGCCGTTGGTCGAAGCCACCGCCGCTTGGAGCGCATTGCCCAGCCCAACCGGATCATCCTTAAACTGATCGAGGGCAATGCCTGCGTACGACCAAGTCTTGTCGTTCACCGCTCGATAGGAGAGATAACCCGCCGCTTCGACGGTGGGACCAATCGGTTTGCCTTGCGCCATCGCGTCGTAGACCGTCGCAGTGGGATAGTAGCAACCCGTCACCAAGAAGTCGAGTTCATCGGCCATTCCGGTTGCGGCGTAGTTGCGCGTGAGGAACCAGAAGCCCGCGTCGAAATCATCGGAGCCCCAGTTGTTGCCGTAAGACTGATACTCGCCGAACCACGACCCGGCATAGACGCCCAGTTGAGCGGTCGGACGGAACTTTTGGATGTGCGACCGGAACTGCGAAATGAAGGTGGTGATGACGTTCGCTCGCCAGCTGAGCCAGTCTTCGTAGTACGGCCCTGGTTGAACGCCTTTGTTCAGAGAGAACGAGTACGTGAACCGGAAAACGTCGTCTGGCCAGTTAAGTTTCTTGCCGACGTGCCGCTCGAAGAGATCACGGGTGATGTCGCTGAAATCGCCGTTGAGTCCCGTATAGCGAAGTCGATCATCGAAGATGATGCCGTTGAATTCGTAGTTGGAGATGAACTCTTCTCCGATTTGGAAGAGCCTCCGCCGCACGTACGGATTGGTCGGGCTGGTCATGAGCGGATACTGCTTGTCGGTGGATTCGTTGAGCTTGACGAACCGTGCCGTCGCCGCCGTTTCTAGTTTCGTGCCGACTTGGGCGTTCCGCTTCAACCACTCCGCGCTTCGCCCGATGCCGCTGAGAAGGAATCCGTTTTTGGGAACAACCAATTCGGTTGGGTTTGCCGAGCCGGCGTCTTCGAGATACTGGACAACCTCGCCCGTCGGCTTCATCACGACGACGTTTCCTGCAACCGGGAACGAAACGGGTGCCTTGGTGTTGGTTCCTACCGAGACCACGCCGACCGTGTCGTAGGTCGGTTTGGCTCCCATGTTGATCGTTAGGAGACCGCTCTTGACCTGCGCGTCCGATTCGTAGACCACGCTTACTTCATCGAGTCTCTCAAAGCCGGGTCCGGCATTGAACAGGCGGTGACCATCGGAGAAGGCGTTCATCGCCGCGTAGATGGGCATCCCCTCTCGCTTGCACTCTCGCTCGAAGATCCGTACCGGATCGAATTCTTCCGGCAGGTTCTTTCCGCGCCACTCCCGAAGCTTAGGGGCGTGCTTACTGGGATAAATGACCTGTCCGCTAATGGGTTTGACATCCAGGACGATGGTGTTGAAACCGGCTTTCTTGATCCGCGCGACAAGGTCGACGATCTTGCCTTCTTCGTTGTACCGATCGATGTTTGCGGTGCAGTCGATCCACATGATGCGCCCTTGAAGGTTATTTCGACGGGCGATATCTTTGGTGGCGCCAAGGACGTCTAGGAAGCGATCGATTTTGATGGCAGGAAGGTCTACCAACGGATAGGCCGATTGGAAACGGCTTTGACCCGTTGCCGGCAACCGGGTGCTGAGCATCACAGGATCGATCTCAAAACCGGAAATGGGCGTTCCGGAGCCAAGTGGACGGGGCTCGGGATTCTCGTCTTTTCTCACGGCCGGACCTTGTACGGGGGTGTTCTGCTTGGTGGTAGGAACCACGACACCGCCGATTTGGCCCATGAGTAAGAGCATTGCAGTTGGAAGCAGTGTCATCGATTCGTCCTCTGGTGATCTTTCTTCATGCAAGAGACCGACCCATGCACGAATAAAGAAGAATCCTCGTCTTTCGACGGGGATTCCCCTTCTCCAATAGTATCGGTCTTTTGAACCCGCAGACTCTAGCCGGTTCGCCGGGAAGTCTCAACAAGGAGCCCCCCGTGCAAGATTCTTTCAGCTAGCAATTATGCTGGGTTGTTCCCGAATCCTTAGTATGCCTTAGCGAAAACGACGCGCTGTTTGCTCGGCTTCCCAGAGAACACGCAAACGCCCGGTTCGGCATCGGACGGTTGCAGCGGCTCTAGCGGAATACACCGAATGGTTGCCTTCGTCGCTTCGGAGATCTTGTCCTCCGTCTCGGTGGTGCCATCCCAGTGAGCAAGGACAAATCCTCCACCGCCCTCTCCGGCAAACACCGACTGGAACTCTTCCCACGTGTCGACGCGGTGGGTGTTTTCCTCTCGGAACTGGAGCGCCTTGTTGAAAAGAGCTTCCTGAATCTCGGTTTGCAGAGCAAAAGCTCGATCCACGACGTGCTCGAGCGCGACGGTCTCCTTGTCACCCGTGTCTCGGCGGGCAACGGTCAGTGCGCCTGCCTCTAGGTCACGCGGACCGACTTCAATGCGAACGGGGACTCCGCGCATCTCCCAATAGTTGTATTTGAAACCTGGAGATTCTTTCTCCCGCTTGTCCACCTTGACGCGAACTCCTTTCTCTCGCAGTTGCTTTGCGAGATCGTCGCTGACGCCGTGGGTCTTCTCGCGGGTCTCCTCGTCTCGGCCCATCGGGACGATGACTACTTGAATGGGGGCAACTCGGGGCGGGCAGACCAGCCCTTTATCGTCGGAGTGGGTCATGATCAGCGCACCGATCATTCGCGTGGAGACACCCCAAGACGTAGCGTAAACGTACTCCAACTTCCCTTCTTTCGACTGGAACTTGGTGTCGAAGGCTTTGGCGAAGTTTTGGCCAAGGTGGTGAGACGTTCCGAACTGAATGGCACGGAGGTCTTGGGTCATGGACTCCAAGCAGTACGTGTGATCGGCGCCCGGGAATTTCTCACCCTCTGACTTGAGACCCTTGATGATCGGAACCGCAAGCCAATCGGTAGCAAACTTTCCGTAGCACTCGTGCAAGATGGTGAGACACTCCTCTTCGGCTTCCTCGTAGGTTGCGTGGGCGGTGTGTCCTTCCTGCCAAAGGAACTCGGTGGTGCGCAGGAAGAGACGAGTGCGCATCTCCCAACGAACGACGTTTGCCCATTGGTTGATCAATAGAGGGAGGTCTCTGTAGCTCTGAATCCATTTGGAATACGTGTTCCAAATAATCGTCTCACTCGTCGGACGCACTACGAGAGGCTCTTCTAGTTCCGACTCGGGGTCGGGAATAAGCCCCGGGCCGTTTGGATTTGCCTTCAAGCGGTAGTGGGTGACCAAGGCGCATTCCTTGGCGAACCCTTCCACGTGGTCGGCCTCCTTTTCGAGATAGGATTTTGGGATGAACAGCGGGAAGTAGGCGTTGACGTGACCGGTGGCCTTAAACATGTCGTCCAAGGCGCGTTGCATGTTTTCCCAAAGGGCATACCCGTGGGGTTTGATCACCATGCATCCGCGAACGGAGGAGTGGTCGGCAAGGTCTGCCTTAACGACCAGTTCGTTGTACCACTCGGAGAAATTTTCGCTCCGAGAGGGAATTCCCAAATTGCTGCTCATCAGATGTGTATTTTGGCTTATTCCCCGGGTTTGAATTTTTGGGACCACGGGAACCATTTGCCATCCCCAAGAGTTTCGATAAATGACGCAAGAGCCAAAAGCTCATTCTCCAAGTCAGAACCCAAATCCAGCGACCGTCAGCCAAGGCGGTCGCTTTTTTGTTTGAGCCCCTCGACTTTTGAGTCCCGGTTCGCTAGGCGCATCCGCAACCGGATCTTTTGCGTCTCGTAAACTAGTTGCCACCAAGTCGCTTGTTGAAAGACAGCGATCCCGGAGGAGAGGACTACCATGAGCAGCGAGAACAAACCGGCAGCCAAGCGATCGACCGCCTCGAAAGCGGCAGCGAAAACGCCCAAGGTGAAGGCCTCAGAAACCACCCCTCCGCCACCCCCAACTCCGGCCGTGGTGCAAACCAATGAATCGGAGAATGCGCGGCACGAGATCGAGGTGATGATCCGTGCGAAGTATCCGGTGCTGTACGTTGTTTCTTGGGAAGAGCGCCGCGTGGAGGAGTTGCTCGGCGGCATTTCCAAAAACCTCGGGCGCACGCTGCACACATGGACGCTGACTCAGGGAATGAAGCCGGACGTGCCGGGCGTGAAGCGCAGTGAAAAGCCGCTCCCAGGAGAACTAGACGCGCTTGCGCAGGTGATCGAGGCCCCGGACAAGACGATCTTCTTGCTCAAGGACTTCCACCACTATATGCGCGATCACCGCGTGATTCGCCTGATTCGAGACCTAGCGGTTCGCATGCGCGGGAAGTCTCAGGCGATCGTCTTGATGGGTCCCACCCTCGTGTTGCCCCCCGATCTTGAGAAGGACGTCAACGTGGTGGATTTCCCTCTGCCGAGTCACAACGAGATCGCGGAGGTTTTGGACAAGGCAATCAAGAACTTCGAGGGTCATGATTCTGTGAACGTGAAGTTGGAGCCGGTTGAGCGTGAGACGTTGATCAAGACGGCGCAGGGCCTAACGCTGGAGGAGATCGAATCCGTCATCGCTCGTTCGCTTGTGGAGAAGAAGCGTTTTGATCAGGCCGTGATTCTTGAAGAGAAGCAACAGATCATCCGAAAGTCGGGTCTGCTTGAATACTATCCCCCGAGCAATAAGATGTCCGACGTCGGTGGAATGAACACCCTGAAGGAGTGGCTCGACAAACGGAATTCGAGTTTCTCCGATCGAGCGAGAGAGTTTGGGATTCCCGCGCCAAAGGGCGTTTTGCTGCTGGGTGTTCAGGGTTGCGGAAAATCTTTGGTTGCGAAGGCGATTGCCGCCACCTGGAGATTGCCGATGCTGAAGCTCGACGTGGGTCGAATCTTCGGGTCTTTGGTCGGGCAATCGGAAGAGAACATCCGGAAGGCGATCGCAACCGCCGAGTCGATCGCTCCCTGTATTTTGTGGGCCGATGAGCTAGAGAAAGGTTTCGCCGGGGTTGGCTCGGTTGGAGACAGCGGAACCACCGCTCGCGTCTTTGCGACCTTCTTGACTTGGATGCAAGAGAAGACCAAGCCCGTTTTTCTCATCGCCACCGCCAACGATGTGTCTAAGTTGCCGCCTGAAATGCTGCGCAAAGGCCGCTTTGACGAAATCTTCTTCATCGACCTGCCGGAGTTCGACGAGCGCGAACAAATCTATCGCATTCACTTGCAGAAGCGAGGTCGCGACCCTAAGAAATTCGACCTGAAAAAACTTGCCGAGGCTTCGGAAGGATTCAACGGTGCGGAGATCGAGCAGGTCGTCGTGGCTTCCCTCTATCTGGCTTTCGACGAGAATCGCGAGATCACCCAAAAGGACCTGATGACGGAAACCGAGGCGGTTGTGCCGCTTTCGGTGATGATGGCGGAAGGCGTTGCCGCCCTTCGAGACTGGGCGAGCAACCGTGCTCGACCGGCAAGCTAAGGTTCTAGGGCGAAACGCGCGTTTGAAAATTTGTTAAACTAGCAGTCCTCGGCGTCCAACGGCGCGCGCCGAGTCGCTAGAAACACTATGAACGCTGTCGCGCCGAACGGCTCTCCTGCCCTTGTCGATGTCACCATCATTGGTGGCGGTCCTTGCGGACTCTTTGCCGCTTTTTACGCCGGACTCCGGGGCATGAGCGTGCGCATTATCGATTCGCTTCCCGAACTAGGTGGTCAGTTGATGGCCCTTTATCCGGAAAAGTTTGTTTACGACATGCCGGGCTTCCCGCAGGTGTATGCGAAGGACCTTGCCAAGGCATTGATCGAGCAGGGCACGCAGTTCCACCCCGAGCTCGCCCTTGAACAAACGGCGACCTCGCTCACTAAGACGGACGATGGTTACGTGCTGGGAACCGCGAAAGGCGATCAGTTTGCCACCAAGACGGTGATCATCTCCGCCGGAGCGGGTGCATTCTCCCCCACGAAGATCGGCGTCGCTCGCGAAGACGAACTTGTTGGTAAAGGCGTCTACTACGGAGTCAAAGACAAGTCGACCTTTGCGGGCAAGAAGATTTTGATCGTGGGTGGCGGCGACTCTGCCTTCGACTGGTGCCTCAACCTTTGCGACGTTGCCGAATCCATCTCGCTGGTTCACCGACGCGACGTGTTCAAGGCTCACGAGGACAGCATCGAGAAGGTGAAGGCAATGGGCACTCCGATGAAGCTTTGGTACGTGGTGAAAGAGCTTCACGGAGAGGACAGGCTGACGGGCGTCACCTTGGAAAACACCCAGACCAAGGAGACCGAGTACGTGGACTGCGATGCGGTTGTGGTCAACATCGGATTCAAATCCAGCCTCGGCCCAATCAAAGAGTGGGGCCTTGAGATCGAGAAGAACCAGATCAAGGTGGATTCCAAGTACGAGACCAACCTGGAGGGCGTCTTTGCAGTGGGCGACGTTTGCACCTTTGGCAGCAAGCTCAAGCTGATCGCTACGGGAGTTGGCGAGGCCGCGACCGCCGTTTGTTTTGCGAAGACCCGTCTCGATCCGTCGGCAAAGCTGTTCCCGGGTCACAGTTCGGATTTGGAACTCAGCAAGTAACCAAAGACAACCGAGTCACGTCGAAGAAAGTGGAGAAGCCCGGGAGAATCCGGGCTTCTCTCTTTTTGCCCACGGATATCCCGGAGGGTCTCGTCCGGTCCTCCGCGAATCTGATCGCATCCGGACTCGACCACGTAATTTTGCGGAATAACCGCTCAATACCGCGGCGGACCGCCGGTGGGACAAAACTGTCCTACGATGAGGCTGGTGACACTATGAAACCAACCTTTGTCTTTACATTAGGAGTCGCAAGCGGACTCTTGCTTTTGGGAGCAGCCATGGCCGAGGCTCAAACGGTCGAGATCAACCAGATCCACTACTTCGACAACTTCGACCCTCTGCGGACGACCACCTCCTCGAGCAATTTCGAATTCAACGTGGAGTACTTGCCCAGTGCGGTCACTCAGTTCCTTAACCTCTCAGTCGATACTCCAAGCGGTCCGGTTTGGGCGGTTCAGAATATGCCGCTTCTCGGGAGTTCGTACTGGGGTAGCAGCGCATCACGGACCCTGGGAGCCTTCTGGAACCTGGGAAGCAACTTCACGTCGTCTGTCTCTTCGGTCGTTGCAAGGACCTCGGTGACCTCAACGCCAATCCTGACCGACACAGGTGCCGGAACCGCTGGCAACGTGGCAGTGGCGGCTCGGTCTCGATTCAAGAACGGAGGCGTGCCATCGACCGATCAGCCGAATGATCTTAATTCCGACTTGAACTTCACGGGACTAGGACTCACCGCCAAAGTGCGCAGTTCCATGACTAACGTGACGCAGCAATTGAACTTCTGCGGACCTGGATCGGCTGCCAACAGCATTCTTTGGCTTGCCGGTCAGAACGGATTTACGCTCACAGAAACCGCCGAGACGATCATGACCACCCTTGCCGGCTACATGGGCAATAACAACACCGGCAACTGGGATAACGCCCAGATGGAGGGCAAACTTCGATGGATTAAAGAGAAGAACTTGCCACTCAACGTTCACTTCGCGGGTGGCGTGAAGGTGAACGGTGACTACGTGAGCAAAGACGGATACGGCACCGCCAAACGCGATGGAGCGGTCTCTTGGGATTGGATTAACAACGAGTACAACCGTGGTCAAGATCTGATGTTCATGACCCGGACCCACTGGGTGGTAGGCGCCGGACTGGTGACTATTGGCGATCAAAAGTACATCGTCTATCGCGACGATCCTTTCCAACTAGGAGC
Source organism: uncultured Fimbriimonas sp. (assembly GCA_964471545.1). Lineage (GTDB taxonomy): Bacteria > Armatimonadota > Fimbriimonadia > Fimbriimonadales > Fimbriimonadaceae > Fimbriimonas. Next base: position 15,073 of record CAYYJX010000029.1, on the reverse strand, counting down.
AGCAACCACGGCCGCGGAGCAAGCGATCATCGACGGTAGGTGGCAGTTAGCCCCTTACGATTCAGTGAAGAATACGATCAACATCGGAAACGGCGTGGAAACACTCGAAACCGTCGTTGCCACCTCTCCAGTCCCAGAACCGGCCTCACTGCTCGCACTAGGCTTGGGCAGCCTTGCTCTTCGACGAAGAAGACAATCTGCATAAAACCATCGCCTTGCTTCGTTTCAATCCCCCAGCGATGACTCGCGGGGGGATGCCCGGTGTTGTAAACTCAGCGCACAAGATTTCGGACGGATTGTCCGACTGAGGATCGACAATTGGGTAGCGCATACACACCAGGTTTAACCGTCAGCGGCGACATCGTCGTCCGTCGCATTCGCCGACTCCCGATCAAAGGCGAGGTCCTTGTTCAAGTCGGCCAAACCGTAAGCCCCGATACCGTTGTAGCGCGGGCGCTTCTGCCCGGCATCCTGCAAACCATCAAGCTTGCCGACAAGCTGGGGGTCGATCCGAAGGATTCTCTCCAGTTCCTGAAAGTGAAAGAGGGTGACAAGATTGAGAAGGGTCAACTGATCGCCGAAGGTAAAAAGCTCTTCGGTTTCTTTAAGGCACCGACGGTTGAATCGGACCACGCGGGCACCTACGAATCTTTCTCTGAAGTCACGGGCAACCTGCTCGTGCGCGAGCCTTCCATCCCGATCGACATCAACGCCTACATTCAAGGCACGATCGTCGATGTCTTGCCCGATGAGGGTGCAGTGGTTGAGACCCGCGGCGCCATGGTGCAAGGCATCTTTGGCGTGGGTGGAGAGCGACAAGGCGTGATTCGCGTTGCCGTCAGCGGCCCGAACGAGGTGCTCGACGTTCAGCACATTCAAGCTTCGGATGCGGGCAACATTCTCGTCGGTGGATCGGGTTTCACCGCGGCCGCCATCAAAAAAGCGAGCGAAGTTGGCGTGAAGGGCCTGATCGCCGGTGGCGTCAAGGATAGCGACCTCATCGAATTTCTCGGCTACGACATTGGCGTCGCCATCACGGGTCAAGAGAACATCAACCTGACCCTGATGGTTACGGAAGGTTTTGGATTCTTGCCAATGGCAGACCGAACCTTTGCCCTTCTTCAAACGTTGGCAGGCAAGAAAGCTTCGATCAACGGTGCGACGCAGATTCGTGCGGGCGTTATTCGACCGGAGATCATTGTTCCGGATCCTGGTCACACCGGCGACGCAGGTCAAGACGGGCAACCGTTGGAACTGAAGCTTGGTGCGCAGGTTCGGATGATTCGCGAGCCGTTCTTCGGCATGCTTGGATCGGTGAGCGATCTCCCGGCGGAGCTCGTTACCCTAGAATCCGGCACGACGGTTCGAGTGCTTCGAGCCAAGCTGGCGAGCGGCGAGGAAGTCACCATTCCGCGAGCCAACGTTGAGATCGTCGCGGGCTAGCAAAGTTAACAACTCGCGGGGGATTCTGGTGAAAACCTCGCTTCCTTTACGATTTCTTAACCGACGGTAAGTAAAACCTTTTGCAACGGGGCAACACTTCGGTATTGCCCTGTTCATAAGGGACATCGATGGCAATTGCCGACGCGCTAGAAAGGACGATCCGGGAGGCGGCTCCAATGAAGTTGTTGATCATTGACGATGAACCGGCGATTACAGAAACGCTGGAAGCTAAGTTTCGCAAAGAGGGCTTCTCGACTTTCGTCGCGGATTCCGCCGAAGAAGGCATGCGCTTGTTCAAGCGGGTCAAACCCGACTTGATCATTCTCGACATCATGCTGCCGAATCGCAGCGGATTCGATTTGTGCCGAGCGGTTCGCAAGGAGTTCGCGACTCCGATCATCTTCGTGAGCGCTCGCGCCGATGAAGGAGATCGTATCAAGGGCCTCGAAATGGGCGCCGACGATTACGTGACGAAGCCTTTCAACATGTCGGAGCTGGTTGCCCGAGTCAAGGCAATTCTTCGACGATCGACGGGCGAGCCCGTGCAAGACATCATTGAGCGCGGCAACCTTCGCATCGACCCGCGCACCCACCTTGCTCAGCTGGATGGTGAGGCGATGAACCTTTCGCCGAAGGAGTTCGCCCTTCTCTACTTCCTTGCTCGAAACGCCGGACAGGTGTTCACACGAGAGGCCCTTCTGGATCGCGTTTGGGGCAAAGATGCTTACGTCTCGTCTCGAACGGTGGACGTACACATTCGATGGCTGCGGATGCGAATTGAGAAGGATGGTAACCAGCCAGAGCGACTGGTGACGGTTCGTGGAATCGGATACAAGTTCGTCGGCTAATCGCCGAAGCTCGACAAAATGAAGCGGGCTCCCAGTTGGGAGCCCGCTTCGTTTTTAACCGCCGGCTTTACACAACCAGCTTGAGGGTGAGAATCTCGAACGGCTTGTATTGGAACCGGATGTGTCCGTCTTCCACTTCAAGTTCTCCGATCTCGTTCTCTTCTAGGTCGCACAGGTAGGCGCTCTTGACCTCTCTGGCGCAGGAGATCTCTCCCATGCCGCGCGAGTTGTGGCACTCGTACAGGCGAACGATGATGGCGTTGGAATCCTCCGCCTTCTTAACCGATTCCACGATGAGGTTGCGGTTGTCCAGCACCACGAATCCGGGAAGATCGGCGGCGATGCCTTCGTGCTTATCCACCCAGGCGCTTCGCAGCGGGGCGTTGTGCGCGTAAGCCGCCTGAACGATCCCGGCGAGGTTGTACGGACCGAAGTGCGGGACGAGGGTGTACGAGAATCGGTGGATTCCCATGTCGCATTCGGGGTCCGGGGCCTTCGGCGATCGCAAGAGCGAGAGTCGCATCACGTTCTGCTGAACATCGTGTCCGTACTTGCCATCGTTGATGAGGGCGACGCCTTGTTCGGCTTCGCTGAGATCGACCCACTTCTGAGCGCAGACTTCAAACCGCGCCATGTCCCATGAGGTGTTCATATGGGTGGGTCGCTCGACGTTACCGAACTGGATTTCGTAGGTGGCTCGGGTGCTGTTCACATTGATCGGGAAGGCAACCTTGAGCATCTTGTCTTCTTCGCGCCAGTCGATCTCGGTGTCAAAGCGAATGCCGGGCGTGGGGCCGAGGCTGATGCGCTGACGGATGGTCGAGTTGCCGAATCGCTTAACGACCTCGGCGGCGATCCGGACCGGACCACGCTCCACGATCTCAAACGACTCGCTCTTGAGCAAATCTTGAGCGGTCTCGTAGGCATAAACATCCACGTCCCAAGCGCTCCAGAAAAGGGGCTTGTCATCCAAAAGTTGGAAGACGTTGCCGAGTTTGCCGGGTTCGAGGAACTCGGTGCCGTCGTCGAGGCTTTGGATGGAACTGATGTTGCCGTTGACATCGAATCGCACCGAAAGCTCGCCGTTCTCGAGCTTCCGTGCACCTGCCTTCAGCCGGGTGCGCGGTGCGGAAGGCCCTTCTTGGAAGTCGCCGATGGCGACCGACCCGAGAGCGGCGGCCGGAACCGGGAAGACCAGTTTGCGTTCGCCGAACTCTTCCACCTGCTGCACCGGAAGAACCTCATCGCCACAAACGAGTACCGTGGGGGCCGTTTCTTCTTCCCACGCCACAGAACCTTGGGTGATCATTTCCGCGTTGTGGAACAAAGCCACGGGTCGGCTCATGTTCGAGGTGTCCAGATTGGCGGCAACCTTTCTGAGACGCTCTTCGATGATGGCTTCGCCCACGCGCTTGACTTCGGCGTAGTCCCGGTCGCTGTCGCGGTACACCTCGTTGACCGAGGAACCAGGAATGATGTCGTGGAACTGGTTGAGCAGGACCAGTTTCCACGCTGCTTCAAGCTCGGCCGCCGGGTAGTCCTTCGGGAATTGCGGGCTAAAAACCGACAGGAGTTCGGCATCTCGAAGGAGGAACTCGGAGAAGCGGTTGTTCTTCTTGTTCGCCGCTTGACTGGTGTAAGTGCCACGGTGCAGTTCAAGGTAGAGCTCACCCGACCAGGTCAGGAGGTCCTTGGACTTCGCCTTGGATTCTCGGAAGAAATCGATGGCTCGTTTGCCGAGGGCGACGTCAGGATAGTTCGGCGCGAGTTGCCCCCGTCGCAAGAATTCGATATGCCGCTCGGTCGGTCCGCCACCGCCGTCGCCGAAACCGAAGACATACAGCGATTGATCCATTCGGGCTTGGTCCTTGTAGTTTCGGACCGATTGAAGGACCTCTTTGGGTTCGCCGTTGGCGTTGTAGGTATCGGCGGGCGGGAAGTGACTCCAGATGCGCGAACCATCGATTCCCTGCCACCAGAACGTGTGGTGCGGGAACTTGTTGAACTGGTTCCAGCTGATCTTCTGAGTGAGGAAGTATTCGATGTTGAACTTATTGAGAATCTGCGGCAGCGCGGCCGAGTAGCCGAACACGTCCGGAAGCCACATGTCGTGGGTTTGGTAGCCGAGCTTCTCGCGGAAGTAGCGACGTCCGTACAAGAACTGCCGAACGAGAGACTCAGCACCGGTGAGGTTACAGTCTGCCTCCACCCACATGCTTCCGACGGGCTCCCACTGACCGCGGGCAATGGCGGCCTTCACTCGTTCGAACAGCTGTGGATACTCCTTCTCCAGCCATTCGTATTGGCTGGCTTGGGAGTGCACGAACGTGTACTCCGGGTACCGCTCCATCAGGTTCAACTGAGTGGCGGTGGTGTGCGCCATCTTGAGGTGGGTAATGTTCAGCGGCCACAACCAAGCGGTATCTAGGTGCGCGTGACCCACCGGGTAAATCGTGTGCTTGAGTTCTCCGTTGAGACCCGCGAGAGTGTCTCGCAACAGCTTGCGCGCCCGGGTCACCGAATCTCGTCCATCGCGCGCCCAGAGGTTGATCACATCGTTGATCGCCCGAAGGATGGTGGCGTAGGACGGCTCGTCCTTGTGAAGCGAGTCGAGAAGATTCGCAGAGAAGTCGACGTCAAAGTAAAGAGCCTTCAGCTCGGTGTCGATAAGCGCAAGGTCGGCATGATCGACCGTCTCAACCAGTTCATCTCGCTTCGGCTCGCGACCGTGGACCCGAGTTTGCGGGTTCTGGGTGTAAGCCTGAATGAGATCCTCGACAGGCTCGCCGCCCTCGGCGGTTCCAACCGGAAAATGACCGCCGTCGAGCGCGCCGAAATCGCTATGCTCGTGGTCGACCCCTAACCAAGGCGAGTTGTTCTTCCAGAGGGTTCGCTCGCTCCCGACTTCGGCAAAGACGACGACTTGCTTCCCCGCGAACTCTTGCGGAATCGTGCCGCGGAGTCGGAACCAGAACACCGTATAGGCCGGACCGTACTTGAACCCCTTCTCGACCTTCTTCCAGGGACCGTTGATGGCCGACTTCTGGTCGGTGTGAGGCACCTCGCAGATCTCGATCTCAAGGGGAACTCGGTCGGTGTAGATGAGGGGTTTGAGTTCGCCGAGGAAAAGGGAGATTCGGCGACGGGTCAGATCGTGATGCTTGAGCATAGGTCGATTCCTGCGGGTGAGTTTACCGACCGATTGGAGGGGATAAGGCGGCTAGGAGACGGTTGTGGAAAAGAGAGAATAGTATTTTAGATATAGTATTTGTGTTATTATCAATGTGTGTGGTTGGCAAGGGGACTTGTAGTGGCGGTTTGCTCTCCCGATCTGGATCTGTTCTGTCCCGATGGGCGACTGAGCGGTGCTCCATTGATCTCGGCGGCAGAAGCGGTGGAGTTCGTGCCATGGCTAAAGGCGTCCCTGCCCGTTGAAGCCGTCCTGAAGCTAGAGTCGAAGGTAGAAGGCCTCACCGGCGTCGATGCTCTCGTCGGAGGTGCGGCAGAAGAGGTGCAAGCTTCCATCCTCAATGCGTTTGTCGATCAGGTCCTCGCCACTCGCCTACCGGTGACGGGGAATCTGCCGTTCGATCGGATGGGAGGCGCGTTTGAACGGGTCCAAGTCGGACTCTTGGACGAGTGCCGCCTTTGGGCGGCTATGCGCGCGGTGCTCTCTGGCATGGTAGTGAGTTGCGAATGCCCGGCGTATCCGACTCGCTGGAAGCAGCGCTTGCGACGAGGCGGTGAGAAAGCCCGCTCACCGAGTCTCTTCGACTACGAGGAAGAACCTTGTGCGGCTGCCGGAAGCACCAAGGTCAAAGCGTTGGATAGAGGGGCTCCTTTGTCCGTTTTGGCGGGTACGGGAGCAGACCAGAGTTCAGGTCCGGTTTCGGCTTCGAGAAGTGAACGAGGCGGGTGGGGGCTTTTCAACGGCCCGGCTTGCGTCTGGGTATGGCCTCCGATCGACCCGTTAACGCTTGATGCGGGAAACGCGGGAATTTCCGGAAGGCGCAAGACGGGCGATCGTCATCGAGCGGGATCGTACACCCAAGGTTTGGGCAACGACTACTCTCTCATCGTAGGTGGAGTTGGCTCTCGTGAACCCAC
>CAYYJX010000029.1:0-8575 GCA_964471545.1 uncultured Fimbriimonas sp. | reverse complement strand
ACCGACCGACGTGCGATCGAACGATTCGGCGGTGGGTGGTCTTGCCGGAGGGTTTAGGCTCCATCGGATTGAGAACGATAGGAGCCGGCACCGCGCGAGACGGCCGCGAGGAAAGTTGCCGGGGCGATGTGCAATGGGCTTACTGTGGCCCGAGTTCAACGGACCGAACAGGAACTGACGGAATAGGAGGCGCTGAGTCATGCTCACGGTCGTTAGGGTTGGGAGCGCGGTCTTCGAACGATGTGCTGAGCAACGTGTCGAGCAACGGGGTTCGATGGGTCAGTGCGTTCGGCTTTCGAGCCGGGTTTACGGGAACAGCCGCAATGTTGCGCAACCGCCTGATTTACGCATTTGCGGATGAGACGATCGTGTTTAGCTGCAGGCTCGGGGTCGGAGGAACGTGGGGCGGGGCGGTTTCGGCGCTCAGAGAAGGAAGAAGGGTGAGAGTCGCCATAATCGCGGATTCAAGCGGAAATCCTGACCGCGAGTCGGACGCGTTCCGCGCCCTCCTTCGCCGTGGGGCGATTCCTTTGCGCATTCCTGTTCAAGGGGATGCGGTTCAATGCGGAGCAGAGCCTACAGGACCTCGTGGTGAACATCCAAAGCGCCGCACTGAAACTCCGGACGAAGCGTCTGAAAGCAAACCATGCCTCGCTCCGGTCCGGAGCGAGGCATGGAAGTTGGGTGAGTGCATTTTCCCGTACGAACCTCCAGCCTCATCAACCGGCTGGGGGAATGCGCGACCTGCGGTCTCTTAGTTGAAGGTGAAAACGACCTTGCCTGCCTTCCCCGCTTTCATCAGTTCCATGGCGGTTTGGAACTCGGTGAAGTGCATCACGTGAGTCACCACGGGGTCCAAGTGGAGCTTCCCGCCTGAGAGGAGTTCAGAAATCTCATCCCAGGTCTTCCAGAGTTTGCGACCCACGATGCCTTGAAGATCGACTCCCTTGAAGATGACCTGGTTCAGGTCCACCGTTTGCTGGGGATTTGCGTAGACGCCGAGAAGGGAAACTCTGCCACCCGGTCGGACGGCCTCGATCGCAAGTGCCAACTGACTCGGGTGACCAGACATCTCTAGTACACCGTCCACTCCTAACGGAGCCAGTTCTTTCAACACGGTGAGCGCGTCGCCATCTTCGGGCATGATCACCCGATCGACACCGACTTGCCGAGCCAGATCGGCTCGGAAGGGGCTGACTTCGGTGGCGTAAACCTTCGCTGCGCCAAGGGCCTTACAGACGCTCACTGCAAACAAGCCGATGGGTCCCATGCCCGTGATGAGGATGGTTTGATCCTTTACGGGTCCGGCGGTGGCGGTGTGAACGGCGTTTCCGAGAGCGTCCTGGAACGCAGCGATCAGGGGCGAAACCCCTTTAGGCGTCGGGCGCGCGTTTTCCCAAGGGATCACCGCGTACTCAGCGAAGCCTCCGTCCACGTCCACCCCTAGAATCTTCGTGTTGACACAGACGTGCCCTTGACCCGCTTTGCACTGGAGGCACTCTCCGCAGATGATGTGCGATTCGCTGGCGACAAAATCGCCTACCGCCCGTTGAGTGACCCCTTCGCCAACCTCAACCACGGTGCCGCAAAACTCGTGACCGATGATCACGGGCGGCTTCATGCGGCCTGCAGCCCAGGCATCCCAAGAGTAGATATGGAGATCGGTCCCACAGACCGAGGCCGCCTCCAATTTGATCTTGACCTGACCGGGACCCGCACTGGGTTCGGCTACGTCGATCACCTCGACGCCGGGTTCGGGACGCACCTTTGCGATCGCTTTCACGGAAGCGAGATTGTACCGAGTGGTGATTCTCTGGATGTAGGGTGATGGTTCGGCTCGTGAAGGAAGGTGCAGAATGAGACACGATGTCCACCCCGAAAAATGAGGATCCCGCTCGGTACGGGGCCTTTGTGTACGACAAGGATCGCGCGTTTCGATACGGGCAACGTGTTCGGAAGATCATTCCCGGCTACGAGGCGCTGCACGAACTTGCCGTGGCTCGCATGAGCAGCGCTTTTGGAGATCGACCGATTCGGGTGTTGGTTGTGGGCGCTGGGAGCGGCGCGGAGGTTCTCACTCTCGCCAGGGGCGTGCACCAAGGGCTGATTGCTTCGGGCTCCCAAGTTGTGGCGGTCGAACCGAGCCTGGCCATGCGCCGATCCGGCAGCGCCGCTGTTCGCAAGGCGCTGCGAGCAGTGAACGAGACGGGGAAAGAGCTGCCATTGGAATGGCGAACCGAGTATCTCGCCGACACAGTGGAGGCAGTTTCGCGCGGTGAACTGCAGGGAGAGTTCGACGTGGTGACAGTGATGCTCACGCTCCATTTCCTTCCCTGGGAGGCCAAGGAGATTCTTCTGGGCGAGGTTCGCAAGTTAGTGCGTTCGGACGGATTGGTTCTGGTTGCCGACATTGCGCCGGAGACGATTGAAACAGAACCCTCTACGGGCCGAGGCGAGTATCCCGATTGGATGCTTGGCGACTGGGTGCGGCGTCTGATTCTGTTGGGTGCGTCTCCTTCGGCGGCCCATGAAAGCGGGCGTCATGTTAGAGAGGACATGCCGTGGATTTCCGCAAAGATGGAGGTTGAACTCTTAGAGAGCGCGGGTTTCACCGAGGTGACTCCGTTCTTTCGGTCTCTTTCGGTCCACGGTTGGTGGATGCGTTGTGCCGAGCGCTGAGTTGGATCACCCCTCCCAATAGGCTCGAACGGCTGCCGAACGCCCCGTGCGCGTGACGAAAGGACCTTATCAAACACCGTTGTGCGTCTCAATCTAGGGCGGCGTTGGTAAACTGACCCTGTAATGAGAATCGCCGTTTTGCCTTTTAACGCCGCCGAAGGCGCTAAGCCCCAATTGGGTCGACAGATTGCCGCATTCGTAGGCGAACAGATCCGCAACGCTTCCGATGCGGATGTTCAAACGGTGAGCCTCCTTACCCAAGTCGAGCAGCAAGGTCAATTGCGCACCGCGTTCGTCAACATCGGCGACGCCATGCTTGAGGTCGAACAACTGAGCGGCCTGTTCGAGCAGTCGGGCGCAGATCTGAGCGTCGATGGATTGTTCAAGAGCGTCGACGATAAGCACGAACTGACGATTCGATTTTTGAAGCCGGGCGGGGAGCCCGAAGTCGAGACCATCGCCTTTGAGACCCCGGAGATCTTCACCGTCCTGCACTCATTGGTGAAGAAGACCGCCGCCGCTGCCGGCGTCGCCCTTCCTGCCGAGTTGGCAGGTGACTCGATGGAGTTCGGTACCGAGAACGCCGAGGTCTTCCTGAAGTTCCTGGAAGGCTTCGATGCTCTCAACTACATCCAGCAGTCCGACGGCATGGTGGCGCTTGAGTTCAACGCCGAGCCGCCCATGGACACCCTGCTGGAAGCAGTCGAGCTCGATCCCGAATTCGAAGGTCCGTACCAGGTGCTCGTCGGACTCAACCGAGCCTGCATGGCGTACAACATCGGCGGCTTTGAGCTTTGCGATCGCGTTCTGAAGAAGCTCACCGAAGTGGTTCCGGACGACTTTGCCGCTTTCTTCGCCCTTGGCGAGCTTTATCAGAAGGTCGGCGACATGAACCGAGCTGTCGACTTCTTTGAGGCTGCGGCACAAAAGAATCCCGAAGATCCAGCCATTCTCAACCGACTTGGTAACGCTCAAATGGCGAACAACATGCCCGTCAACGCCGAGCGCAATTTCCGCAAGGCCGTTGAGATGGAAGGCGAAGAGAAGGCGAGCATGGACTTCCTCGCTCAAGTTTTGGTTGCCACGGGCCGAGCCCATGAAGTCCCGGCACTCTGGAAGTCGCTGGTAGATGAGTATCCGACCAACGCCGCGCACCTCACGAAGTACGCCATTGCGTTGATCAACAACGAGAAGACGGAAGAAGGCGAAAAGGTCTTCGAGCGCGGTTTGGAAACCGTGGAAGACAACACCTTCGTGAAGCGCTTCTACGCTCCTTATCTCGTCCAAAAGGGCGATCTGGACCGGGCGATGGACTTCTACGAGGATTGCATCGATGTTGCCCCTGCGGATGTCCCCCTTCTGCTCGAGTACGCCCAAACCCTTCAAGCGGCCGAGCGCGACTTCGAGATTCCGGCAGTGCTGCAAAACGTGCTGAAGGCGAATCCGGATCCCAACACCCGCGCAAACACGAACGCTTGGCTCATCGAGCTGGAGCAACCGAAGCGGGTTGAGAGCGTGGCAAACGCTCAGCAGAAGTTGGATGCCGGAGACATCGACGGTGCGCTCCGTGAGCTGAAGCCGTTGCGCAACTGGCTTGCCGACTACTGGAAGATGTGGGCACTGTTGAGCTCCGCCTACAACCGAGCGGGCATGCACGCCGAAGCGGAAGAATCTTCGCGCCGGTTGATCGAGATGTTCCCGGGTTGCGAGCCCGCCTATGGCGAGTACCGAGAGGCGCTGAACGGCCAAGGTCGAAACGAAGAGGCCTATCAGGTCATGCAAAACGTGGCGATGGCCAATCCTCAAAGCCTCAGCATCCACATCAACCTCGCGATTGCGGCTCACCGAGCCGGACAATCCGAGCAGGCGAAGGCTCTGGCAGCCAGCATTCGTGAAGCCGTCAAGGAAAATCAGGACTGGCTTAACGAGGTGAACAACCTTTTCGCCGAAATCGATCGTTAAGATATTTAGCGTGCCGAAGAAAAACTCACGTCGCGACCGGGCGTTCATGGAAACTCCCTCGGATCGACCTCCGAAAAACTTCGGCACGCCTTCTTTTGTGCAGGACCCCAACGTGGTTGTCGCCAACAGCGACGTCGAAAGTTCGGAGTTCGCCGAGGCGATCCGGTCTGCCGATCGAAACGCTCCTTCCACGGACGATCATCGACTCGGTGCGGCCCGAGTGCACCCTGTCGTGAAGGTGTTCGTCGCCTTCCATCTTCTCGCCATTACCGTGTGGGCGATTCCAAATCCACCCGACCGAATTCGCAACGGAACGGTTCCTGCGCGCGGGAGCGATCACATTCTTGTTTGGAACCACGACGTTCTCAAACAGAATCCGGTTTTGCGCGGCTATCTGCTCAGCACGGGCACCTGGCAGTACTGGGACATGTTCGCCCCCGACCCGTCTCAAACCGACTTCTACGGGACCGCAACGGTGAAGTATCTGGACGGGACCGAGAAGGACTACAAGTACGCGCGAATGTTCGAGATGGACTTCTGGACGAAGTATTTGAACGAGCGACGGCGAAAACACTTTGAACGCGTGCACCTGGAAATGAACAGCGCGGGGTGGCCCCGTTTCGCCCAGCGCATCGCAGCGTTGATGGCAGAGGACCCCAAAAACCCGCCGATCGAGGTGGTTCTGCACCGCCACTTTCAGCAACTGCAAAGACCGGGGGGGCCAGAGCCAAAGGGTTACAACCGGTACAGCTACTTCGAGCATGTGGTCGATCAGAGCCTGTTGAGGAGTGAGATGCGTGCCCAGGGCAAATGGATGGATGTCCAGGGTCCGAAGGGAGGCTCTCGATGAAGGGCGTTCTACGAGACCTGAACAAGTTCTGGTTCGGTTTTGGGGACCCGACCACTCTGGGACTGTTCCGAATCCTCGCCGCGGCCGTGATCTTGGTCAACCTGCTCGTCTTGCGTTCGCAATGGGTGGATTTCTACACCGATCGGGGATTTGTGGACCACGAGCTTTCGCAACGATTCATGTCTCCGCTGGTTCCGCTCAAAGGTGGCGGAGCGGTGCCTCGCTTGAACCTCCTCGGTGGGACTCCCTCTGAGGCATGGAGCTGGACGGTTCTCAACGTCGCAACCCTTGCCGCGTTTCTTACCGTGATTGGATGGTGGACCCGTGCCGCGACCATTACGCTGGCGGTGCTGCTCACGACGATTCACCACCGGGGTGGATTCGTGCTTTATGGCGGTGATACGGTGATGCGCAATTCCGCCATTTACCTTGCCCTCGCTCCGTGCGGATTGGCACTCTCCTTGGATCGACTTTCCTTCCGAAAGAAGCACGGGCTCACCGCGGAATCCGATCGGCCCGTGATCTCCATGTGGCCCCAACGGCTTCTTCAGTACAACTTGGCGCTGATCTACTTCACCACGACGTGGGCAAAGTGGTACGGCACTCTCTGGAAGAACGGGACGGCGACGTGGTATCCGGCGAGGCTGAATGAGTTCAAGCGACTTCCGGTGCCTTCGTTCCTGAACGATTTCCCGATGGTGACGATCACCACGTACGGGACGCTCTTTGTGGAATTTGCTCTGGGCGTGCTTGTGTGGTTTAAGGCTTACCGCAAGTGGGTTTTGCTCGCAGGCTTGCTCATGCACAGCTACATCGAATGGTCGATGAACGTGCCTTTGTTCGCCTTTGCCATCTGCTCCATGTACGTCACGTTCTACGAGGGCGATGAAACGCGGGCGTTCTTGGATCGCGTGACGAAGCGTTTCCGCAAAGAGAAGGTCTCCCCTGCCGATTCGGACTCGGTTTCCGATAAACTGAGTCCAAATCCGGCATGATCGTTGAACTGCAGGTCGAAAATCTCGCGATTATCGAACGCGCTCAAGTGGCGTTCGGCCCCGGCTTTACGGTCTTAACGGGTGAAACGGGCGCGGGCAAGTCGCTGATGATCGATGCACTCGAGCTTGCCTTGGGCGAGCGCGCCGACACCGAACTCGTGCGGACAGGAACGAAGAAGGCAACGGTCCGGCTAGCAATTGATCTTTCTCACCGGTCCGATCTTCACCCGATCTTTGAAGAAGCGGGGATTGATTTAGAGGGCGGTCTCATCACCATCCACCGCGAAGTTCTTGCGGAAGGCAAATCGACCTGCCGCATCAACGGTGTGCCGACTGCGGTCGGCACTCTGAAGAAACTTGGAGCCGTGTTGGTGGATCTCCACGGTCAACACCGGCACCAAAGCCTTCTCGATCCGCTGACTCACGTGGAGTATCTGGATCGTTGGATCGGCGGCGACGTCGAACGCCTTAAAGGCATCGTGGGGGATCGCTGGGAAGCGTATGCCGCCCTAGACTCTAAGCTACGGGCGCTTCAGCGCGGCATCCGCGATCGCGAACAGCGGTTGGACCTACTCAAGTTCCAGATCAACGAGATCGAGTCGGTTCATCCGGCGCCGGGAGAGGTTGCCGATCTCGAAAACCGACTGGCAAGGCTGAAAAACGTCGAGCGGCTCTCGTCTGATATCACGCTCGCTCTGGAGGCGCTGATTGAAGGAGAGACGAACGCCTACGACCTTTCTGCGAGTGCGGATCGGCACCTGAGCGATGCCTTGAGACTCGACTCTTCCCTGTCTGAGGCCTCCGAGCAGTTGCAGACGGCGCTCGCGGCCGTGGACGAGGCGGGTCGGGCACTTAGTCGGTACCGCGCGTCTCTGGAATCTGATCCGGAACTCCTCGATGAAACCGTGCAACGGATCGATGCGGTGAAGCGACTCCTGCGGAAGTACGGCGATTCCGAAGTCGCGGTGCTGGACCACCTTGAAAAGGCGAAAGAGGAGTTTGCCACCCTGTCGGACGCAGAAGAATCGCTGGATTCCCTTTCCACCGCTCGTGAGAGCGCGTTCCGAAGCCTTCAAGCGGCTTGTGCCGACCTCACGAACCTTCGTAAATCGGTGGCGGGAAGATTCATTGAGGATGTCCGCAGACACCTGAAGGAGATGGCGATGGATAAGGCGGAACTGGATGTGTTGTTCCGCGTTGTCGAACCAACGGCAATGGGCGCCGACGATTTGGAGTTTCAGTTCTCTGCCAACCCTGGCGAGGCCTTGAAGCCACTTGCCAAGATCGCTTCCGGCGGTGAGGTCTCGCGCGTCATGCTCGCACTCAAATCGGCGTTAGCGGGTCGAGCAGGAACACCCACGCTGATTTTTGACGAAGTCGACACGGGTCTTGGCGGGAGAGCGGCCGCAACCATGGGCAAGAAACTCGCCGACCTTGCCGAGCACTACCAAGTAATCGTGATCTCCCACCTTCCGCAAGTGGCGTCTCAGGCCGCCGAACACCTCCGGCTTGAAAAGCGGCTACGAGAAGGACGCGTGAGCACCGACGTGGTTCGCCTCTCTCAAGAAGATCGCGTCGATGAGATCGCGCGCATGCTCGCTGGAGACGCGGTGACCGACGGGGCCCTTTCTAACGCTCGCGAGATGCTGCGCTTCTTGTAACTCGTCTAGCCCAAGATGGTCTTTCCGAAGAGCGAGGCGATCCACTCAGTCCCGACGGTTGCGGTTTGGTTGTTCTGGTCGTGAATAGGATTCGTTTCGACGAAGTCCACCCCAACCAGTTCGAACGGGCAATCTTTAGCCGACATTCTTTCGTGAAGAATCTCCGCCACAAGTTGGCTCTCGCGGAAGGTGAGACCTCCACGAACGGCGGTCCCAGTTCCTGGTGCAAGGACCGGATCGAGTGCGTCGATGTCGAACGAAATCCAAAGGTGCTTAATGCCGAGTTCGATGTAGCGATCGACCACTTCATTGACCGTTCGCTCGATCCCTCTACGATCGATATCGTGCATCGTGATCGGCAGACCCTTCAGACGAGGCACCTCGGCGCGGTCCACGTCTCGCAGGCCGTACCAGGCAACATGGTCTGG
>CAYYJX010000028.1:0-36967 GCA_964471545.1 uncultured Fimbriimonas sp. | reverse complement strand
CACCGTTTGCATGGACCGACGCATCGGCAGGAATCCGTGATTGCCCGCACCGATCGGACCCAGATCGGCGACCAACGAATCAGACTTTCGGTTGGAAGGATAGTAACCGGGCGCGGGCTCCACATAGAGATCGCCGCCATTCTTGCCCCCAATGCCGAATCCCACGTGGGTGGTCGGATCCATGAGGCCAACCACAACGGCTTGTCCCGTTCGAGGGTCCTTAAGCCCACCGAGGGCCTGGCGAGCCAGTTCAACGACCGCTTCCTTGTCCTCAGGCTTCACGATGCCGTTCTTCCGATCAGTGGAGTTGACCACCAAGAAGAAGTCGCTCCAGGGTGGGACCATGATCTTGGTTTTGCTCAGATCGATCTGCCCCTTGTCATCCCATGCAAGGAGCCCTGCATCGGCAAGTGCCTTGTTCAGGAAGAGGGTGGAATGGTTGCCTTCCATCCCGTGATCCCCCGTCACCGAGACAATCGCTTCCCCTTGAACGGTTTTGAGGATGTCTCCGAGCCAGTCGTCTTGTAGCTCCAGAACACGGGCATAGACGTCCCAGAGTTTGTCGGCAACGTTGCCAGAAACAGGTTTGCCGCCCGGGAAGAACGCGCCGTAAAGCATATGCCCTGCACTATCGCTCATAGGAGTGTAGTGGAAGGATAGGTCCGGCTTCCATTTGGTCCATCCGTAGCGGAAGGACCGCTTTAGGAATTCGCAGTCGAGCCGAACGATCTCAAGGATTCGCTCCTCGGCCACACCCGTTCCACCTTGCCAAAGCGTCTTCCCCAGTCCACCCCGACCGTAAAGACTCCATGCGTCGTCGTGGAATCCGCCATAGGCTTGCAGGTAGTCCATATTGCCGGATGCGGACTCTGTGCCCTTGATCGCGGCGGCGGCACGAACGTAAAGCTCCATCTCGCCATCGTCGTCGAGCGAGAAAAGACGGAAATAGACCAATCCCTCATCAGCCCCCTTTTTCACCTTAAAAGGACCAAGCCACTTGCCAATCTTGTTTGTCGACTCCTCCGGTACAAGGGTGGATTGAGTCGAAAGAGCCCCGCCTGCGGGGTGAATCTGCACCCTATCGAACCCAAGTTTGCGATCCAGGTCCAGGAGCTTGACCTCAAAACTGGAGTCGCCGACGGAGACGCTGAATTGGGTCTTTTTCTCCGAATTGGTGATCATCTGCCGACCCGAGAACTCGCTCTCGAATCCGGAGAACTCTTTGAACTTCGCTCCTGGCCTGAGCGATTTTTCAAAGGCAGATGGGGGATATGAGCAGGCGGCAGAGAAGGCAACCACGTTCTTGCCTGCGTTTGCGGCCGTCACCCAAATGGGCTCGGCACTTAAAGCGGTGGCGTCAAACCCGCGCATGGATTCTAGACAGGTGTGCTCGTGCGCGGGATGCAAAGGAACTGCGTTGTTTCCAATTCCGTTCTGGTCTGGCCAAACGCCGGTGAAGAGAGAAGCATGACCGACCGCAGTCTTTGAGGGCCATGCCGGAGAGACCGACTCCGCCCACGCGCCTTCTCGCTTCATCTTCGCCAAGTTGGGAAGACGACCTTCGGCAAGGAGGCGATCGATCGCCCAATCCGAGGCTCCGTCCCAGACAATCGACACCAGTTTGGGTGTAGGCGCAATGGCCGAAGTCGCGATGAGGGCTGCAAGCAGCGATCCCGTCATGAGGGCTAGATTACCGGCAGGTCGGGCGGCACAGCGTTAAGGAATCGGTGGGTCTTTGGACTCACTCCGCAGGGCATCATTTAGAGAAATCGCTCAATGAAACACCGTAGTTTCAAGGTCGTTGCATCAATTTGAACCCGTTTAAGAGGCGACTCGTCCGAGGGGGTGGAGGTGAATGATGAAGACGTTCACAACATTAACCATTGCAGGCACGCTGATCCTAAGCCTTGTCTCCAGCGTTGCCGTTGCTTCTCCCGACAAATCGAAAGGGCGAAAGAAAGGAGCCGGTCGTCTCCAGCGCGAGATCAATCGCCGGGACCAAACCAAGTCTGAGTGGCAAAAACTTGCCTATGCAGGTGCAGCCGTCGCCGTTCTTGGTCAGTTGAACCGAGACAAGACTGCCTCGTACATTGGAGCCGCCGGCGCCTTGTACTCGACCTACCGGATGGAACAAGACCGACGTTCCAAAGACCGTCTTGCCCGAGAGAGAGCCGCCTTCTGGTCTCGACCCTCCTTCACGCGGAATGGAGTCCGCTACGAACGAAGGGTGGTGAACAAGAACGGGAAGCGTTACTTCACCTTCGTGAAGTACAAGAAGCGATAGCGCCCGCCTCAACCTCAAGCACAAAGGGAGACCCGATGGGGTCTCCCTTTGTGTTTACATCCTGTTCATTCAACCCAGCAGGCGATCATCCAAAAGCGAAACCCTAGTCGAGTGAGCCGACTCAAAGACAGAACCCAAGACCCAATCTTTGTTGATTACAGAGAGTCGAAAAGGTGACTCAGTGATCCACATCACACTGCCGCGTTGCAGGCGATCACAGGGGATTTTGGGAGCCCGATCGATAATTTTTTCATCGATCCAAAGCAATCGACAGGAACAACAAATGAACAGCAAATCGCTTCTCGTCGCTCTCTCCGTTATCGCCGGCTCCGCAATGGTCGCATCCGCACAGGCTCAGACGGTTTTCAAATCCAGCATGAGCCTCCAGGTCTTCCCGCAGAAGGCACGTTATGCCCGAGGAGAAGTGGTCACAGTCGTTTACACCGTCATGGGACAAATCAACAACGGCGCAAGGTTCCCGCTCGTCGGCGTGCCGACCAACATCGGCGACTGGTGGGACACTGGCTGGACAACGTCCTTCTTCCGACAAACCAATCACAACGGACAAGTCTCGATGACCTATCGCATCCCGACAAACCCTCGATGGGACAACATCCATCTGGTTGGAACCGCGATGCCAGGAAACCCTTTCCCGCTATCGAGCGTCAGCTGGAGAATCCCTATCGGACGATAAGACCGGTTAGATATCCGTCTGACGCATGGGGCAAGACGGAAGGATGATCAATCAAGAAGGGGCTGTCCTTTATGGGACAGCCCCTTCTCGCATGTCGAGTCGTTCTCGATCAGTCGCAGCGCCAGTACCAGGTGTCGTCGTAAGCTTCGGACGAACCCGTCGGTTGGTTCGATCGGTTGCCCTGCGGGTTGACGATCTGGTTGTCGAACGCGCCAAAGGAAGTGATGGACTTAGCGTGGCCGTCGGCGAAGATGACCGTTCCACCGATGGAAGACCACTGCTGGTAGTAGCCGCAATCGTAGCCGTACTTGGTGCAGTTCGGGTCGAAGTTGGCGCGGAAGAACGGCATCATTTCAAGCCGAATGGTGCGCGCTTCGGCCGGGCTCTCCACCATGGTCTCGGAGACAAGCCAACTTTCCGATCTGGGGAAGTTGTTGCCGTGAGAGAATCCTGCCACCACGGTGAACATGCACTTGGTGAAGCGGTACGAGGTGCCGTAGGCATCCCAGTAGGTGCTTGCTCGGCGATTGTTCGCCTGAAGGCCAGGAT
This sequence comes from uncultured Fimbriimonas sp., assembly GCA_964471545.1. Taxonomy (GTDB): domain Bacteria; phylum Armatimonadota; class Fimbriimonadia; order Fimbriimonadales; family Fimbriimonadaceae; genus Fimbriimonas. The sequence goes on along the minus strand of CAYYJX010000028.1, from coordinate 33,440 downwards.
CTTGCGGCAGATAAGGACCGCCCGTATCAAGCGGCGACTTGAACACCTCTCGGTTCTTGCAGTAGGGGAGCAGGTACACCTCGGTGCCCAGGTGGTTCGGGGTCCAAGGAATGGTGTTGCTGTTGTACGACTGGTGGATGGGCATCATGTCGTCGTTATCAGCCAAGTACATCTTCTGAGCCAATCCAATTTGACGAGCGTTGGAAAGGCAGGCGGTTCGCTTCGCGGACTCCTTTGCCTGAGCAAAGACCGGGAACAGGATGGCGGCGAGAATCGCGATGATCGCGATGACGACGAGCAGTTCGATGAGGGTGAACGCTTGATGTTTACGCATAAAAAAGACCTCGTTTGGGTCGCGAACTGCCGCTCGGTTCGGCATTTCGGACCTCGAAGAAACGAGGTCTTCTCCACAATTCCTACGCCGGCATTACCCGGTTCAGGTTCAAGGGACACCAGGATTCGCACCTGGGATCTCAGCCTTTACAGCACCCCTTTGCAGACAGTTCTGTTCTATTTTACGTTAAGAATCGGGGAAAAGTCGGCGAGGCTTATATTCCGAGCCAACCGAGTCTTCGGTACCCCCGCCGAGGTTTGGTCTCAGTGACTCGCGGGATGTCTTCGGTCAGAGCAATTCGGGTGGATTCTCCGAGCAATCGCTTGGGTTTGTAACGGCTGATCTTGCGATACAAAGTCTGGTCTCTCACGTCGTCCATGACTCGCTTGCTGAAACCTTCCAGGTGCTTCACAAAGACGTCTCGCCCAACTAGGCTGCCTGCTGTTTCATCGCCGCCTTTGACAATCCAAAGGTCTGCGCGAGAGGCGATCGCCAATTCTTCGGCGTCGTCGGTGCCGTACGCCGATTCTAACGCCCCGTGAACAACCATGGCGGGACGACGGAACGTGTTGGCAGCCTCAATAGGCCGAACGGACTCCACGGGTTCTTGGCTTAGCCAACCCACGCCACCGGCAACGACTCGCCCAAGCCACCGTGGCATCCGCATTCCATCCACTGCGGCAAGGTTCGGAAGAGCGTTCTTGAGGTCGCTAAAGCTGTTCACGCTCACAAGACCGCGCACGCGGGTGTCGCGTGCCGATGTAATCCAAGCCGCCGCTGCACCTGTGTCGAATCCGACCAGGACGATGTTCAAGTGTTCCTTTCCGACCTTCTCTTCCAGGAAGTCAATGGCGCGGACGAGGACGTCGGACCCGGAAGGTCCGAAAGAGATCGGGCCCTCGGGGCTGTCGTCCTGCCCCGGCATGGGAACGGCGGCGCAGTCCATTCCGCGCTTTTCCATCATCTCCATCAGGATCGAAAGATCGGCTCGGCTCCCCTTGCGACCATGAGCAAGCAGATAGAAGACGGGGCTCGGCTTGCCCTTCGCAAGATTCGGCGAGAGGTAAATGGAGATCGGTCCCTTTACGCTGGGCATCTTCTCCACGCGGAACCCTCTTGGTTTCACAGGTGCCATCCGCGGTGGATGGATGAGTTGCCAGACCATCCCGAAGACGCTCCCGGTGAGAAGTACGAGGGCGCCAATGGTTACGAACAACCATTTCTTTTTGGGCGGCAGATCCCTCATAGAATCCATTTAAGCGAACCTGGCATGCCGTTCATGCCGGTATCGCATGTGAAACCGGCGGATATACCGTACGGGGATTTTGCTCCCGGGGAACCGGAGGAACCGTAGGCTTATCCGCGATATACTGATGAAGGTTGCCCGGATGGCGAAATGGTAGACGCAGAGGACTTAAAATCCTTTGGTAGTAATACCGTGTGGGTTCGAGTCCCACTCTGGGCACCAAATTTCCTCAGGCGTCGTCAAATTGACTGAGCCGAGGTTGTTGTTTCCTCGTTGCTTGCCGATTCTTAACAAGGGGAGAATGTCCATTTATCGCTTACCGCTGAAAAGTGCCGTCGTGGCCAGCGGAGCCATCCTGGTTGTTGGAGTTGGACTCCTCGTGGTTGCCTCAAACCTCATGGGCAAGTCTGCCTTCTCCGGGATAGCCGGAACAGGAAGCGGGCCCGCAAACGTGAATTGGGGTTCAAAGGCTCGATGGATCATTCCCACGCCGCACCGAATGACGATGACCAACATCGCGGGCGGACCCACCCTGCCCCAGTTTGAGGCAGCGGCGACTCGATACGGTTTTGATGCGCCTTACTCCACCAACCGCGCCATCCTTGGAGTCACGACCTCTCTGCTCAACACGCATTTAGGTGAAGTGGACGTGCTTCCGGAGTTGAAGCACGAGTGGGAGCGCAGTCGCGAATTCTCTGGATCGATCGCCGTTGGTAAGAACCCCGGTACCGCCTTTCGGTTTGGAGGCATGGACTCTGACCTCATCGCGACCGTCGGTCCACGATGGACGCTGAGCCGTCCGCTGAACTTCCAGGTCAAGAAAGGGGACGAAGTTTGGATGCGGGGCGCTTGGTATAAACCGATCGATCGTCCCGACCAAAACGCAGGTTGGCTGCATCCCATGAACCGTTGGATCGGCCTGTACTCTCGGGTGGAGCGGAATGTCGCCGCCTCGGCAAAGCAGTGGATTCTTAGCAACGGTTCTCAGGTCGCCAATCCTAGCGATGCGGGTTACGTGTTCTTTGAAACAAAGGACCCGAGCATCCGTTGCGTGAAGTTAACGGGCAGTTCGCATAGCGTTGCCGGTAAGGGCTGGGGTTACGCGGGCGACCAAGATAAGGATCAAACTCAGCCGGGTGGATTCTTAACGAAGAACGCCAATTCTGCCCAGGTGGCAGCCGAGTATGCCTGTTGGCTAGGCAAGATGCAGTGGTTTGCCATGGCGCAGTCCGGAAGCCACATCTTCACAGAGTTTGATGGTCGGATCGGCAGGCGCAAAGGTGACTCCAACTGGGAAGTAAAGCCGAAGCGCTACGGCACGCGAAGAGCCATCGAGGCCACGATCGGCTTCACCGATGACATCTGGACTGGGTGGACGAACGAGTTCGCGATGACCGCACCGGGGCTCGACCTGGACTCGGATGTCGAGGCCTGGGCTCAAGCCTTTCGAGCCAAGATTCAGGAGAACATCAAGCGCAATTGCCGCACCTGGATCGTGTTAGGTCCCGTTCAAACCTTCTGGCGCAGGTCTGGATCGGTCTACAACCCGAAGCTCTCCGAGAAGGAGTTTCGAGACTCGCAGGCTCTTACGGTTCCGCAGGTTCCGGAGGTCGCCTTCCGGAAGGCGATTCTCAAGCGCCTTGATCGTCTCTGCAAAGAACTGGGCTCGGCATGGGTTTTCGATGCCTGCCTGATCACGCACGGACTCAATTCCAAAGGCGAACTCGTCTGGGCTCGATGTCCTTCACCTAAAGGTGGATTTGTGATCCCGACCAACTACAAAGACGGTGAACGGGGGACGCACTACTCCCACCTGAATCACCAACGAGTCGGCTCAGCGTTCGCGAAGTACTTCGGCAAAGATGGACAAACCAAGTTTCCCCCGTTCGGGCTCCTGAATCCGGGCGAGTATCGCTGAAGCGCTCACAGGAAACCCCATAGGCGGGTAGTAGACGCGGCGATTACTCTTCGACCGGCGGAACGATTCTTGTGGCCACCCACGCGCCGTTGATCTGCCGAGCGTAGACGCTAAACACGCGATCTCCGGGCACATCGGTGGGGTTTTCCAGCGGGAACGTCCCTGGAACGACCTCGGGACGGACGTTGATATTCACAAACGTCGGCTTGGCGTAGGCGGTCACGCTCCCGTTCGGAAGCTGTTTCGCCACCGCTATGGCGTTCATGTTGTACGTCTTGGTGTTGTAACCGCGGAAGCAGACTTCAAATCGCGTATGCCCTGCGGCGGGCCGATCCGAAGGAGAAGTCAATTTGTATCGCGGCGCGGTGAGCTTTTGCCCAGCTTTGAGCGAGAAGTACGGGTTTCGAATCCCTTTCGGCCCGTGAATTTCAAAGTGAAGGTGCGGGCCCGTGGCATCGCCCGAGTTCCCGACGTAACCGATCAGCTGCCCCATGATCACATGGTCTCCGGGCCTCAGATTGGGTGCGAACATGAAGTCGGGATTATCTCGACCGTCGTTGGAACCGGGAGAGTCATCGTTGAGGTGAGTGCCTAAGCAGCGATAACCGTTGTCGCCGTAAATCCAGAAGGAATAGATCTTGAAGTTGATTCGACCGGAAAACGGCGCCACGACCGGTCTCATCTTCGGCGCCTGGATATCGATGCCCGTGTGCCGGAAACCGGTGCGCATGTCGTTGTACGAGTTCCGGTAGCTAGTGGCGTTGATCACCGGGAAAACCATCGCGACGTAAACCTTGTCGGCGGGGAGATTCGCGGGGGAATAGGGGGCAACGGGCGGGGGTAATTCTCGCCACATGGAGGGGGCGCTATCAAACGCTCGGGCGCTGAGGAGCCCTCGCGTCATTGGCGGCGCCAAGTCCAGCGGACCCTTTTCCTGAACGCAACAGATGGCGTTCGCCGCGTGCGACAGGTGGGAGTGTGCCTCTTTCAATGCGGAGGTCGGCACCTGCGAAACCCCTTGCAGAGCAAGGGCAACCACTGCGGATGAGATAGACACCATTTCGTTACCAATCCTTTGTTCTTGAATGGGTCTGACGCTCTCCCATCGGCTTCGTTCCTGTGATCCAAGCCGATTTAAGAGAGGGTTGAGACTTTCGACCCCACCACTATAAACGGACCCTAGCGATTCCGGCAGGTGAAGCACCGATTTTCTCGCTCAAAACTTTGTTCTTTAGGTTGGAATCTCGTGAATCGGACATACTTTCAGGCATGCCGTCGGTCCGTGTTTATGTTCGTCTTAAGCCGTCTCTGCTCGATTCCGCAGGTCGAACCGTTGGAGAGGCCCTGAAGAACCTTGGCTACTCTGAAGTGGAAGATGTTCGGATCGGCAAGCTCATCGAACTCAAGGTCGATAAGGTCGAAGACGCGCGGATTCGAGAGATGTGCTCGAAGCTTCTCGCTAATCCGGTGATAGAGGACTTCACCTACGAAGTGGTCGAGGACAAGGCCTAACCCATGAAGATCGCGGTAGTTCGGTTTCCCGGCAGCAACTGCGACCAAGACGCCTTGAAAGCGCTTACCGAAGACTTGGGCGTCGGAGCGGAGTATGTTTGGCACGAGACCGCTTCCCTCAGCGGCTACGACGGTGTGTTCGTCCCCGGCGGTTTCTCTTACGGCGACTATCTGCGCTGCGGAGCCATGGCGGCGGCGGCGACGGTGATGAACGAAGTGCGGCGGTTCGCGGCCGAGGGTCGACCCGTTCTTGGAGCCTGCAATGGATTTCAGATTCTTTGCGAGTCGGGCATTCTGCCCGGAGCGTTGCTGCAGAACGTCGGTCGGCGGTTCATCTGCGACGACGTCTATCTCACTGCCGGAACTCGGCGCAGTCCGTGGACGGCTCAAGTCGATCAGACCATCACTGTTCCGATCGCTCACGGCGAGGGCCGATACGTCATCGATGCCGACGGGCTAAAGGCGCTGCAAGACAACGACCAGATTGGACTCCGATACACCAATGCGGCCGGTGAAGCCACTGCCGAGGCGAATCCAAACGGATCGGTCGATAACATTGCGGGTGTGCTCAACGCCAAGGGCAATGTTCTCGGTCTGATGCCTCACCCGGAGCGGTGCACCAAAGACATCTTGGGTGGGACCGATGGTTTGAAGATCCTCGCCGGCTACCTTGCCCTCGTTGGAGCCTAGTTTGCTACAGGCACTCGCCAACGGGACCACGGTTGCGCTCATCGCTCCCAGTGGGCCGGTGGCGGGTGAGAAGCATGCGCTGGCGGTCGAGAATCTGCTCTCACTGGGACTGAAGGTCAAAGAAGGAAAGTTCTGGCGGGGGGAAGCCGGATTCTTCTCCGGCACCGATGCCGAGCGTCTGGAAGACCTAAACGCCGCCATTCGCGATCCGGACGTTCGGCTGATCGTGTGCGCCCGAGGGGGTTATGGTGCGATGCGCTTGCTCGAGGGCATCGACTGGGAGGCGTGGCGTTTGGATCCCAAACCCATCCTGGGCTATAGCGATATCACGGCCCTTCACTGTGCAGGCTACGCAAGGTTGGGAATTCCTGGCTGGCACGGAGCCATTCCAGCCGGAAATTGGAGCGATTTCGAGCGGTGCTCACTCCAAGCCGCGCTTTTCGGCGATGCCACCTACGATGTATTCGCTTCCGGCGATCGCGCCCCCTCCTCTGCTTTGGCGGATGCCAATGGAACGGCGCGTCTCAACGCAGGGAACTCGGTGCAGGGACCTCTTTTGGGAGGCAATCTCTGCATGTTGGCTTCGTTGTGCGGGACGCCTTACTTGCCGAACTTCGACGGTTCGATCCTATTGCTGGAAGACGTTGGAGAGTATCCCTACCGAATCGACCGGTTCTTAGTTCAGCTCGAACTGGCGGGGGTGTTTAAGAATGTTCGGGCCGTCCTGGTTGGCAAGTTTGAAGGCTGCGGTTCTGCGAAGGGAGATGAAAAACTCCCGTCGGTGGAGGCGGTGCTTCGGGATCGCCTGGATCGATTACCCGTTCCGGTGATCCATAACGTCGACTTCGGACATTTGCCGGAGAAGATCACCTGGCCGTTCGGCGCCCAAGTCGAACTGAAGTTGGCGACCGTTCCTGAACTCTGGTTTTCTCGCGGTTAGGCGACTTCTCCCTTGATCTCTTCGAGCTCCTTCTGTGACTTCTCTTTGTTCTTCCCGAAGGTCGACCAGAAGATCGCCCAGAAGATGACCTCAATCACCGCAACAATGACTTTGAGCTGTTGCGGAATCACATCGCTGAAGCTGAAATAGCCCTCAATGGGCGCGGCGATCAGACAGAGCCACACGGAAGCCACCAGTAAGGCGAGGGCGTCTCGGCCCACGCGGCGAAGCGATTCTGAACGGCTGAACCGACCCGGGAAAAACAGAGCCCATCCCAACCGTAAGCCTGTTCCACCGGCCACGAAAATCCCTGAGAGTTCGGGTACGCCGTGCGGAGCAATCGACGACAGCAGATAGTCGAGGCGACCGACCTTTGCCATTTCCAGTCCAAGGACGCCCAGAATGGTGCCGTTGGCGTAAAGCAAATAGACGCTGCCTGTTCCGAGGGTGCCCGCCCCAATCGCTCCCGCGATCACCGAAACTCGGGGGTTGTTGGACGCATAGAAGGCGGTCATCATCGTCCCGGAGAGGGCTGTGGCACTGTCCTCGACCGGATCCTCCATGCCCTTTTGCGTCCACTGGTCGATCATGGGCTCCGCACCGGCACCCACAATCACGTCTCGCAAGTGCGGTTGCGTGGCCGTTAATCCCGCTGCAAAGAAGGCGGATCCAAGGGTGATGATGAATGCGGCAAGAATAAAAACGAACTGACGGCGAAAGGCTCGTGCCGTGTACTGCAGCCCATCGATGGCGGCTGAAATCAGATTTCTCTTGGGCTCTCGATACAACAGGGCGTAGGCGCGACCGACCAAGTCGTTCAGCTCCTGAATTTGAAGCAGGTTTTGAGATTGCGTTCGGAGCGTGGCAAGGTCTCGAGAGGCAAGTCGGTAGAGCCGAACGAACTCTTTGAGGTCTGCCGTCGGCATGTTCTTTGCCCCCTGAGACAGCAGGTCGCACAACTCTCCTAAGCGGCGCCAGTTGCCCCTATTGTCCTGGATGAACTTTTCTTCGTTCGTACGCATCGATCGCTTAACTGACGTCTTGAGAGAGAGTCCTTTTGATTATGCGACTCCCTTTGCGTAGAAAGGAAAAGAATCAGAAGTCCTACGAAAGAATTGGTCGGAATCGATGCTCTGCCACGAAAACCCCTCGAACCGGGTATCAACAGAAAACAGGGAACAAAATGTGTCTAGATCGCGCTGAAGCGAATAGACGAATTGCCACATACGGAAACGTGGCACAAAACTTGAAAGGAATCTGTTATCGCAGTCCTGCCTCCTGAACCCTAAACGTTCGCCAAGCGTCCAAAAGGGCAGAGGGATAAGGCAAAGATTCAACATCGGAAATCCTTCCGCAAGTAGTCGCAAGGCATGCAGCCACACGAACATTCTCCGGAAAGCGAAGACGGGATCCCTAGTTATCTAGTCCGTTTGACGCAAGCTCCGCTTCTCACCCTAGAGGAGGAGAATACGCTCACGCGTGCGGCTCGTGAAGGGGATCCTCAGGCTCGCCAGCGCCTCATCGAATCCAACATGCGCCTGGTGATCAACATCGCCAAGGGATACAAGAACCGCCAGATTCCGTTGGAAGACCTCATCCAAGAAGGGGCGATTGGGTTGATGCAAGCCGCAGAGCGATTTGATCCCGATCGCGGATTTCGATTCTCGACCTACGCCACGCACTGGATCCGGCAGGCCATTGGTCGTGCGATTGATAACAAGGCCAAGGCAATCCGCCTACCGGCGCACATTTCGCAGTCCATTCGGAAAATCGAGAAAGAGCGCCAGCGCTTGATGCGCGAAACCGGTCGTGAGCCCCTCCAAGAGGAACTCGCCCGCGCCCTCGGACTTTCTCTTAGAAAATTCCAGTCGCTGGTTCAGACCTCCCAGGACATGCTTTCGCTGGACGCACAGGTGGGAGATGGTCTAGGGACCACGCTGGGGAGCCTGATCAAGGACGATGCGTCGGTCGATCCTGAAGAAGCCGTGATGACCGAAGTTCTCTTTGATGAACTGAGGCGGATTGTTACCGAGCTCTCCGAACGCGAGCAGAAGGTGATGAAAATGCGCTACAAGGTGGTGGCGGAAGAGAACTCCACCATGATCGAAGAGGATGCGAATCCCGAGCAAGTGGCTCAGGAGTTGCACCTTTCACGCGAGCGCGTTCGACAGATTGAGCTGCAGGCGATTCGCAAACTGCGGATGATTGCTCAACGTCGCCGACTTCGCGACGTCATCGGCTGACGCGCCTACAGCCTAACGGCTACTCCTTCAGTCGCTTGATGTGATACTCGAGGTGGCCATCAGCCACTTCGAGGATCTCCAACGGACCCAAAACGCCGAAAATCGGGTGACGAAATATGCCCTGATGAGGGGGCGTCTCGCCGATGAGCTTTATGACCTCCGCCCGCTGGGCGGTCCAGTGGTCGACGACCTCTTTGAAGTTGAGGGAAGTCGTTGGCGTCAAGTTCGGCGTCGTCATCATGGGCTTCGGCTTTGAGGTCATGGACCGCATGAAGATGCGCCCGACCCAGTTGATCATTGGCTTCTTCGCCGCAAATTTTTCGCGATTCGCCTTCTTCATGAATCCCAGATACATCCCGTCGGTGAGAGCAAGGTGCTCGATGGCCTGAAGGGGGGAGAAGCCGTTGCGAGGCCCCGGACGATTCTGGGTTTCGACGTCCATCGCTTGGATTTCACGGATCCAAGCAGCGATGTGCGCTTCGTAAGCGTCGTGTGCCTTCTGAACTTCCGGGTGCATCTTTGTATTGTGATACACCCGGAAACGGTGGAGTCGTTGCGGCTACGGAACGGAGGCGAGTGCGTTCTTGAGGATGTTGATGGAGTCGATGTTCTCGGGATCGACTTGGTTCAGCGCCGCAAGATACAGCGAGATGTAGTCGCCGAGGAAGACGAGTGAGAGAAGCTTCTCTAGGAGGGCTTCACCCTTCGCAGAGACGGTGGTGAACTTGCAGACGCCCTCGATCAGGCCTTCCGTCACTTCGGCGCGCTTCTTCATCTTCGCGCTCTCGCTGCCGTCGGTGAGCAGGATGCCCACAAACCCGGCGATGCCTTGCTCGTTTGCCTTCACCCAACCCAGGATTTCGTTGTGGTTCAACTCTGGGTAGGTGTTGTTCAAGACGAGATTCTTGGAGTTCTCGTTGATCTGACCCTTCCAACGGTTGGCGACCGCGCCCTGCCAAGAGCCCAATGCGTAGAGCACGCCGAGCTTGCCGTACAGGTCCTTTGCGAGATCCTTCGCAATGGAGTTGCTTCCTTCAACCGTCCACTCCTGAACGCAAGCGTCTAGAAGCTTGAAAGCCTTGTCGTAATCGTTCTTTGCGATGAGGCCTAAGTTCTCGCAAGCGACGATGACTGGAATAAGCATGAATCCGAGAGCGGTTCGAGGAGGCTGACCTGCCGGAACCACGTAGACCGGGTAGCCCGCTTCATCGGCAAGCGCCTTCAGCTTGCCGCCGCTGGTGACGCAGACGATCTTGGCGCCCGCCTTCTGTGCATCGGCGAATGCTGAAAGCGTCTCTTCGGTATTGCCGGAATAGCTGCTGCAAATGACTACGCTCTTCTCATTCACGTAGCTGGGCAGGTGGTAGTCGCGGTTGACCAAGAAGGGAGCCTTGCCAGAGTCCTCGAAGAGCGCTCGAACAAAATCGCCGCCTGCCGCCGATCCGCCGAGTCCCGTGAGGATCACGACGTTAGGCTCAAATCCGAGCGGTTCCAAGGTTACGGCTTGGCTAAGAGCATGAGCCTCTCGACACTGATTAGGGAATGCATCGGTGAGTGTAAGCATGCCCTTTGGGTCAAGGGCGGTGACGGCTGCGCGACTGTTGAGATCGATCGACATGAGGCCTCCAAAAATCAAAAATGACGGTCCGGATGACCAGACCGTCCTCGTTGACGTTTCCTAATGTTACCGGTCGGGCAGCGGTCGAAGATTCGTCCACCTTCTTCAACAAATCTGGTGAGGGCACTCCCTCTAAATGTGGAACCAATTTACTGGGGACACAAGCGCGTCTTTGGACTAGAAGCGCGCGAAGACAAAAGACCAAATGGGGATGGTTGGAGTGAAGAGGGTGACTTGGTTAACAAAACAGGCAAGGGGGAGGCTCCATGCTTGAATACAATCTCTCCTCGATTGCTCTTCAAATCGGTCTGCCCGTTATTGTCACGAACGCCCACCGAAAGATTGTTTGGGTCAACGAGGCGTTCACCGGGCTCACTGGATTCACGTTGAATGAGGTGCAAGGCATCTCTCCGGGCGCCCTCCTCCAATGTGAGCAAACCGACCCGCTCACCGTCCAGAAGATGCGCTACGCCCTTGAGCAGGGCGAATCCGTGCGACTAGAGTTGCTGAATAAGCGCAAAGATGGAAGCCAGTATTGGGTCGATCTCGCCATCTCGCCGTACTTTGAACCCGACGGGTCGTTGATCGGCTTCATCGGTATTCAGGCCGATATCACCGAGCATGTGTCGATTCGTCGTCGCCTGGCTCGCACGGAGAACATGCTCCATCAAGCCACTCGACTTGCCAAGGTCGGTGGATGGGAACTCACTATTGCAACGGGCGAGGTGCATTGGACCGGGGAAACCTACGGCATTTTCGACCTCGATCCCGCAACGCCGGTGGATCTCAACCTGGCAAAGTCCTTTTACACCCGAGATTCGATGGCGATCATCGAAGCCGCGATTTCTCGGACCATCGAGACCGGAATCCCCTACAGCGTTGAAACCGAAATCCGAACCTCCAAGGGGGTTGTTCGCTGGATTCGAAGTATGGGAGCCCCGGCCTATGCGGATGGGGAACTGGTTGCCCTGTACGGCTCGGTTCAAGACATCACGGACAAGGTTCAGTTGGAGCATGCGCTTCGCCGAGCCGCTCACACGGATGCACTCACCGGATTGCCCAATCGCCTGGAGCTTCTCGAGATCCTTCGCGGTGCGATTCGCTCTGCAAAGGAGGATCCTCACCACCGTTTTGCGGTCTTGTTCCTAGACTTCGATCGGTTCAAAACGATCAACGATTCTTTGGGCCACTCCGCAGGCGACGAATTGCTCTGCGAAATTTCCAAACGACTCCAGAATGGGCTGCGCGCCCAAGACACGATGTACCGCCGGGACCGAGCAATGGGTCGCCTTCAGGGTTCGGCGAGTCGAATCGGTGGCGACGAGTTCGTCATTGTCCTGGACGGTATCCCCCATTCGGCTGCTGCGGAATCGGTTGCGGGGCGTCTGCTCAAGGCGCTGGCTCACCCTTACAAGATCAAGGGGCAGCAGGTGACGTCTTCGGTGAGCATCGGGCTTGTAATGGGCGACCACAACACCACCGATGCAGAGACCGTTCTTCGTGACGCAGATATTGCGATGTACGAGGCGAAGAACGCGGGTCGAGGGCGTTATTGCATCTTCGACGACTCGATGCACCACCGCGTCCGCGATCGAATGGACACCGAGATGTCCCTTATTCGCGCGATCGAACGACGAGAGTTCGAACTCAAATTCCAACCAATCGTCGCTATTGAAGACGGGACGCTGCAGAGCGTGGAGGCGCTTGTTCGCTGGAATCACCCGGTGCGAGGACTCGTCTCACCCGCCGAGTTCATCCCCATCGCCGAGGAGACCGGGCTGATCGTGCCGATCGGAAAGTGGGTCTTGGAAGAGGCGTGTCGACAAATGATCACGTGGGATCGACTGCTAGGCGATAAAGCTCCCAAGACGGTTTCGGTCAACGTGGCGCGCCAGCAACTGCTCGACGATGGATTCTTCCGCCACCTGCAAGAAGTCCTTTTGCAGTCGAAACTCCCGGCGTCGCGGTTGCACTGCGAAGTTACGGAAACGGGCATGATGTTCGATCCGGATCGCGCCATGGGTGTGCTGCGAAAGCTGCAAGAGATCGGGGTGCGCGTCTCGCTGGACGACTTTGGAACCGGCCACTCCTCGCTCAGTTGTCTGCATGAATGGCCGCTCGATGTGGTCAAGATCGACCGCTCGTTTGTCTCAAATCTAGTGGAGAGTCCTAAGTCGCAAGCGCTGGTCAAAGCGATCTTGAGCATCACGAGAGAGTTCGGAATGACGGCCGTTGCGGAAGGCATCGAAACCCAGGCGCAACTCGATCTATTGTCGAGTTTCGGCTGTACGCGGGCTCAGGGGTACGTGTTCAGTAAGCCGCTCAGTGCGGAGGAACTTCCTCTCTATGTTTCCGGTGTGTCGGTCGCGTCTCGCGTTGCCTAACGCCCTCTGCCAAAAGCCAACAGGTTCAAGAACTCTGCATTCTTAAACGAATTGCCCTCTCGCCGATTGCGGTCGACCATGCCGGTGCTCTGCCGGACGATCACGAACTTTGCACTTCGCGAAATGAACAGCATCTGGTGACCGGCACCCGCAGCGTAAACCATGTCCTTAGGCACGGCGGGATCGTCGTTTTCAATGCGATTTGTCCCACCGAGCAAGGGAACCTGGGCACGCTGAGCGTCGCTAATCGGTCGGTGGAGCCACCAAGACAGCCCGTAGCAAGGGTTTGCCTTGGAGCCGACGAAGAGCGTATCGAGCGCCTTCTGATCGATGAGCCGCTTGCCGTTGGCAACTCCGCCTAATCGGATGAATTCTCCAAACTTCGCCCAGTTCTGAGCCGTGAACCAGCTTCCTTGCGGAATCAAAGGGTTTCCATCGCGGCCGTTGCGCCAACGAGAAGGGGCAATGCCGAGCGGATCGAAGAGGCGAGGCTGGAGGTAATCCGGAATGGTTTGGCCCGTTGCGCGCTTGAAAAACTCCCCGAAGATCTGAAACGAAGGGGCACCGTACTGAAACTTCTCGCCGGGGTTAGCCGTGATTCTTGACTCGATGGCGTCGGCATAAGTCGGTGCCGCGCCTACGGTTCCTTTGACCCCCGAGACCAAGTGGAGCAACTCGGAAACCGTGATCTCTGACTTCACCGGGTCGGACTTCCATTCGGTGATGAACTTGGAGACAGGGTCGTTCCACTGGAACTTCCCCTCTTGAACGGCAAACGCCCCTGCTGTGCCTGCGAAGCTTTTGGTGCCAGAGGCGAGTTCATATCCCTGGGTCTTGACTCGTGGAGCGGGATAGTCCTCGAACACGACTTTTCCGTCGATCATTACGAGCATCGATGCACCCCCGGAGGCTCGGTTGTATTCGGCGGCCGCCTTCCAATGGGCAGGATTGGCATAGTCGGGCCTTGCCTGCAAAGGCATCCCCACAGCGCAGAGAACGAGAGAAGGGAGCAACACCGATGTCATGAGAGGTCGAACGATCCTGGGGAAGGTCGGTTCGGTCTCCGAAGGAAGGTCAGGTCTTTGGACTCTTCATTCCAGGTCTGTTCGCTCGCGACCGGATCGGAAAGGAATCCCTTCACTCCCTGAGGTCGGCGGGACCATACTGAATTCATGACAACCGCTTTCGTGACCGGAACCCTGCTAGCGATTTCCACGATGGGGCAACTTGGAGGAGCCGAGCCACAGGTTCTGAATCCCAACAATCTCCCGATCGGCAAGAAGGGAAGCGTCCAGGCTCCCCTTGGAAAGGTGATCAGCACCGCTACCGGAAAGGAGGTCACTGTGGATGCGGTCGTCGAGGCGTGCAAAGGGAAGTCCTTCTTGTTCCTGGGCGAAAACCACGCCACTATGCCTCACCAACAAATGCAGGCCGACCTCATCTTGGGGTTGGTAAAAGCGGGCCGAAAGGTCATTGTGGGTCTGGAGATGTACACCCGACCTAAGCAAGATTTTCTTGATTCCTGGGTGGCTGGAAAGCTGACCGAGGAAGAGTTCTTGACCCAAAGCGAGTGGAAGACTCAATGGGGCTTCCCGTACGAGTTCTATAAACCCGTTTTTGAGGCGGCACGCCAGACGAAGTCTCCGATGGTGGCTCTCAACGTTCCGCGAGACTGGGTCCGGACGACTTCTCGGAACGGTTTCGAGGCGTTGCCGACTTCTGTCCGCCTCCAGCTACCGTCTTCGCTGGATCTCACCAACAAAAACCACCGAATGGTGTTCGATTCTCTGATGGGTGGTCACTCGATGGGACCGGCTTCCACGATGGACAAGATTTACTCATCTCAAGTTCTTTGGGACGAGGGGATGGCGGATAGTGCGATCAAGTATTGGAACCTCGCTGCGAGAGGCTCGGAGACCATCTTTGTGGTAATCGCAGGGTCAGGCCACATCATGTACGGGCAGGGAATCAACTACCGGCTCTCGAAGCGCGGATACAAGAACGGCATCACGCTCGTGATGGGGCAATCCGATCGCGACGAATCGGTTTCTAAGGGAATTGGCGAGTTCTTCTACCTCAGCAAGGTTGAGCCCAAGCCGGTAGCCAAGTAGTCGAGGCTGAAACCAATGAGCTGTGAGCATCGACCCTGCGGTTTCGCCCTCGCAATGGCGAGGGTGCCCGCAAAGAAGTGGGCGACCCGGGAAGACCTGCTCGCGCGAATCGAAGTAGCTCGGCTGGCAATATTGGCGAACCCCTGTGACGCCTCTTTGGAACAACTCGCCAAAGAGGCGGGCGTGGCGCCCCACCACTTCCACCGACTCTTTCGCACCTCCTACGGTCAAACGCCCGGACAGTACGCCTTTTCGGCAAGGATCAACCGGGCCAAGGATCTTTTGGAAACCACCGAGAAGAGCATCGCCGAGATCACTCTTGAGGTCGGGTTCTCTTCCATCGGCACCTTTTGCACCCGGTTTAAGAAGGTTGTGGGGTTGCGACCTACCGAGTACCGGGAATCGAAACGACATTCGTTTTCGCAAGATTGAAGAACACAGGGCTTTTGTGAAATCCGAGAATGTAGCTCGAGATGAACAACGTTCTTTGCCACATTGAAATCGAGGTCACCGACCTTGAAAAAGCTCAAAGCTTCTACCAAGGTCTTTTCGGCTGGCGGTTTTCTGCCTTTACCGAGGACATGGTCGTGTTCGGCAATGGCGACGAGCACATCGGCGGGCTGATGAAAAAGGAGTCGGTGAATGCCGGAACCTCACCCTCGCTCTGGTACAAGGTGGCAGACATCGATGCTTCGCTCGCAAAGGCAAGGGCCCTTGGCGCAACGGTTTTGTCGGAGAAAAGCGAATTGCCGCAGGTGGGGTGGTCGGCGCTGGTGACCGACCTCGACGGCAACGGGGTTGGGTTGGTCCAGTATCGGGAAGAAGCCTAGGACACTCGCCCGGATTTTAGGTTCAAATACGGGGCTTCGGGTATCCTGATAAACTCTGTAAAGCAGGATTTGGGGGAATCGTTGATTGCTTGACGGCTCCCCTTGTGGACCGACCCATGCCCGAGAAGAACGATCCGAACGAGATGCCGAATGAAGAATTCGGCCTGACCTCCGAAGCCGCCGACGAAAACGCCAGCGCTAGCCGAGTGGAGGGTGATTACGGCGCCGATCAGATTCAGGTTCTGGAAGGTCTTGAAGCCGTTCGAAAGCGCCCCGGCATGTACGTTGGCGACAACGGCAAGCGTGGCCTTCACCAACTGTTCCGAGAAGTTATCGACAACTCGGTGGACGAAGCCCTCGCCGGTCACTGTGACCGAATCACGGTTCAACTGTACGAAGACGGTTCCATTAGCGTCGCAGACAACGGTCGAGGCATTCCCGTTGGCAAGCACGAGAAGATGGGCGTCTCGGCTCTCCAGGTGGTCATGACCGTTCTTCACGCCGGCGGTAAGTTCGGCGGCGAGAACTCTGGCTATAAAACTTCGGGCGGTCTGCACGGTGTTGGCGTTTCTTGTACCAACGCGCTCTCCGAGTGGATGGAGACCACCGTTCGTCGAGAAGGCAAGATCTGGCGACAGCGCTACGAGCGTGGTATTCCGGTTGCCGACGTGGCCGAGATCGGGGAGATGGAAGATGAGGTCACCGGTACCCAACAACGATGGAAACCGGACTCGACCGTTCTTACGGAGACCATCCACGATTCGCACATCCTCAAAACCCGGATGCGCGAGTTGGCCTACCTGAACCCGAAAGTTCGATTCGTTTTCATCAACGACCTCAATCCGGATGAGAGCGAGGAGTTCTACTTCCAGCGCGGCATTCCGCAATTGGTCGAAGACCTCAACGAGGGCAAAGACACGCTTCACAACGTCATCCACTTCAAGCGGGTGCGAGAAACCAGCGAGATCGAAGTCGCCCTCCAGTATCACGACGGCTACAACGAAACCATCCTGGCGTTCACCAACAACATCCACAACCCAGATGGCGGTACTCACGTGAGCGGATTCAACGCGGCCCTCACGCGAACCATCAACTCCTACGCACGGAAGATGAACTTCCTGAAGGAGAAAGATAACAACTTGAACGCAGACGACGTGAGCGATGGTCTCACCGCTGTGATCTCGCTACGAATCGGCGATCCGTCTTACAACTCGCAAGACAAAGTTAAGCTGGTGACCCCAGAAGTCCAAGGTCTGACCAACTCACTCGTCGGCGACGGTCTCATGACCTTCTTCGAAGAGAACCCGAACATCGCTCGACGAATCGTTGAGAAGGGCATTATCGCTCAGCGAGCCCGCGAAGCTGCCCGAAAGGCCGCGGAATCGATTCGACGGTCCAACGCGATGGACTCCTTCGGTCTGCCCGGAAAGCTCAGCGACTGTGTTTCGAAAGAGCCGACCAAGTGCGAAATCTTCCTCGTCGAAGGCGACTCCGCAGGAGGATCCGCGAAGGGAGCCCGCGACCGACTTACCCAGGCGATCTTGCCCCTTCGAGGAAAGATCCTCAACGTGGAGCGCGCTCGAATCGACAAGGCGCTCGACAACGAGGAAATCAAGTCCCTCATCGCCGCGCTAGGCGTGGGCATCGACCTTTCTCTAGGGAAGAAGCAAACCGACGAGGACACCGAACAATCGGAGTTCGAGTTCAACGGCGGGCGCAAGAAGGAAAAGGATCCGAAGGAGCGTGAAGTCCAGTTCGATCTCTCGAAGCTCCGCTACCACAAGGTCATCATCATGACCGACGCGGACGTGGATGGAGAGCACATTCGAACGCTGCTTCTCACCTTCTTCTATCGCTATATGAAGCCGCTGGTGGAGGGTGGATTCGTCTACCTGGCTCAGCCGCCTCTCTTCGTTGTCAAGGTGGGTGCCAACGAGCGCCACTACGCAATGACCGAAGCCGAGCGAGACGAGATCATCAAGAAGCTCAAGTCTAAGAAGTACTCCGTCACCCGATTTAAGGGTCTGGGTGAAATGGACGCTTCCGACCTTGAAGAGACCACCATGGCTCCCGCCAACCGACGACTTGTGCAGGTCAAGCTGGAGAAGGAGTTCGAGGCTGAGGTCGAGATGATGTTCTCAAGGCTGATGGGCGAGAAAGTCGAGCCGCGACGAGAGTTCATTGAGCGACACGCGAAAGAAGCTCTGGACGTCGACTGGCACTACTAAAGCCATCTCACCGAGGGTTCTCGGTGTAGTGATAAAAGAGGACGTGACCCGTACGGGACCACGTCCTCTCTCCATTTCTGGATGCGATTTTTATCGTTTCTAGGTTCAACAATCGGCGTGAATCGTTCCTTGTCCTGAATCCTTATGACAGGAAGTTAACGACCCGCGCCATTGCCATGAACGCTGAATCATTACAGCGTGCAATTCCCAAACGTCGACCCCATTCCGATACCGGCGCCCGTTTGGTTGATGAAGACTTTAAGTCTGTTGACCTTGGCGCTGCACTTTACGGCGGTCATGCTGCTAGTCGGCAGCCTGGTGGCGGTCACATGGTGGAGCCTTACGGGGCGGTTGCGCAAGAACGCGACGGAGTTATCGTCCGCCCATGTTCTCGCGAGACGCCTCCCGACGCTCATGACCTACGTGATCAACCTAGGCGTTCCGCCCTTGTTGTTTGCGCAAGTCCTTTACGGACGGGCCATTTACACCAGCAGCGTGCTGATCGCCGCGAGCTGGATCTCGGTGATAGCGATGGTTCTCATCTCCTATCGCCTTTTGTATATCATTCCGGATCGCCTTCAGGCAGGTAAGAGCGCATTTCTTCCTGCGATCGTGGCGTTTCTCTTAGTCCTTGGCATCGGGCGAATCTACTCGGTGAACATGACACTCATGCTTCGACCGGAAGTGTGGCAGTCCATGTACGCCGCTTCCGACCAAGGCGTCGCCGCCGTTCCTGCCGATCCGACGATCACCTATCGGTGGCTCTTCGTTATGTTCGGTGGAGTCATCTTTGGCGGTGCTTGGATGCTGCTTTTGGCAAACATGAAGCACCTGGAATCCAACGTGGCTGAAAAGCTTCGAAAGACCGGTGTTGCCTACGTTGTCGCGGGTGCCGTTCCTCAGCTTTTCTTCGCGTATCAAACGCGAGCCGCTCAAGATGCAAAGACGCTCGAGACGGTGGCCGGCTATCCGATCGCGATGACGGGTGGGTACCTCTACCTGGTCACGACTCTGGCGGTCGCCTTCCTCACGTTGGCAATGGTGAAAAAGGCCTCCTTTGGTTTGGCTCTCGCCAACGTTATCGCGGGCTTCCTTCAAGTAACCGGAATGACGCTCTATCGAGACGGCATCCGAGACGCGGTACTGGCACAGAAGGGCTTCCATGTCTTTGATCGAACCGAGGTCTCCAACTGGGGCGTCATCGGCATCTTCTTGGTGCTGTTCGTCATCGGCTTGGCGATCGTTATCTGGCTCTTGATGGTGATGAAGGGAGCAAAGCCGCTCAACGAATCGGTGCCTGTCGAGCCTCTTTCTACCGATAAGGCGGTGCTCGCATGAGCGATGCAGTGAATACAGAAAAGATCCCTCTAAACGTCAATGCAGAAGTCGCAGAGGTTGAAAACGACGAACACGATGTTTCTCGCCGCGAGTTGGTGATGAAGGGCGTGATCGGCGGAGTCTGCCTTGCCTATGCGGCCGCTGTTGGATACCCGGTCTACCGCTATCTCAACTCGCCGGTTGAAAAGGCGGCGAGCGTGGCTGCGGTGAAGGAAGTGACCCTCGATGGCGCGGACACCCTTCCCGTAGGCACGGCAATGGTCTTCAAGTTCGGCACTCACCCGGCGCTGCTCATCCATCACGACGATGGATCGTGGGTGGCGTTGGACGCGGTGTGCACCCACTTGGGTTGCACCGTTCAGTTCGACCAGAACCAGAAGAAGATCACGTGCGCTTGTCACGGTGGAGAATTCGACGCCAAGACGGGCAAGAACATCGCCGGTCCTCCTCCGAAGCCGCTGCCCATGTACGCGGTGAAGGTCGAGAAGGGCAAGGTCCAGGTGACCCGAGCCTAAGGGCTGGAGACTATCATGGCTAAATCTCGAACCATTGAATACCTAAACGAACGCTTGGGCATGGATCAGTGGATCGCCTTCGCAAAGAAGAAGACGGTTCCGGCCCACCGACATTCGTTTTGGTACTACTGGGGCGGCATCTCGCTTCTGGGCTTCTTGGTGCAGGTTGTCACGGGCGTTTTGCTCCTGATCTACTACAAACCGGGACCCGAGGCTTACGAATCCGTTCGCCAGATCACTTACGACATTCACTTCGGCTGGTTGATTCGCTCTGCGCACAACTGGTCGGCGAACCTGTTCATCTTCGCGGTGTTCGTCCACATGTTTTCCGTCTACTTCATGAAGGCGTATAAGAAGCCTCGTGAGTTCGGATGGTGGTCGGGCATGCTGCTCCTGTTCATCGGCCTGATGTTCGGCTTCAGCGGGTACCTGCTGCCCATGGACGATCTGGCGTTCTTCGCTACGAAGGTCGGTCTTGAAATTCCGAACAGCGTTCCCGTCGTCGGTCCAACGATCGCTAACTTGCTTCGCGGCGGCCTGGAAGTCACCGAACTCACCGTTCAGCGCTTCTTCGCTCTCCACGCGGTCGTCCTGCCTCTGCTCTTCATCCCGCTCCTCATGTTCCACCTGTATCTGGTGCAACAGCACGGCAACGCCCTTCCTCCCAGCGAAGAAGAGAAGCCTGCTGAGCAGCGAAAGACCATCCCGTTCTTCCCGAACTTCCTTGCCAAAGACTTGGCGATGTGGCTGATCGCGCTCAACGCGATTGCGCTGATGTCCTCGATGTTCCCGTGGCAACTCGGAACGCAAGCCGACCCGCTTGCTCCCGCGCCGAAGGGTATCCACCCTGAGTGGTACTTCATGAGCTCCTTCCAGGTGCTTAAGGTGATGGGCAACCTGTTCCCAGGCGTTGCCGGTGAGGTGATCGGCATGGGCATCTTCACCTTAGGACTCGTCCTCTGGTTCTTCATCCCGTTCTATGACACGCAGAAAGCCTCTGGCAAGCGCGGTCGTATGGCGCACTACTTCGGCCTGTTCGCTCTCGGCATCATCGTGCTGACGACGGCGTGGGGCTTCCTGGCCGTTTCATAAGGAGATCACTGAATGAACTACCCTGTTTGGAATGTTCCCGTCATCGGCGGAGTCTGGGTGATCGGAATCATCGCGATCATCCACATGATGGTCGCCCTCTTCGCGGTCGGCGGCGGATTGTATCTGCCAATGGCTCAAGCCAAGGCCATGAAGGAAGGCCGCGACAGCTGGATCCCGGTGATCCAAAAGCACTCGCGATTCTTCTTGATCCTTACAAGCACGCTCGGCGCGGTTACCGGTGTCGGCATCTGGTTCGCCATCGGTCTGGTTCAGCCCGAGGCGACCAGCACTCTCATTCACAACTTCGTCTTTGGATGGGCGATGGAGTGGGTGTTCTTCGTCATCGAGCTCACCGCCGCCGCTGTGTACTACTACTCTTGGGGACGGATTCCCGAGAAGCTGCACCTGAAGGTCGGTTGGTTGTACGCCATCGCCTCGTTCTGCACGCTTGTGATCATCAACGGCATCTTGTCGTTCATGCTCACCCCGGGCAAGCCCTGGCTGGATGTGGCTGGAACGGGCCAAGAAGCAAGCCGATTCTGGCTGGCGTTCTTTAACCCGACCTACTTCCCCAGCTTGATCGTCCGCGTTCTGGTTTGTGTGGCATTCGCCGGCATCTACGCTCTGCTCTCTATTTCTCGCATGGAAGACGACACCTTTGAGAAGAAGGGTCGGATTGCCATGACGCGATGGAGCGCAAGCTGGTTGCTGCCGATTTTCACGCTCATGCCGATTGCGTTCCTGTGGTACTTCGCGATGATGCCGAACTTCAGCAAAGACCTGCTGCAACTCGGTTTCTCCACGATTGGATCGGGTGCATTCACCCAAGTCACGCGTATCGCTCTCGTCTCGCTCTTCACCACGGCGACGATTGCCGGAGTCGTCTACTTCTTTGCCTACAAGCATCCGAAGGAGTTCAGCACCGGCCACGCTTGGAGCATCATCATTCTGGCGCTGGCGGCAACGGGTAGCACCGAATACGCACGGGAAGCCATTCGCAAGCCGTACGTTATCGGCGAGCACATGTATTCCAACAGCCTCCGCAAGAACGAGATCGAGAAGTTCAACACCAACGGCTACTTGACCTCCAGCATGTGGGTGGCGAAGGATTCGATGGATGAACTCGCCAAGGGCAAGATCATGTTCGCCGGGCAGTGCTTGTCCTGTCACACCGAGACGGGTTACCGCTCGATGAAGCGACTGATGGGTCAGCGTGATGCGGAGTCGGTGATGAGCCTGCTGAAGTCTCTTCACGAGGCGAAAGACGGCAATCCGTACAAGAAGTACATGCCGCCGCTGGTCGGTAAGCAAGATGAAATCGAAGCCCTCGGCCTCTATCTTGTTCACCTCACTAAGGCGACCCAAGCCGCCGACGACGCAACCGGCGAACCCGTTGCAAAAACGACGGAAACCGTTAAGGAAGCACCGAAATCGAAGGCAACCGCCGTTAACATCAACCCCGGTCCTGCGATGATCGGAGTGAACTGAACAACCCCCGCAGGATTGCGGAAAAGACCCCGTCGAGAAGGTTCTCGGCGGGGTCTTTAACACATTGATTAGGGTGTGGATAAGTTCAAATCTGTTGATTTCTTAATAATTTCTTAACAATTCGTCGGTACCTTCCCATCCGGGTAACGACCATGAAACTCCTGCGCTCTCTTGCAGCTTTTTCGCTTCTTGCCGTGATGATCTCCGGTTGTGGAAGCAGCAACTCCACTTCTGAGAATGCTCCCGCATCTGGTTCCGAAAACTCCACGGCTTCCGCCGGCGAGAAGGTTTCCGGAAAGATTTCGATGGACGGCAGCAGCACTGTTGGCCCTGTTTCCGAAGCCATGGCTGAGGCTTTCACCCAAGCCAATCCGGATGTCCAAATGGACGTTGCGGTTTCTGGAACGGGTGGCGGATTTAAGAAGTTCGCCGCAGGCGAGATCGATATCGCAGGCGCTTCCCGACCCATCGAAGACAAGGAAATTGCCGCATGTAAGGAGAAGGGAATTGAGTTCGTTGAGATCCCCATCGCCTTCGACGGTCTTTCCGTAGTGGTCAACCCCCAAAACGATTGGGTTGAGGACATCAGCGTTGCCGAGCTCAAGAAGATTTGGGAGCCCAAGAGCGCGGTCAAGACTTGGAAGGACGTCAACCCGGCATGGCCTGCCGAGCCGATCAAGCTCTACGGTCCCGGTACGGACAGCGGCACCTTCGACTACTTCACCAAGGCCGTCAACGGCAAGGAGAAGGAGAGCCGATCCGACTACCAAGCGTCGGAAGACGATAACACGCTCGTTACGGGTGTCAGCGGAGACAAGGGTGGTCTTGGCTACTTCGGATTTGCTTACTACGAGCAAAACAAGGACAAGCTGAAGGTTCTGAAGGTTGGTGGCGTGGCTCCGTCTCCGGAGACCATCGGCAACGGCACTTACACCCCGCTTAGCCGACCGCTCTTCTGGTACGTGAACACGAAGTCGCTCGATCGACCGGAAGTCCAAGCATTCCTGAAGTTTGCGCTTGGTGAAGGCACCAAGAATGTCTCCGAAGCCGGTTACATCTCGCTTCCGGAAGAGGCTTACAAGCTCGCCCTCGAGCACATCACTTCCAAGAAGACGGGTACGGCATTCAAGGGTGCTCAGCCTGGTATGAAGATCGAAGACATCCTCAAGTCCGAGAAGAAGTAATCCCGCTCATGGCTGTTGTGTCTCCCTCGTTCTCGCGCTATTCCAAAGCGTCCGGAAACAAGGTCAAGGAGGGCATTATCCTCCTTGTCTGTTTCCTCTGCGCCGCGTTGTCCATCTTGGTCACCGCTGGAATCATTGGCGTGCTATCGAGGGAGGCCTTCATGTTTTTCTCCAAGGTGAGCGTCGGCGAGTTCTTCGGAACCACCGAATGGTCGCCCTTGATGAAGCCGCAAAAGTTCGGCGTATGGCCGCTGGTCTCGGGAACCCTGATGATCACGATCGGATCGGCGTTGATCGCTGTTCCGCTCGGCTTGATGTCGGCCATCTACCTGAGTGAATACGCTCACCCCAAGGCTCGCGCCATCCTGAAGCCGATCCTTGAAGTGCTGGCGGGCATTCCAACCGTTGTATACGGCTACTTCGCCCTTTTCACCATCACCCCTGCGCTGCAGTCGGTCTTCAAAAACGTTCAGGTTTATAACGCTGCCTCCGGCGCAATCGTGGTTGGAGTGATGATCTTGCCGCTCGTGTCTTCTCTTTGTGAAGACGCGTTGACCGCAGTTCCGAAGGCCCTTCGTGAAGGTGCGTACGGATTGGGCGCAACCAAGATGGAGGTCACGATGAAGATCGTGGTGCCGTCTGCCCTTTCCGGCATCATGGCCGCCGTTATCCTGGCGATCAGCCGCGCGATCGGAGAGACGATGGCGGTCACGCTCGCGTCGGGTATGAATCCGAAGCTCACGCTCAACCCGGCGGAGAGCATTCAAACGATGACGGCTTACATCGTTCAGATTTCTAAGGGAGACACGCCCAACGGAACTCTTGAGTTCCAGACCATTTTCGCGGTGGGTGTTACGCTCTTCGCGACGACCTACGTGCTGAACGTGCTTGCCAACAAGCTTGTGAAGCGATTCCGGCAGGTGTACGCCTAAGGGGCTATTGGTATGTCGACTTCGCTTAAGCCCCCTCAAGAAACCCTTGCTACCGCGGTGGTTGCAGTGCCCGAGGCCACTCGGTGGCAAATTCCGGCGGGTCGCCGCTTCCGCAATCAGATCTTCGGCTACTTCTGCCTCACCGCGCTCGCCATAGCGGCGCTTCTGCTGGTCTACCTGCTGTATTCGATTTTCCGAGACGGCGCAGGTCGATTGAGCCAGCAGTTTTTCGAGTCGTTCCCTTCGTCTCGACCCCAGAAAGCGGGCGTCAAGGTGGCTTTGATGGGTTCGCTATGGGTGGTGGCACTCACCGCACTGATCGCCGTGCCCACAGGTGTCGCCGCTGCCATCTATCTGGAGGAGTTCAACACCAAGCGGAACAAACTCGTGGAGTTCATTCACTTAAACATTGCGAACCTGGCGGGTGTTCGGAGCATCGTTTACGGCCTTCTCGGACTCGCTGTCTTTGTTCGGTGGATGGACCTGGATCGAAGTGTGATCTCGGGAGCGCTTACGATGTCGCTCTTGATCTTGCCGACGATTATCCTGGTATCGCAAGAAGCCCTCAAAGCGGTCCCAAAGAGTTACCGAGAAGCGTCGCTTGCCTTGGGTGCCACGCGCTGGCAGACCATTCGTCGCCAGGTGTTGCCTTCGGCTGCTCCCGGTATTTTTACGGGCATCATCCTTTCCATCTCGCGAGCCATCGGCGAAACGGCTCCGTTGATCACGATTGGGGCCGTCACTTACATCAACTTCGTTCCGAAGGATGTGAAGTCTCGATTTACGGTGTTGCCGATCCAGATTTTCGAGTGGTCCGGACGACCTCAGAAGGGCTTTCATGAAAATGCGGCCGCGGCGATTATCGTTCTGTTGGCCGTTCTGCTGATCATGAACAGCCTCGCGATCCTGCTGCGTCAAAAGGCAACCCGACGCGGTTAGAGCTTCGCCCCTCACCCGAGGATATTTATTCGCAAAATCGGTATTATCCGGCTATGAGACCGGAGTCCTTTGAGTTTTTCAAGGCGATTGTTAACGTTCCCAGTCCTTCCGGATTCGAGGAGCGCGCCGCTGAGGTGTATCGCGGCTACACGCAAGCTTTTGCAGACAAGATTACGACGGACGTTCACGGAAACGTCGCCGCGATCCTAAACCCCGATGCAGAGATGAAGATCATGCTCGCGGGCCACATGGATGAAATCGGTTTCCTCATTCATTACATCTCCGACGACGGACTTCTGTATTTCAGCACCATCGGCGGGCACGATTCGGTGATCCCGGTTGGTCAACGTGTTTGGGTCCACGGGAAAGAAAAGGTCGCGGGTGTGATTGGTCGCAAGGCGATTCACCTGCTGAAAGATGAGGAGCGTAAGCGCAAGCCCGAGATCGACGATCTCTGGATCGACATTGGCGCCACCTCCCGGGCGGAGGTCGAAGAGATCATCTCGCTGGGCGACTGCGTGACCTACCAGTACGAGTTTCAAATGCTCATGGGTGATCGCGCAACGGCGCGCGGATTCGACAACAAGATGGGATCCTTTATCGTTGCGGAGGCACTGAGACTGCTGAAGGAAGAGGGTGGCCTTGACCCCAACGTCGGTGTTTACGCGGTCGCAACCGTCCAAGAGGAGATCGGGCTGCGCGGAGCGAGAACGTCCAGCTACTGGATCAACGCCCAATCTGGTCTCGCGGTGGATGTGAACCACGCGATCGACTACCCGAGCGTGAGCAAGACCAAGTACGGTCAACTCGACACGGGTAAGGGTCCGTCCGTGATGCGCGGCGCGAACGCCAATCCGATCGTCTTCAACATGATCAAAGAAGCCTGCGCGCGCGAGGGAATCCCCTATCAGGTGGATGTGACGGCGGGTGGCACCGGAACCGACGGCAACGCTATGCAACTCAACCGAGCCGGAATGGCGGTTGGCATTGTCGGCGTACCTTTGCGATACATGCACACCCCTTGCGAAGTCCTCTCTCTCACCGATGTTGAGAACTGCGCAAAGCTGATGGCGGCTTACTGCCGATCGGTGACGCCAAGCACCGACTTCACGCCTAGAATCCTCTCCTAGGCAGGATCCTTCCGGATTGGAGTCCTACGCAAGATTTGTGCCGTAGGACTCCAATCGGGTGTCCGATTCAAAGTCAAGTATCTTTGCCGGTAAAGAACCAACGAGCCTCTGCTAAACTAGTGGAGTCGTGAGCGATGTTGCTCGCGCGAAAAGTGGTTCTTCATGAAAAGGCTTGGTTTAGCAATCGTTTTAGGCTCCGTCGCCGCGTTCTCGCAGGCGGGTCTCATTGACAACTTCACTCAGGGCACCTACGACACGGGTCTGCTGACCTCCGGATCGAATATCCAGTGGGTCGCTGCCGCAAACGTTCCGGGTGGCATCCGAGGTCACTTCTTCGAGATTCAATCCAACGACATTGGAGATGATGGACGAGCACGCACTTTCACTGGCCCGGGCATCTACTCGGTGACCAGCGGAGCGGGCGTCGATGTCTACACGCAGCTTGCTTACGGCTTCGCTTCGGGTTCGCAAACTCCGAATCTGCCGTTGAATCTGAACTTCTCCGGTACGCCGATTTTCTCGATGGACGTTCGAAGCACGGACGTAGCGGTTCCGTACACCGTTACGCTCGGTTCCACGACTTCTAACACCTCGGCAAGCCGAAGCGGATTTCTGCCCGGTGCGGTGACCCCGTCCATGAACGTGGTTGCAAATCTTGACTTCTCGGGCGAGTCGGTCCTGAGTGACGTTGACTTCATGGTCATCGAATTCGATCCGGTGGTTGGTGGCGACTTCTCGATCACCAAGATTCAAACCGTGGTCCCCGAGCCCGGCACCATCGCCGGTGTAGGAATCGCGTTGGCGGCATTCGCTCGCCGACGAAAGAAGGCCTAAGCCGAATATCACCAAGCATTGGGCTCTGAGGTTATCCTCAGGGCCCTTTTTGCGTTCGGGGTGCTCCTCAAATCCGTGGGCAATGCCATGGAGGATCCCGACAGGCCAGGCCCCATCCAAACGCACACCAGAAATCTGCCTGAGAGGCGAGAGGCACCCTTTTCTTTCGCTGAATTGGCCGTCCTGCTATGTCATCGGGAGCGTTTTGGCGCCTTTGCTCCTGTATCACCTAGCCGGACGTTTCAACCGTTTCCGGGGCAGAGACGGCGAACGGCCTCGTGATTTTTGTTAGCCTTCGCCTTCCTTTGGCTTGCTGAAACATAGCCACGCGTTGGGAATCGATGGAGAGTCGTTCGGTAGCAATTAAACCCTTGTGGAAGACAACGTTTTTGCCACCCATACTTTTCTCAAGGGCACCGAGGGAGAAGGTGTTTATAGGGTTTGAGATGAAGAATAGTTTTAAGTCGAAGAATTACGCGTTTACGCTCATTGAGCTCTTGGTTGTCATTGCAATTATTGCAATCTTGGCTGCGATTCTCTTCCCAGTCTTTGCACAAGCAAAGGCCGCTGCAAAGCGTGTTTCTGCGTTAAGCAATACGAAGCAGGTGGGTATCGGCATTCAGCTTTATGCCGTTGATGTGGACGATACCTTTGTGCCGGGAACCTTGCAGCAAGGAACCTCTTTCCAATTTACATACTTTGAAGGGATTCTAAACCCTTACATCAAGAGCATCCAGCTATGGCAAGATCCAGCCGCTACCCACACGGCCACTCTGCAACGCTCGATCGGTTTGAGCGAAAAGGCCTCTGCCAACATTGGCTCTCTTTGGCCGCTGAACCGCGTTTGGTCGCTAACCTCCATTGAGTACAGCTCTCAGTTCATCGTCGGTGGCGGAGTCCAGCCCAGCGTGTTCTCGCCGGGCGTCTCTGGATTGCGGACCACAAGCACGGGCAGCTCGTTCCAAGCGTGCCGCGCAGTTGTGAACCGGGTAGCGGGCAACGCTCAAAACAATCTGACGTTGCCATACGTTAGACACACGGGAAGCAATAACTACACGTTTGCCGATTCGAGTGCAAGGAATCTAAAGCCAGAGCAAACCATTTTGCCGCTAAACCTATGGCACCCGCTTAGGCCAGAAGGGGCTGAGCAATTTGCCAACCCACAGTCTCAAACGGGTACGCCGCTTACGCCCTCTCCGCTGCCGATTACTAGCGCAACGAACTGCAATGCGTTAACCTGGTGGGGAGGACGTTAATGAGTATTGCAATTGCGCTTCTGGTGATTACCCAAACTTCAAACCCTGTTACGGTCGCTTTGGAGAAAAAGGTTAGGGGCCTCGATTTCGCCGGCACCAAAGAGCGCAATCAGATGTATATGCCTAGCAGCGCCAAGCTGGTGAGCGAACAGCCCGGAGAGGTAAAGAAGCTGCCTGCAGCTTTTGGCACCAACTCGTTCTTCCAGCTCAACCTTGGCAATGATCCTAAGTCGGTTTTCGTTGGTCTCCTTCAAACTGAAGGAGACGACTCCCGACTCTTTCTCGATTTCAACCAAAACGGAGACCTTACCGACGATCGTCCCGCTGACTGGAGTTCAAAGCCTCCTGCTCAGCCGGGAGGATCGGTGCAGTGGAGTGGGACAAACGTCTTTTCGGTTGGCTACAAATCTGGGTCGAAACAGTTCAAGAGCGATTACGGTCTGAACTTTTACTTTTCCCCGGGTCGATCTTCGATCGGCTACTTTCGAGCGACCTTCCTAGAGGGCACCGCTGTCATCAACAAGAAGAAGGTGTTCTTCCGCTTGTTCGAGGATGGGAACAATGGCGTCTTCAATCGTCGATTCGATCTTTCCGAAGACCCGGCAACACTTAAGCCCGTGACCTTGGTGATCGACGAAGTGCGGAAGGATGTTCGAGGGACCTTCGAATACGAGGGGGTGAACTACCTTGCAGAGATTTCGCCCGATGGATCCCGGCTGAAACTTGAGCCGACATTCAAAGTCGTCAAGTCCCCTGCCAAACCACCGGAGCCGGCACCAGAGTTGCTCAAGGCTGGAACGGTCGCCCCAGATTTCGAAGTCGACGCGTTTCAAGGAAAGCCCGTCAAGCTTAGCGACTACAAGGGCAAAGTCGTGGTCTTGAAGTTTTGGGCGACTTGGTGCGGGCCGTGCATCAACTCCATGCCGCACTTTGAGCAGGTCTACTCCAAGGTCAAATCCCAAGACGTTGAACTCCTTGCGGTGTGCGTGAGTGACGAGAGACCCGCGTTTGAGCAGTGGGTCACGAAGAACAAGGATCGCTTTACCTACCCGTTCTTCTTTGATCGAGCCGGGAAGAACACGGATGCGGCGATCAGCAAGAAGCTCTATCGGGTGTCTGGCATCCCAACGGTCTATATCATCGACCGCTCTGGAAACGTGGCGGAGGCGATCGTAGGATTCAATCCAGAAGGCGACCACCGGGTTGAGGCAGCGCTGAAAAAACTCGGGGTTCAGGTTTAGGCTTTTCGGTGCGTTTTCTTTTCGTCTCCCTCCACCCACGGCAGGTGAGGGGGGGCGACTTTATTGTCTCCGGTCCATGGACACTGGATTCGAGCCTGAGAGCGTAAATCCATTGCCAAAACTCTCTTGTCGCGGGGTACCAGGTCCCGTACCAAGCACTATTGTTTGAATCCTGGTGTTTATACGGATACGCCAGGTTAAACAAATTCATAGACTTTTACTGGGTTCAAAAGCGGTTGCGCTTTCGACTCGGCTTGGACGTGTTTATGAATAAAGGGCTTGTTCTCTTAGGACTTCTCGCAGGACTCGCAGCGACCTCCAGCGCCGCGTTTGTCGACGACTTCAACCTGGGCGCGTACGATTCGGGACTTCTCACCTCCGGTTCGAATTCGCAGTGGATCTCCGCAGGAAACGTTCCCGGCGGGATTCGATACGCCAAGATCGAGGTCGAGTCAAACGACTTTGGTGACGACGGACGAGCGCGCATCTTCACGGGCTCGGGCGTTTACAACGTATCTAGCGGCACGGGCGTCAATGTCAAAACGTTGCTCGGCTACGGCTTCTCCTCCGGAAGTGCCACTCCGGATGCTCCTCTGAACTTGAACTGGTCTGGCTCTCCCGTGTTCCTGATCAACGTTCGCAACACCGACCTTTCCGTTCCTGTCACCGTCGAGATCGGTTCCACCACGCTCGGCCAATCGGCTACCCGCATGGGAACGTTGCCGGCGGCAATTACCAGCGGAAATGTTCCGGTCAACTTCGATTTCTCTGGCGAAGCGTTCCTTGGCGATGTCGACTACATCAAAGTCAGCTTCGACCCGCAGTCTGAGGGTGATTTCACCATTACCGACATGCAGGTTGTGCCCGAACCCGCGACGATTGCAGGTGTCAGCGCGGCTCTTCTGGCATTGGCACGTCGCCGACGCCGAAAGTAAATCTGTTCCAGGCTGAAAAGCGCTTTACGGGTCGGTTCCTACTAGGAATCGACCCGTCTTTGTTCCTGGGTTCCCGGCGCCATTCATAATAGGAAGCATGAGTTCAACCCAGAATGGTGACAAGCCGACCCAAGCCGGGGGATCGGTAAAGATTGTGACCTTGGGGTGCGCCAAGAACGAAGTCGATAGCGAAGAGATCGCGGGCGTCCTTCAGTCTTCAGGATTCACGGTAGACGGTTCTGCGAGAAAGTCCGACGTTACCGTTATCAACACCTGCGGCTTCCTAGAAGCAAGTAAGGCCGAGTCGATCCAGGCCATCAAAGACGCGGTGAAAGAGAAGCACGCGGGCAAAACGGGTCGAGTGATCGTTGCCGGTTGTCTGGCGCAAAGACTCGGAGCCGAACTCATGAAACTCGCTCCCGGAGCGGACGCCTACGTTGGAGTCGGTCAGATGGGTCGCTTCGATGAGATTGTCCGCGAGACCCTGACCTCCCGAGAGCAAGTGCTCGATGTCGCCCCGCCCCACCACCGATGGGCCGACGTTCCAACCCGCGCTCGCGCCGGTCGACCTTGGAGCGCGTACCTAAAGGTCAGTGAAGGTTGCGACCACAAGTGCACGTTCTGCACGATCCCCAGCTTTAGAGGAAAGCACGACAGCAAGCCGATCGAGCGCGTGGTTGCCGAAGCCCGTCACCTTGCCATGCAAGGAACGCGCGAGATCAATCTCATCGCCCAAGACGTGACGCAGTACGGCTACGACCTCTACAAAGAGTTCACCCTGCCCAAGTTGCTTCGAGAGCTCAATGGAGTTGACGGAATCGATTGGATTCGAATTCTTTACTTCTATCCCAACCGATTGACCGATGAAGTCATTGAAGCCATGGCAACTTTGCCGAAGGTGACGCACTACATCGACATCCCTCTTCAGCACGCTCATCCGGATGTATTGCGCCGAATGAAGCGACCGTGGGATGGCGAGCGCTACCTGAAACTCTTTGAGAAAGTTCGATCCGCGATGCCGGACGTCGCCATTCGAACAACGTTCATCGTGGGCTTCCCAGGGGAGACCGATGAAGAGTTCGAATACCTGATCAACTTCATTGAAGAAGCGAAGTTGGACAAGGTGGGTGCGTTCGTTTTCAGTAAGGAACCCGGTACTCCCGCGCACGACATGGAAGGGCAGGTTTCGT
Organism: uncultured Fimbriimonas sp.; assembly: GCA_964471545.1. Taxonomy (GTDB): domain Bacteria; phylum Armatimonadota; class Fimbriimonadia; order Fimbriimonadales; family Fimbriimonadaceae; genus Fimbriimonas. The sequence continues at coordinate 1,312 of CAYYJX010000028.1, read as the reverse complement.
TCAAGATCAAGCGTCAGCGCTACGATCGCCTCATGGCTCGGCAGCAGAAGATTTCGCGCCGCGTGAACGAGAGCTGGATCGGAAAGTCGCTTCCGGTTCTCATCGAAGACGTGCGAGACGGCTGGTTGATCGGTCGTTCTCACCGCGATGCGCCAGAGATTGACGGAATGGTCTTTGCCAAGGGCGAAGCTTCTCCAGGCGACTTGGTAAACGTGGAAGTGACCGAGGCTGAAAACTACGACCTATTCGGTGCGGTAGAGGGCTCGGTGGTGAAGCCTCGAAAGCGAATGGTCTCGCTGAGAATGGCGGAACCCGCCCGCCCTCTTTAACCCGTGTGCAATTCACCGGGCTTTAACCTCAATCGAAGGTCCGTCTAAAACCTAAAAAGGCCGTCGCCCCTTTCGGGGCGAACGGCTTGTCTAGGAGGTGCGTGTCTAAACTTAGCCTCGGAGAAGACTGAGGACGGCCTGCGGCGCGTTGTTCGCCTGAGCCAAGACCGAGAGACCGGCCTGCTGCAGGATCTGGAACTTGGTGTACTGAGTCATCTCAGCCGCCACGTCCGTATCTCGGATCGCGCTTTCGGTTGCTGCGAGGTTCTCTCGAGCCGTTCCGAGCGATCGGATGTTGGACTCCAGAACGTTTCGCTGGAAGTTACCGATGGAGCCTCGAGCCTTGCTGACATCTTCGATCGCTTGGTCGATGACCTTCAGGGCATCCGTAGCGTTGGAGAGGTTGCTGAGATCAAGGTTGCTCAGGTTCTTACCGGCGATCTTGCCTTGTCCGAGTTGGCTTGCGGCGAAGTTTCCGATGGAGAGCGCTGCCGTTTGGTTGGCATTGCCGCCGATTTGGAATTGAGCCGAGCCGACCACGACTTGTCCAACTGCTGCCGCCGTTGCGGTGGTAGCGTTGCCTGCTTCAGTGAGCTTGAGGGTGTTGCCCGTCGCATCTCGAAGCGTGAGACCGTCTGCACCGTTGAGACCACCCGTGAAGAGGACCGCACCTGATCCACCCACTTCGAGGGTTGCCGTAGCATCGGTACCCGCTTGAGCCGCCGTGGTTCCTGCCGCTGCGGAGATGACCCCCTGAGCGTCGACAAAGTCGATGCGAGAGTTCGATCCAACCTTGGTCGAGGTGAACTCGATTCGGTTTGCTGCGTTCAAGATGGCGGTGACACCGGTTTGAGCCGAAGCCGCGTTGATGGCAGAGATGACTTCATTGCCGGTTTGACCTGCAGCGAAGGTGAAGGTCGTGCCGTTAAGCGAGAAGCTACCTGCAGCCAGAACGTTTCCACCCGTAAGAGTAGCGGACGTAT
>CAYYJX010000027.1:34803-37868 GCA_964471545.1 uncultured Fimbriimonas sp. | reverse complement strand
TCAAGAAGGCGTGTGAGACTCTTTAAATATCACGTTTGCGATATTTTATAAACGAGTCCGACAAATTCTAGGGGGATTGTTCGTAGAGAAGGTCGTGCTCCCAGTAGTTGCCTTAAATCGCCTCCCGATTCTCGGGTTAATTGCCGCCGTCTTCGCCGCGCCTCCGATTGCTCTAGCCCAGTCAAGCGGTCAGGCCCCGGCTGGGAGCCCAGCCGCTTCGGGAGGACGCCCACCGATGCCACCGAAATTTGGGGCGACCCTCAACTTCCGAACAAGAGGGATTCAAGAGTCAAGCCTGGGCGGCTCTAATGCGGAACTTGGAATTGCTCGATCGGGATTCGATCTCAACCTCAATTACTTCGCCTCCACTGATCTGATTCTCCTCGGAGGATTCACCTACGAAGATTCGCGTTTTGCGTGGGAATCACTTGGCTCGGTTGTTCCAAGCCTCGGAAACCCCGTTGGCTCCACGCGAATTCTCTCGGGGAATATTGGCGCTATCAAGCGACTGAACGATCGCTGGTCCTTGGGGACGACCTTCACCGTGAGATCCACCGGCGAAACAACCGCCACGACCAACTCGCAAGAAACCGGGTTTAGTGTCTTCGGACGCTACTCTAAAGACCGGACGAGTTCGTTTAGCATTGGCTTTGCCACGATCTCTCAGCTGAGCGACGACCCACTCGTGATCCCGTTCGTCGGATACGAAGGACGAGTCAACGACAAGCTCACCATCGGCACAATTCCGGTTGCTGCAGGCGTCGGAATTCAGGGTCGCTATCAAGTAGATCCGAGACAGACTTATGCCTTAACGGTTGCCTTTGAGAACCGTAACTTCCGACTGGGACCTGATGCGCCGGTGCGCAACGGCGTGTTGCGAGATCAGGGATTCCCGATCGAACTCTCTTACCGGTTCCGACCCAGTGCAAAGGTGGAGTACGGAGCCTCGATTGGCTACCTTCTCGGACAAACGATCACGCTTGAAGCCGCGAATGGATCGACCATCCTCGATCGCACCCTCCGTCCGACGCCTTTCATCGGTCTCAACGCGCAGTTCCGCCTGTAAGCCAATTGCGAAGCAAAGATCGTCATGCAGATTAGAATGTCTGCATGACGATCGCCGGGATTTTGCTCACCGCCAGCATCATGGCGAAGCCCAACTTTGTGGTCATCTTCTGCGATGATCTTGGCTACGGCGACTTGCGATCGTATGGCAACCCTCAACGTCAAACCCCAAACCTAGATAGGCTTGCAAAGCAGGGGGTTAGGTTCACCCAGTTTTACGCGGCATCGCCCGGTTGCAGTCCGTCGCGAGCGGCTCTGCTCACTGGATGCTATCCCACGCGGGTAAGCGTGCCGCAGGTTCTTAATCCAGACTCGCCCACCGGTCTGAACCCACGAGAAACGAATATTGCGTCGATGCTGAAAGGGGTCGGCTATCGCTCTGCCTGCGTTGGAAAGTGGCATTTAGGAGTGAAAAACCTCCTTCCGACCAAGCAGGGATTCGATGAGTTTTACGGATTGCCGTACTCGAACGACATGTGGCCACCGAACGGTTCGTACTGGCCAAGACTGTTTCTTCACGAGGGTACAGAACCGGTCGAAGAGGTGAAGGACCTAGACGACCAAAGCAAACTCACCCAGCGCTACACCGAGCGCGCGGTTCGGTTCATCGAGGGTTCTAAAGACCAACCTTTCTTTCTCTATCTGGCTCATGCGATGCCGCACGTGCCTATTGCGGCGAGTCCCAAGTTTCGAGGCAAGACCGGTTTCGGACTCTATGCCGATACCATCGCCGAACTCGACCACTCGGTAGGAAAAGTGCTCGCCGCCCTCAAGCGCAATCGGTTAGATCGGAAGACGGTGGTGGTTTTCACCTCCGACAATGGTCCATGGCTTCCCTACGGCGATCACGCCGGGTCCTCCGGCGGTTTGCGAGAAGGTAAGGGCACCTCCTTCGAGGGAGGTTTTCGAGTGCCTGCGATCTTCTCCTATCCGGGTCGATGGGCCTCTGGAGCGACGGCTCACCAAGTGGCTACGACCATGGATCTTCTGCCCACCTTTGCTCGGCTAAGCGGGGCGGAGATTCCGAAGAACCCGATTGATGGGAAGTCGATTGACGCGCTCCTGACTCGTCCCACGGAGGAGAAGTCGCCTTGGTCGTACTTCTTCTATTTCTGGCCCGGCGAGCTTCAGGCCGTTCGGATGGGACCCTGGAAGTTACACGTGAAGCACAAGCATCGGTTCCAAACCCAGCCTGCGGGCAAGGGAGGAAAACCGGCAGGGGAGGTCACGCGAGAGATCGATGTGTCTCTATTCAACTTGGAAGAGGATCCCGCGGAGTCGGTGAATGTTGCGGAGAAACACCCGAACGTTGTGGCGCGGATGATGCGGCTCATCGAGCAGGGACGCGCCGAGTACGGCGACACGCTGGCGGGCTTGAAGGGATCGGGGGTAAGACCCGCTGGGAGGGTGGAGTGACACATGAACTCGACAAGGCTTTCATAGCCGAGTTTGTCGATAAAATGTGCGGCACCAATTCGAAGGCTTCCACAGACTTCGGGACCGAAAGTCTCGAAGTCGAGAGGTTCTCCGTTAAGGTCCATCAGCTAGCACCGGGCCAAGTAGCGGTAATGCTCACTCAGATTCTCGAAGGGCCCACAGAGTGGTTGAACGGGAGATCTGTGGACGAGTTGGGGAACTTCCAAGAGCAGCTGTTTTCTAGCAATTACGAATTCTGGTGGACGGTACGGGAGAGAGTTGTCGCACCAGAAATCCAAACCCGAGCAGTGAACGCGCTAAAGAGATACTTGAGTTTTCTAGATGCATTCTGCGATGAGAACGGAACGAACCCAGCGCAGGGCACGAACGACCTGAACCACCTCGACGGTGCGGTTTACATGACGTGGGATATGGGCACCCTAGAAGGGGCGGCGATGTTTCCTGGAGAGGCACACCTGGTCGAATCCATCCTTTCGGCAATGGAGCACATGCTTACCCTAGGCTCGTGCGCAATGCAACTTGGCGGATTGCACGGACTGGGACATATGGCGCTCTACCATGAA
>CAYYJX010000027.1:20037-34703 GCA_964471545.1 uncultured Fimbriimonas sp. | reverse complement strand
ACCCCAATTTCTAGCTGCGATCGGTCGTGGTGGAGTGCCTTCCGGTGGACGGCGCAGGCATCCAAGATGGTCTGTGCCTCCGTTTTCTGACCCAGGGCCGCAAGGGACACAGCTAGGAAATCGATTCCGATTTGAAGCTGCCGCCGGAAGCCGTACCGATGCGAATCGGCAATGGAGGTGAGAATTGCATGGGCCCCGTCCCGATTCCGACCTAGACGAATGAGCGAGTAGCCGTACCAAGCGCCTCCGATTCGGCGAAAAACCGATTCCTGTCCAGGCTTTTCAGTGGTGTGTTCGTAAGCTTCGATCGCCCGCGCGTGATCGTTCCAAGCGGCGTACAACAAGCAGCGGTTCACGGCCACCAGCGGTTCGATCAATTGCTCATCGGTAGGCTGGAGTCCGCTTACGGCATCTATCACCTCGTTGAAGCAGCGCTCGGCTTCTTCATATTGACCGACGTGAGCAAGGATGCCACCCAGATTCTGGACCGAGATGACTCGGTGCACCTCGAGACCGGCTTGTTCGGCCATCGCCACCGCTTCCCTGGCACCTTCGAGCGCAGAGTCGTACCGTCGCTGTTCGAACAGCATGAACGCCTTCATCCGAAGCGTCGTTTGCACTAGGTCGATGGGGGCACTGGAATCGTTGAGGACCAAATCGCAAATGGTCGTTCCTGCCGCGTATTCGGAGCAGTAACTGGCAAGCTTGATTGCGAGCCAGACCAGTTTGCATCGTGATTCGGAGTAGCCCGTTGTGTTGCGGATCGCAAGTTCCGCTAACCCTAGAAAAGCTCTTGGATGATCTCGAAGCACGGCTTCGTTGGCTGGACTCACCAGCAGATCCAACGAGGCTTGATCTCCTGCCCGAAGGTTTTCTTCGAACAGACGCGTCAGCAAGAGAACGTGCGACCGTTTCTCCACGAACTCCGGCTTTGGGAGTCGTTCAACGCTTCTCTTTCGAATCGCGCCGATCACCCGTTCGATTTCTGCCGGGGTTGAGTTGATTCCTCCCACTCGAAATCGGTCTTGGACGACCGCTGCCAGGTTCATGGCGGCGTCCTGTCCTCGCTCCAGATATTCCAACCGAAGCAAGTTCTTTGTCGCTTCCACGAGGGTGGGATTTAAGGTGAGGAGTTTTTCTAGCACTGATCGCGCGCGGGAAAGATCACCATGCTCTTCCCACTTGGTTGCCAACTCCAGCCCCAATTCCGTGGCTTGTAACCGGTAGCGGGTCGAAACCGCTTCGAAAAAGGGAGCGGGCCAGTGTAAAAACAGCGGCTCGGCAATATGCCGCCAATACTGTTCCAGTGCGTCGGGGGCGGCCCCTTCTTCGACTTGTTTTAGACCCAGCCGATAGAGCCCATCGAGTTCTTCAAATTCACTTTTGGGGGGCGCTCCCGCGAAGGAAATGTGGGACCGAGTAACCAGGAGCGCCTGATCTAGTCCCGGCAACTCTCGAAGGCGCTTGATCGACTGGCGTAGGTTGGTGAGTCTTGCTTCGGGCTCGAACGCGGGCCAGATAAGTTCGGCAAGCTCGGCACGGTGAACCTCTTGCCCACGACGCATCGCAAGCACGGCCAAAACCGCCGCCGAGGACCACAGTGGAATCGGCACGGGAGTTCCCTCCACCTCAAGAAGGGGTTGGCTTCCGAAAAACCTTATGGTGAGGAGACTTTCTAGTGCCATACCCAACGCAAGAAAAGGCGCTCTGAGAGCGGGTCCTTACATCCTAACCATCACGAACCGTGCCGGCGACTACTTTGGCTTGGCAACCTTCTTTTGAATGGAGAACGAAACAAGGATCGAACCCGTGAACTTTTGGTTCGGACCGAACTTAAACGGGATGCTCGTCGTGCCGTAGAAATCGAGCATCCCTTCGGCTGGAATATCGCGCACCTTCAAGGGAACGCGCAGTTCCGCTGGGAACACCATTCCCGGTGCAAGATAGCCGAAGGTCTCCTTCTTTTCGTTGAGGTTATTCTCGGACCGGGAGGATCGCCGGGTGCGTTCTGTAGTGACCATGCAGGTGGCAGAGACACGAACGATCGCTTCGTTCGTCTTGCGGTCGATGACGACCTGCCAATCGAAGCCCTGCTTCTCCGAGCGCTCTTTAGGATGTTCCCACCGACTCGCTCCGACAACCAGTTCCTTTTCTTCAATCGTTTCCTCGTCGCAATCCGCGAAGACGCCTCGCTTGGTGATGGAGGATCGAAGCTTTAGGTCGACGATGCCGGTTCCGCTGGCAAAGAAGGTCTCCTTCTGCATGTCCTCAAGCATCTTTTTGTATTCCTCTCGTTCTGCCGCAGTCATCTGACTGAGGACCGAAGCGGGAAGGTCGACTTTTTCGGCATCAGCTCCGCCGAAGGAGGACATTTCGAACTCACCCGTTGTGAGCGAAGAGTCGATGGAAGCGAAGGCGGCGCCATCACGACGACCGTCGAACCCGTCCCCGCGAATTTCCAGAACCAGTTTGCCAACGGTTTCGGCAGGCACCCAGTCTCGAATGCGGAGTTTGTACACGCGGGTCCCGTTCCACTTGCATCGATACAAGGTCTCCATGATCGGAGTTAAGACTCCCAGTCCTGGGCCGTCTTTGACTCCAATCGCGCCCATGATGGCATCGACGATGTCTTGCTGGGCACTTGTAGACTTGACCTGAGCGGTGACGGAAACTTTGATCGTCTTCTCCACCGCCCGGACCTTTTTAGGGTCGAAGTTGGTTGTCTGCGGCTTCCCTTCCACGCGCACCCGCGCATTTCCATCTGCGTCGGTCACCACTTTGGAAATGTCTTGTCTACCAACGACTTGAATGAGCTGCTTCGAGGCGTATTTGCGATCCTGATCGAAGTCCCAAGCCGTCTCCACTCCAGCAATGGGACCAGACTTCGGTGCATCGAGATCGAGGCCCGGGATCGCGAGGACGATCGTCGTTCGATTCTCTTTCAGCCAATCCGCAAAGATCTCGCCATCAAAGTAGACCTTGGTGACGAGGGTCCGCTGTTCGCCCGGGGAGGTGGTCTTCGTTCTCACGAGAGGCTGCCCAGGGGCTTCCACCTCGAACTTCATCTTGAGAAACTTGTAGCTGGCGATGAACTTGGTGACCGAGGCGACAAAGTTCGCAATGGAGATGGATTTCGTAAAGTCCTCCAACTTACCAAGGATCATTCCAAGCCCAAGGCCCACCGAACCCACATACCCGTCTTCCGACCAGCCCTCCAGAATGGGAGCCTGAGCACCGGGCGTGATGCGCGCTTTGAGTTTTTCGCGGATGGGGGCACCGATGTCTTCGGTAATGACTCGCAAGATGATGAACTGCTGAAGGGCATCGATCGTTGAGTCGTCTCGCCAGAAAGTGTCTTTGATGTCGTCGTGCGAAGCGGCCAGCGTGTTCAGCAGAAAGCCGATCCCGCGCTTGGAGGTGTCTGGGTCGACCGGGCTGTAGCGCAGCCACTCTCGAACATCTTCTCGGATGGATCCTTCGCCTCCCACGTGCGTCCAGATGTAGTCGATGGCATTCAGCAAGTCGCCTAACTTGATCGCCACTCCTTCCTCGCGAAGTTCAACAAAGGTCTTGATCTCACCCGGGGTTACCGCTAGGCCGCTGCGCTCAACGGTGGGTTCTTTGAGGGGCTTTCGTTCCCCGTCCCAAATGGAAAAACCGGCGGCAAGAAAAGCTTCCGTCGCTGCCGCCACGGAGTTTGTGGGCGAAGCATCCATCTGCCGTACAGCAGCGACCACTCTTCTCGCATCGATAGGAGGTGCCGAACTCGCGTCGACTTGTCCAACCGCGAGGGAACTGCCCAGAACCAGAAAAAGAAGGCCCACAACGGCACGAATCTTTGAGGAGAGCAGCGGCATGCTGAAGTATCGCAGGGAGTGGACCATCGTGCAAACAAAAGCGGATTAAGGACTTATGAATCGCCTCTAAGAGTGTGCCCATTAACGTTTTCCTAACATGGCAAGCGCACACTTCGCGCGATGGGCCAAACACGGTCTTCCGGCAAAAAGCTTGCGAGTAACTCAATAGGCGTGGATGTGTTCGCGGTGATCGCCACCTTCGGCGCCTACTTCTGCATGTACATGTATCGCAAGCCTTTCACAGCGGCGGGCTACGAATCGCTGACGGCGTTCGGGATGGCGTACAAGCCCGTTGCCGTCATCAGCCAAGTGCTCGGTTACACGCTTTCCAAGTTTGTGGGCATCAAGGTGATCTCGGAAGCCAGTGCTAAGAACCGGGTTCTGTACTACCTCGGCATGATCGGCGTGGCAGAGGTCGCGCTGATCCTCTTTGGCCTCACTCCTCAGCCGTTGAGCCTGATTTGGCTCTTCTTGAACGGCCTTCCGCTCGGCATGGTTTTCGGTCTCGTCCTAGCCTATTTGGAGGGGCGCGTTCGCACCGAAGCTCTCACTGCCGGTCTTTGTGTGAGTTTCGTTGTTGCCGATGGGGTGGCAAAGTCCAGTGGCGCTTGGCTGATGGAAAAAGGGATCGCTGAAACCTGGATGCCTGCGGCAACGGGTGCGATGTTTCTGCCTGGAATACTGCTTTTCGGCTGGATGCTCTCGAAGATTCCCGGGCAATCAGAGGAAGACATTGCACTGCGCTCTAAGCGAGAGCCAATGGACGCCGCAAGCCGTCGGAAGTTCTTTGCCAAGTTCGCCCTTGGGTTCACGCTATTGATCGCGATGTACTCACTCGTGGGGGTGCTTCGGGGGGTACGGGGCGACTTTGCCAAGGAGATTTGGGCAGGGCTGAACACTAAGGTCGACCCCGCGCTTTTCTCGCAAACCGAACTGATTGTTGCGTTCTCCTCGTTGGCGATCATTGCCTGCCTCATTTTTGTTCGCGACAACGAGAAAGCTTTTGGTGCCGGACTGCTCCTCTCAGGGTTTGGGCTGAGTCTGATCATCGTGTCTCTGGTCGGGCTCCAAGCGGGCTGGATCAACCCCTTCTACTTTGTCGTTCTCATTGGACTTGGGCTGTATCTGCCCTACATCGCCATTCATGCAACGGTATTCGAGCGGCTGATTGCCTACACGCGGGAAAAGGCGACCATTGGATACTTGATGTACCTTGCCGATGCTACGAGTTATGCGATGCTTGTTGGGTTGCTGTTTTACAAGAATCTTGGTCAGGCAAAGTCCGAACAGATCCTCCCGTCTTTTCTGGCGCTCTCGTGGTTTGTGGCTATTGCGTGCTTGTTAATGCTGCCACCGACGTGGCTTTACTTCAGGCGAAAACGCCAACTCTCTGAGGCGCAAGAGTGAGTACGGCTCGAGCGGCCATTTTTTACGGGTCCGATCATCCGCTTACGATTGAGGATGTTTCCGTTCGAGATTTAGCAATCGGCGAGCACTTAGTGGAAATCGCCTGTTGCTCGCTTTGTCGAAGCGATCTTCACACGGTATCGGGCAGCCGAATCGAACCGACCCCAACCATTCTGGGACATGAAATTGTGGGCCGGTTAGTGGACTGCAAGGGCCCTTTGGCGCCTGGACTGGCCTTCGGGGATCGTGTCACCTGGGGCATTGCCGCTTCTTGTGGAGTCTGCTTTTTCTGCCGATCTGGGCTTTCGCAGAAGTGTGACTCTCTGTTCAAGTACGGCCACATGCGCGTGACCTCAAGCGAACCCTTATCCGGAGGATTGGCTTCGCACATCATTCTGCGGGCGGGAACGACCATTCGCAAAGTTCCGAGTGGGATCAGTGACGAGGTCGCCTCGCTCGCCAACTGTTCCGTATCGACCGCTGCCTCTACGATTCGGAGTAGCCGGGTCCAGCCAGGGCAGGTCGTCGTCGTTTTTGGCGCAGGCGTTCTCGGTCTTTCTGCCATTGCGATGCTCGACGAACTTGGATGTCAGGTGTTTGTCTTTGACCCGTTTGTCTCCGCTCGCGAGCGAGCGCTACGGTTTGGTGCCACCGACGTCTTTTCCGACTTAGAATCGCTCAAAGCGAGGGTGATGACTTGCACAGAAGGAAGGGGCGCCGACGTCGCACTTGAACTTTCAGGCGTTCGTTCCTCTGCAGAGGCGACGCTTTCGATCGTGCGAATCGGGGGGACGGTGGTTTGGGCGGGTACAGCTTCGCCCGTAGGCGACGTGCCTATCGATCCGGAGCAAGTCGTTCGTCGCCTTCTCACGCTCCGAGGAATGCACAACTACGCGCCCGAAGATCTTGAGACCGCCCTGAACTTCTTGGAGCGGAATCATAGCCGTTACCCGTTTGGCGATCTCTTCGGCCCTAGCTTCCCGCTGGAATTTGTTGCGGAAGCGTTCAAGGCTGCCAACGATTCCGGCGGGAAGAGAATTACGGTTCGACCTTAAAGGTCGATTGCGAGGAGTTCCTTAATGTCCGAGATAAGCAAATCGGCACCGAGCGGCTCCAACTGTTCTCGTGTGTGCGTTCCGTAGAGGACGCCCACCACAAGCCCAGCTTTTGCGTTCTTCCCTTCGGCAATGTCTGCCGGGGTATCGCCGATTTTGATGACCTCGTGCGGTTCCACGCCGTGTCGCTTGCAAAGTTCGAAGATCATGTCCGGCGCTGGGCGTCCGTTTTCGACCTCGTCAGTGGTGATAGAGTCATCGACCAGCGATCCCCACTGCATCTTCTCCAGAAGCACGTCGGTGATGTCGCGCTCAAATCCGGTGTCGACGGCAATGAGAAGTCCCCGATCTTTGAGTCCTCTAAAGGTCTCCGAAGCCCCCTCGATTTCACCTACTTGTTCTGAAGTTTGGTAGAACTCGACCATGAGGCGGCGGAACTCGGCGTACAGAGTCGGGACGTCGCCGTCAACCTTATATTGCTTTAAAAGCATTTCTATCGCCCAGGGCTTCGGCTGCCCCATCACCGCGTTAACGTCCTCTACCGACGCTTCGACTCCCACCGTCTTTAGTGCCGCCTGTAAGCAGGCTCCTACGGTGTTGGTGTCTTTGACGGTAGTGCCCGCTAGGTCGAAAACGGCCAGTTTGTATGTACTCATGATTAGTTGGCTTGGAGTTCTTTGGAGAGCAACTCGGTGACTCCCCAGGAAAGGGTCATTCCCGTGCCGAACAGACTAACCGCCCAAATGCCGGTCTCAACCTGATCGAACCAGTACGGTTTGGAATCGTGCGTTGGATAGGCACCCTGCCACCGTTGCGAGACCTCGTAAAGTTCGCGCGGCAGGAACTCGTCCATCGCCGAAAGGATGGCTTCGGAGACGTCTTCCTCTTGGTAAACAGGACCTCCGCGACCGTAGTCGTGAGAGTCACCGAGGGTGATCATTCCGTCGTCGTGTTCAGAGATGAGAATGTGGATGCCGTGCTCCATCTGTTTCGGCCACTTCTGCTTTTGAAACTCTAAAAGGGCGGGCAAAGATGGACAGCGGCGGAAATTGCCGTAATGGCCGAGCGTGAGTCCTGCGCAAAGATGAATGTTGAGCCTGGGTGTTCCCAACTTGGGCTTGAGACGAAGCATCTGCAGCCGGCACTCTTTAAGTCCCGCTTGTGTCCACGCCTCTGGCAACACGTTGTAAAGTTCCGGCCCTGCGCTCACCACAATCTGGTCTGCGGGGATGCTCTCCCCACTGGAAAGGAGGATATGACCCTTCCCTATCCTGGCGACGGGCGAATCCACCCTTACTTCGACACCAATACTGGACAACGCGGGCAAGACCTTTGGGGCGACTTCGCGAGGGTCCACCGATCCTTCGGTCTCACTGTAGAGCGCGCCGAGTAGACCGCTTGGGCGGATAACAGGCACCTTCTCGATCACTTCCCGTGCGGAAAGCATTTTGCGCCCACGAGAATCGGGGACGAGCGCGAGATACTCCTCTAGAACCGCGAGTTCCAGCGGTTCATACGCCAGGTGGAGGGATCCCACGGTCCGGTGCGAGAACCCAAATTCAGCGGAAGCCGCTCGCCAATGTTCATGACTTCGCTGCGCGAGGGATTCGATCTCTGGAGTGGATTGACCGACTTCCCACACCATGCCGAAATTACGGACGCTGGCTCCTTGGGGAGTGGGACTCTTCTCAAAAAGAACGACCGATCGACCGGCTTTGCGAAGGTGATAGGCAAGCGATATGCCTGCGATTCCTCCCCCCACAATGGCGACGTCGTATGCGCTCATCGCGGGGAGCATAACCGATGTTTGTTAAGAATCAGCGAACGACCCGACCACCCACGATCACATGGGACGGCTTTGTCCCTTTCAAATTAGACCCATCGCCTTTGAGGGCACGGTCGAGAACGACGATGTCTCCGCAGTAACCGGGTGCGAGACGACCGATCTGCTTCTCCATCTTGATTGCGTACGCGGCTCTTCGCGTGTAGGCGTCCAAAGCCTGGTCGAGCGTTATGTTCTCGTGAGTCATCCATTTCTTGCCACCCTCGATCACGCCTGTAACGGCGGTCTCGATCCCAAGCCAAGGGTTGATGGTCACCACCGGAAAGTCGCTTCCGAAGGCGAGATTCGCCCCTGATTTCAGGAGGGAGCGGAACGTGTAACTCGAACGACTTCGTTCGGTGCCAATGACCTCTTCGCAGTATCGACCGTCGTCTGCTTTGTGATAAGGCTGCATGGAGGGGATGACGCCCAAGGACCCAAACCGCTTGATGTCGGCGGGTTTAAGATGCTGAACATGCTCCACGCGGAACCTCAGAGAAGCAAGGTTAGGAGCTTTCGAGAAGAGGTTCAGAACCTCATGGTTCGCACGATCCCCAATGGCGTGGATGATGACCTGGGTTTTGCGCTGCGCGGACTCCTGAATGATGGCGGCATAGGTGCCGTCGGTTGCTCCGGGAAAGGCGAGGCCTTTCCAGTCGGAGGGCTGTGTCGGCAGCGGTTTGGTGAAGGGCTCAAACATGTACGCACTTCGAGAGCCGAGGCTGCCGTCCATGTACATCTTCACTCCCCGGGGTTCCAGCCAATCCTTTACGCCAGGTTGCCCTGCAATCCACTGGACGGTTTTGGGGGAATCGGCGTTGACGTAGGCTCCAACCCGAAACGCCTTTCTCGAAGACTTGGCGTAGCTTTGCCACAGGGGAAGCGACGGGGGCTTCATGATATCGCCGACAGCGGTGACCCCATGGGAATGGGCCATATCGATCACGAGCGGGAGGGCGCGGTTTCGGAGCTCCATGCTTGGAGTTGGCACCTTGATCAGGCTCATGGCCGCATCCGCAAGTAGACCGGTAGGTTCGTTCGTCACCGGATCGCGTTCGATTCGACCACCGGGAGGATCCGCCGGACCCTCTTTGGTGATGCCCGCCAGAGCGAGCGCTCTGGAGTTTGCGAGACCACTGTGCCCGTCCATCCGGACGAGGAACGCAGGCCTGCCACCGGACACTTCGTCAATCCACTCTTTGGAAGGGGGCGTTTTCTCCGGATAGCTTTCCACCGACCAACCGCGACCCTCGATCCAGTCGTCTTTACCGAGTTTGTCCGCCTGTCCTTTGACCAGTGCAACGAACTCTTTTTTGCTCCTCGCCGGACGAAGATCCAGTCCAAAGGCGATGCCTACGCAGCGATCGGCGATGTGGGTGTGAGCGTCGATAAGGCCGGGCAGGACCCAGTTCCCCTTCGCGTCGATCTTTTTGGTTTTCGGTCCGAGGAACGACTTTGCGGTTGATCCCAGAGCCACAATGCGCCCCGCTTTCACCGCCACAGTGGTGTGCTTCGTCAGCCCTCCGTCGGTCCAGACTTTTCCGTTTGTGACCACTAGGTCGGCATATCCGGTTTGGGCAAGAGCCAGCACCACAAAGAGCATGCTGGGACTTTATCACAGTCCCCACCCAGAATTGGGAACAGGGTGGGGACAGGCTGAAGGACTACGAGCGCTCTTCTAAATCCGGAAACGCATCCAGTAAGACTTCAACCACTTCGTCTGAGCCGAAGAGCGCCACCGGAGGTGGCGAGCCGAGCGCGATCATGGTACGAACCGCATCTGGGTGGCGAGCATGATTTGCGGTTTGGGATGAGAACATCGCCCACTGAATCGGAATTGCGTTGTACGAACGATCTGGGAATCCGAGGTCGCCTCCATATTCCACCAGAACTCGAATGACCTCGGAATGACCCGCCCAAGCCGCCTGATGCAACGCGGTTTCCTTGGAATAGCCGACGGGCGAATCCTTGAGGCCCGCTTCTAGCAGGCTGCGCACAATCGCAACTTCGTTATTGGATGCGGCATGATTGAGAGCCCATGCAGCCGCATGGCTGATGGGCGTCACCGAGTTCCCTTCTGGTTGCGGTTCACCCAGGTACGCCCTTCTTACGGCTCGATCTACTTCTGATGGGTTGTAATCACCCGGGAAAAGATCGAGCGGGTAGCCGCGCTGAAACGCGAGTTGACGTGCCGAGACTCCGTGAATGGAAGATCGGTCGGGATCGGCTCCGAATTCGAGCAGGATCTTGAGATAGTCCGTGGAACGGCCGCGGTTAATCGCGTGCGCCAGAGTGCCGTCGGCGTTGGGGTCGCCGCCCCTTTCCAGCAAGAGTCGAATCCCTTCGGGCTTTTCCCAGTCGGACATGCGGTTCAACGCGTTACTGCCAGGGATTCTTGCCCCGTTATCTAGCAAAACCCGAGTGAATTCAATGCCGTCGTTCTCGCACGAATGATAGAGCGACTCGTTGTCGTTCGGGTTGGCTCCCCGAGCAAGAAGCTCCTTCACTAGTTCAAGGCTTGGCAGCGAAACCGCCGCATACAGCACCGAGAGGGGTTCGGCGTCTTTGAGGGCTGCATTGGGGTTTGCACCCGCTTGAAGAAGGAGTTTGGCGCACTCCAAGGCTTCCATCGGGTTTGCCTTTGCCAGTGGACTGAACAGCAGTTCGATAAGATGCTCATCGGCAACGGGGGTGTCTTCGAGGTGCTTTCCGATCGACGCGGCATCGACTCCGACACAGGCCGCAAGCAGATCCGCGGTGGGCAAAGTTGGGTCGGCGTGAAGCAGAGTTCGCGCTTCGTGGAGGGGTCTACGGTGCTTCCTCGCCACCTTAAATCGTTCGAGACGCTGGGTGCGAGACAAGTCTGTCAGTGAGCGCTCTTCAATGAAGTGAACCAGCTTGGGCCAGGAATCGAATCCGTATTCGGTGGCCAATCGGTGTTGAGCTTGCGCGAGCGTCAGGTTCGGCTCGGTGCGCTTTAGGTCTTTCGCTTGTTTGCGAAGATGATCGAGATTGGGTTGGTTCGGTAGTTGTTTCGCCATATCGTCATCCCCTCCTTGCGCTTGAATCACGTGGCCCGACTATCGCGACAGGCAAGGACGAGTTTTGGATATGGGTGTTTGAATTCAGGTGAGTTCAACTCTTCCCGCGGACCAGGATGCTCCCTGCAAGCCCCTATAGGATACAGCAACTTCTGGGCACATCGCATGCCTCCGCTTCTGTACACGCGGGTCCAACAAACAAAGGACTGATACATCATTGTATCAACGGTCATGAAGAGCCTATGATGAGGACAGTAAAGAGTCAGTTTATGAATCGCTTGCCGCTGAAAGCCTCCCTCATCGCCCTCTTCGCAACGGCGACCTCATTTGCCATGAGTCAAGAACCCATCTCAATCAACCTGAACGGTCCATCCAAGCCCACCAATCCGATGCCTCTTTTCAGCGTCGGTTCGGATCGCGCGGCCATTTTCCTGCGTGACAGTCACCAGCGCGACTTGCTTGCTTTACAAAAGGAAATCGGATTTAAGTATTTGCGTTGCCACGGCATCTTCAACGAGGAGATGAAGGTGGTTCGGCGACGAACGGATGGCACACTGGCTTTTGATTGGACCAACGTCGATGCCTTTATCGATCGATTGAAAGCCGCCGGACTTCGGCCGTTCGTCGAATTTGGCTATATGCCCGAGCCGCTAGCGAGTGGCAAGGACACCGTTTTCTACTACCGAGGAAACAGCACTCCGCCAAAGAGTCAAGCTGAGTGGGCGCAGTTGATTGAAGCCTTCATTCGTCACGAGATCGAACGCTTTGGGATTGAAGAAGTCCGCCAATGGTTTTTTGAAGTCTGGAACGAACCTAACCTCGACTATTTCTGGCGAGGCACCCAGGCCCAGTACTTCGAAATGTACAAAACCACGGCCGTCACGCTAAAGAAGATCGATAAGCGACTTCGGGTGGGTGGACCCGCCACCGCTGGAGTCGGCTGGATCTCTGAGTTCCTGGACTTCTGCGCCAAAGAGAAGGTGCCCGTAGACTTTGTAGCCACCCACCACTACGGTGCCACCCAAGGCTTTGTAGACGCCGAGGGGAAAGGCCAAACAATTTTGGATACCGCCAAGGACGCCTTCTATCCGGCAATGCAAGGGACTCGGGAGAAGATCAGCAAGAGCGCCTTTCCGAAACTACCTCTTTACATTACGGAATGGGGTCCCAGCTATAGCCAAGTGGACCTAGTTCACGACAACTACATTTGCGCGGCCTGGGTGCTAGAAAAACTCCGCAAGAGCGAGCCTTACGTCGACGGAATGTCCTATTGGGCTTTTTCGGACCAGTTTGAAGAAGGGGGGCCGGTCCGTACTCCCTTCCATGGTGGATTTGGGATGCTCAACTATGATGGCCTCCGAAAGCCCGCCTTTTTTGCCTATCAGTTCTTGGCTAAGTTGGCGAAGAGGACAGTGTCCACATCCCAGGAACGCCTTTACGTCACCAAAGATGGAAACCGCGTAACGATGTTGACATGGGATTATACGGAGCCGAACTTGACCGAGCCGAACAATCCTTTCTTCCACAAGGATCAGCCCGCCAAAGCTCTTCCCGACCGCATTTTCGAGCTTTCTGGGCTCAAACCGGGACGCTATAGGCTTTCCAACACCACGGTGGGTTACCAGAAAAACGATGTGTACGACGCCTACATGAAACTTGGAAAGCCTAAGGGCGAAGGGCCAACCTTACCGAGCGACGTTCTGGAAAAGCTGAAAGCCGCTACTACGGGTGAGCCGCAATCCAGCTCCACTGTGGAGGTTGACAAGTCGGGGGTGTTGCGAATCCAGGTGCCTATGAGAACCAACGATTGTGTCTTGATCGAGCTTTCCCCGGTGAAAAACTAGTTACTTCTTCGCCCTTTTCACCATCTCGTTGATCCAGATGGGTGCGAAGGGCGAAACACACCCTTTTGCCGTTGGGTAGTCGCGATAAATGCCCAGCTTCTCACCGATGGCTAGAGCCCTTTCTCGGTGTGATTCATGCTGAATTCCAATTTCGGCAAGACAGTAGTTCATGGTCCATTGGGTCCAGGGATGCGCGGTAGGCATCTCGTTTTCAATCCGATCGAGAAGCGCGTTCAAGACGGCTTGATCAGATTCTTGTGAGATTGTGGAGGTCGTGAGACTCCAACCGAACCTCGCCTTTACCGGGTGGGTTTCTACCATCCACTTCTCACGAAGAGCATCTTTGGAGGAATGGATCTTGAGAACATTGGTGCTCACCCAATCTGCCAATTGTTGAGAGTCAACTTCCTCGGCAAGACTCTCCACTTCCGATGCCGCAAGCTCCTTCGGTTTGATGATTAGAAGCGCCAGAAGTCTCGCGTCTAGGTTTCCGGTCTTCCAAAGTTGTAGCCCCAGATTGTGGTCAGTCTTGATCTCTTTTGCCAGCGCGCGAATATCTCCCAGTTTCACGCCGAACTGGTTGTCACCGGTTCCGTTGCGGTGGTTGATGGACTTCACTTTCGGATCGCTTAGTGATTCCAACTTGGCAAGAACTTCGGCGAGGGTCATTGTCATGCCATCTTACCAATCGCCCCTAGCCGCGAACTAGAACAATCGAACGCCGTTCGGTACTCCCTGACCGGGTTGAATGAGCACCACCGCACCCGCTTCATCCTGAACTCCGAGGGTAAGACATTCGGACATGAAGTCGGCTATTTGCTTCGGCGGGAAGTTCACGACGGCGAGTACCTGCCGACCGATGAGGCTCTCCGGCGTGTAGTGAACCGTGATCTGAGCGCTCGACCTTTTGATACCTAGCTCACCGAAGTCGATGGTGAGTTTATAGGCGGGCTTTCTCGCCTTCGGGAAGTCCTCGACGGCAAGGATGGTTCCAACCCGAATATCGACGCGATCAAACTCCTGAAACGATAAGGGTTCCACAGCCGGAATTTACTTGATAACTGTAAGCCAAATGGTTATGCTTCAACTTGCTTTTGATTACTAAAGAGATTATTGAGGCTTGTCGGACTCGGGTCGCGTTGGACAGGCTGATTGGCCCATTTCGCCCAGAAGACTGCCAACCAGAACTGCGACTCGCGATTGCTACGAGGTACTTCGAGTTCGCGGAGCACAGCCAGGAACATGCCGATATCGTGTTTTCCAAAGCCCACGAGTGGTTGGGAGACCAACCCTTTCCTTACGATCAGTTAGATCTAGCCTTTGCCTATTGCGGAGAAGTCACTCGGAAGTTGGTAGAAGCCCGAACGGACATCAAATGGCTGAGACTGCCTTCTGAGGCGCGGCTCGCCGACTGGATCCCAACGATTCTGAACAACACTGCCCTTGAAGAATTGCATGCCTCGTTCCGGGAAGTTGCAGACCAGGACCTGGAAGCCCTCACCGAGTTGAAGCACTTAACAACGCTTAACTTGAAGAAGACCGGGATCACCGACGACGGACTTGAGTTCGTCTCTCAAATACCGCGTCGCCAGCAGGAGGAATTGTTTTTGCAGTTGGCGCGTGCTGATGCGCAGTTTGTG
>CAYYJX010000027.1:19330-20027 GCA_964471545.1 uncultured Fimbriimonas sp. | reverse complement strand
CCTAGCTGCGCACCTGCCTACGGGTTTAGAGTGGCTGCACCTAAGCAACGTGCGTCTGGACGCGGAGCTAGGAACTCGATTAGCACGTTGCAAAGACCTCAAACAGTTGTATGTAAAGAAATCGGGGGTTCTTCAAGAAGGTCTGCACGAAATAAAGGCGTTGAAAAAGCTTTCGAACCTATGGCTTGACCAATGCCACCTTCGTGACGAGCATTTGGCGCTCATCGCCGACCTCGAGACTCTTGAGGATTTGAGCATTGAATACAACGCCTTTACCGATCTCGGTTTAGCCGAACTGGCTAGGCTGCCGAACCTAAAGGAGTTGCGGATTGAACAGGCAGAGTTGACGAGCGTCGGATTGAACGCCTTGAGGGGCAGCCGCACATTGGAAACCCTCTGGCTTCATGAGGCTGGTTCTTTCGAGGATCTCGCTCGCCCAGAATGGGTGACATCGCTTAAGGAATTGCGAGTCAGTGGATGCACGTTTGCTCGGCAATTCTGGGAGATGCTCGAGCAGGGTCGGGGTCTTGAGACTCTCTCGCTCACTGTTCCAGGCAACCAAGCCGACGAAGTTCTGCGTCTCGGCGAACATCTCCTCGCTGCGCGCGAGCTTGCGGATGGCCGACGAAGGAAACACGGTCCGTTACGTTACAGCCCCCGGCGGTCAGTCCCGCCTGCTGGCCTTTCGGTATCCGAG
>CAYYJX010000027.1:12568-19320 GCA_964471545.1 uncultured Fimbriimonas sp. | reverse complement strand
AACTGATCCTCTTTCTTGAGGAAGGGACGGGCCCGCTTACATGGTTTCCGGCGAAGCACCCAACTCTCGAAGAGGTCTGGCTCGGTCCGGACAGCATCAGTCGAGACGCCGTTAGCTCGATGCTATCGGCACCGAACCTGAGAGAAGTGGAAATTGCGAACTGTCTCATTGAGCCAGGCCCCCCACTGGATTTTCGTGGTTGCGTTAAGCTTGAGAGGCTCATACTGCGTACGACAGGCATCACCGACGCTGATCTGGCCGGGCTGAAAGACCACCCAACCTTGGTGATTCTAGATGCTGGCGATAACAAAATCACCGATGCAGGATTATTCAATCTCGGGCGACTCGCGTCCCTCGAAACCCTGTATCTGCGTGAAACCCAGATTGCAGGCCAAGCAATTGACTGGCCGGCTCAATTTCCGAATCTTCAGGCGCTATCGGTCGAAGACACTCCGATTCTTGACGGAACCCTCAATGGCATCTCCAAGTTACCGAACTTGATCTCTTTGAACATCGAGGATACAAGAGTGTCTTCGGAGGGCTGTTTCGCCTTGCGAGGTCATGGTTCGCTGAGAAGTCTCTCGGGGGTGAACTTTGGAGCCGACATTACCGACGAAGAGATGCTTGGCTGGGTGCATTCAATCCCTAACCTCACCAATCTGAACTATGGGGCCCTTTTGTACGATAGATCGCGGTCGGCTCTTCTAAAGCAATTGCGGAAGAACAATTAGGAGCGAGCAGATTCGATCCTAGTATTTATACGGGCATCTAAACGTTCCTAGCAACGCCTTTTTTGCAGTTCGCTTCTCGGGTTTGCGGTTAGTGTGTCCTTGCGGCTGTGCTGAAGACAGGCACGATTTGGGTGGTTTCTGCGCAATGCGAACATTGAACCAGCCCATTTTTCCGCTAAAAACACCATTGAAATTCACCTTTTTGCAGCTTTATTGAAATTTTATCATGTTTTAGCAAAATCTAGCGTACAGTGGAGCTATGCGGTTATCTTTGCTCAACAAGGAAAGAAGTTCTATTGCAGTCATCGGGAGCTATGTTCCAAGGCGTTGCGGGATCGCCACGTACTCTGCGGATCTAGTTGATTCCCTCAAAATGAATGAACCAGATCTTTCCGTTCACGTTTATGCAATGAACGAACAGGATTTAACCTATCCGAGCGAAGTCGCAAAAACGATCGATACTCACGATATTTCGTCTTATTGTGATGCAATAAGAGCGATTAATCGCGGAGACTACGGAGTCCTCTCCCTGCAACATGAATACGGAATTTTCGGAGGTTCGAGTGGAGAGTATATTCTTAGTCTTCTAGGAGATGTTAAGGTTCCAATCGTTTCAACACTGCATACGGTTCTGCAGGAGCCATCTCCCGAACAGCGCGCTGTTCTAGACGAAGTCCTTTCGCTATCGAGCCGGGTGGTGGTCATGAGCCACCGAGCGATAGACATTCTTCATGAGAATCACGGAGTGCGCAGAGACAAGATCGACTACATCCCGCACGGCATTCCGCAGATTCCAAGTGAAGCCGGATTTGCTCTTCGAGACTCCATGAACGGAGCTGGACCCATTTTGCTGACCTTTGGCTTACTGTCTCCAGACAAAGGGATTGAGAACGTGATCGAAGCAATGCCTGGACTCTTGAAGCTCTTACCAGAGACAAAGTACATTGTGGCAGGCGCCACTCACCCAAACGTTATTGCGCAGCAAGGCGAGATTTATCGCCACAATCTCCAGGCTTTAGCTATTGCTCTGGGTGTTGAAGATAGCGTCATTTTCATTGATCGTTACCTATCGATCGAAGAACTGAAGGAATGCTTGTCGGCAGCGGACTTTTACATTACGCCTTACCTGAATCCCGTACAGATAACCTCTGGGACTCTTGCTTATTCCCTAGGTGCAGGCAGTGTCGTCATTTCAACTCCTTATGAGTATGCAAAGGAGGTTTTATCAAACGAACGCGGGGTACTTGTTCCCTTCCGAGATCCAAACGCGATAGCGGAAGCCGTCTTACTGAATTGGACCAATCCGAAGGACTACGACCGCATTTCTACAAACGCTCTCCGCTTTGCTTCCACGATGTATTGGGACAGGGTGGGTCGACTTTACTTACAGTCGTTTGCAAGAGCACGCCGACAAGACCAGATTCCTCACATCGAGCGTGTTCGCAGCCTCTCGTTGCCATTACCCACTACTGTGTTGCGACACCTAACCGCTCTCACCGACGATACCGGCGTGCTCCAGCATGCTCTGTTTTCTGTCCCCAACCGCTCAGAAGGGTATTGCACCGACGACAATGCTAGAGCCCTCCTGCTAACGGTGGTGATTGAGGAAGGTGAAGCCTTGTCTGAGCATGTTCAGAGCCTTCAATCGCGATACCTTAGCTTTGTCGCCAGTTCATTTGATCCTGAGGCAAAGGTTTTCCGCAACTTCATGAGCTACGGTCGGGAATGGCTGGACTGGGGCGGTTCTGACGATTCTCAGGGGCGAGCTCTTTGGGCGCTTGGCTACGTGGCTGGGCACACCCGCCACTTTGGCCACGCTCATCTAGCGGCCAATCTCTTCGAACAGGCGGCTCCGTCGATGTCGGTCCTTACAAGCCCTCGTGCCTGGGCATATGTGGTGCTTGGCACAGTTGCGTTCCTCAACGCCAATCCAGACTCTGTGGTTGCGGCGAACTTGCTCGAAGAGATGTCCAACCGCCTCTACTCGCTGGTGACAGAAAACAGAGGAACCGATTGGCCCTGGCCGGAAGAACGATTAGCGTACGCCAATGCCAGAATTCCGCAGGCTCTGCTAGAAGCGGGTGAGTTTCTCGAGCGATCGGACTATGTTCGAGAAGGCCTCTCTCTCCTCTCTTGGCTTTTAGAAAATCAGATCTCGAAGTTTGGTTGTTTCTCTCCGGTTGGGTGCGAAGGTGCAGGTCCGATCGAGCTTTCTGCGATCTCCTTCGATCAGCAGCCGATTGAAGCATGTAGCACCGTTTCGGCTGCCCTCAGCGCTTTCCGCATCACGAACGATCACGAGTTTCTTGACGATGCACACTGGTGCTTTGATTGGTTCCTTGGGCGCAACGTCAACGGCATTCCAGTCGCAATTCCCGGCGAAGGGAGTTGTTGCGACGGATTGAGCGCAGAAGGCGTGAACGAGAACCAAGGCGCGGAGTCCACGATTTCCTACCTTACTGCCTTAAGCGAGCTTCAGCTGGCAACACTGCATGACCGGATTGTTACCGGTTAACGAGACCTAACATCACAAACAATCTGTATCCCGAACTCTTCATTCGCTCTGGCGGAAACCCCATTCTTTCCGCCAAGGATTGGCCCTATCCAGTGCACAGTGTATTCAATCCTGGTGCCATACGCCTGAAAGACGGCACAACTCTGCTTCTATGCCGCGTGGAGGATAGACGTGGAATTTCTCACCTCACCGTCGCGAGGTCTAGAAACGGAATTGATGGCTGGGCAATTGATCCGGAGCCTAGTTTTGTCGCCGATGCCGTTGCTCACCCGGAAGAACTCTGGGGAATAGAGGATCCCCGAATCACTTACCTAGAGGATCTAGACGAGTATTTCATCACCTATACGGCATTTGGAAAGAGTGGTCCAAGCGTGGCAATTGCTTCGACCAAGGATTTTGTTTTCTTCGAGAGACACGGTCTGATGATGCAGGCCGATGATAAAGATGCGGCCCTATTTCCAAGGAAAATGAAAGGGGAGTATGTCCTTGTTCACCGTCCTTCAACGGTGCAATCGGCACACATGTGGGTGTCTTACTCACCCGACATGCGCAACTGGGGAGGACACCACGTTCTTCTTCGAGCGCGCAAAGGGGCGTGGTGGGATGCCAACAAAATTGGACTAGGGCCGCCGCCGATAGAGACTGAAGAAGGCTGGCTCGTGTTGTACCACGGGGTTCGGAGGCACGCTTCTGGTTCGCTCTATCGGGTCGGATTGGCACTCTTGGACCTAGAGGACCCCACAAAGTGTCTTCGGCGAGGCGACTCGTGGATTTTTGGCCCTGAGGCACCATACGAAACTGCCGGCGACGTCAGCAATGTTGTGTTCCCAACCGGCTTCACTGTTGATGACGATGGAGACACCTTGCGAATTTACTATGGGGCCGCCGATACCTCGATCTGCCTTGTGACTTCGAGCATCTCTCATCTACTTGCATGGATAAAGGAAGACGGGAAAGATCAGTGCACTTCTGATGAAGATCTAGATCAATTTTAAGACTCTAATCCAATCCTTATCTGCTTGATAGCATCGAGTAGAGATGCCCGGTCGATCCGCTCATAGACGTCGATAGTTGCTGAGCCCAAGTCCGGGCAAGGAGCTGTTTGAACGCATCGCTTTGTTTATATTTGCGACGCATCTCTCCTCTCTGTTCACTCGCATTATTACTGGTTCGATCTAATCCTCGTCCAACAACAGATTGCTTTTGCTATATTGAAACCGTCCCTGAGATTTTTGCAGGGACGGGGTTACCTATGAAATTAATTGCAATTACTGCGCTTGCCGCAGTATCCACGGCTTCTTTTGCCGGCTTGATCACGTTCGACGAGTCCGGTCGCTTTGACGGAGAGGTTCTCAGCAATCAATACTCTGGCGTCACTTTCGCAGCTGGGAACACGACGGGCGCGACCATCGCGGGCACAACCACCAGTCTCGCCACAAACACCACCATGGTATTGACCACGACCGACGTTGGAGGCGGACTTACCGCTCCCATCTCCGGACGGTTGCTCCGCTCGTTTGGCGGTTGGTTAAACGAGAACGGCGATCCGATCTTCACGATCACCTTTGCCCAGCCGATCAGCGATATCTCGATCGACTTTGGTGGCATCTTCAATGCGGCTTCAACGAGAATGTTTGCGGTAACGGGAACGACGGTGACCGCATCGACAGTGGCCCCATCAGGCGGCACTCAGACTTTGACTCTTTCGGGTCTGAACACGAGCACAATCGTTGTAACCCCAGGAGACTTTCAGGACTGGGTAGGCGTTGACAACATCCGGTACACCTCGGCTGTCCCTGAGCCCGCAACGCTCGCCGTTCTTGGCGTAGGCCTGCTTGCTCTTCGCCGACGAAAGACCGCCAAGTAAGCGGATTCGTCTGACCGACGATCAGCCCCACTGCAAAACCTGCAGTGGGGCTGAATTGCTGTTGATGCCCCCCGCTGGGCACATTCGTATACTCAGTAGGTGGTGAGACCGTCTTTCGAAAAGAACGATGCGGAAGACATGAGCTCTGAAGCAATCTCCCTGCGACGCGAATACGTGCTCACCCAGTGGTTCTTTGCGCTTACGATCGTTGCGACGGCTACATGGTGGTATGGCCTTGCCACAAGGGACTGGGTGGCCCATCTCACACTCGGCAATGCATTTGAAGGAACCGCAAGATGGCTGCTGCTCCTAGGTGATGCTTTCTTAGCCGGAGTGTTGCCTGTGTTGGGTCTGATTCTGATACAAACCAGATCTGGCTTATTAGCACCGCTCCTCTGGGTGCATTTTGGCGGTCAGGCCTATGCCTTCCTGGTAAGTATTGTCGGGGCGATTATTGATCCAAAGGCGTGTTACGGGGTGTACGTGATGATGCTCTCGGCCGGTACTGCACTCTGCTTCGCGATGCGGCATGCTCGGGTTCCCATTCTGTGGGGTCCGTTCCGATTTCAGGATTCTTCAACGAGCGACGTAGGCACTAATCTACAGAGAACGTTGCTCCAAACCGTTGGCATGTGGACGGTCTTTTTCCTTGGCTTCCCTACCGTAATGACCGCTTTCGAACGGGCGGTTGGGTGGAGGATCATCCCATCCGTATCGACCGCTTTACTGATCGTTTCGACACTCGTTTTTGTCGTTCTAGGAGTTATCGGGGTTGCTTCGGGGATCGAAATGGCAAAGCAGGGAGCCGGAACTCCGCTTCCGTCGGAGGGAACACAAAAGCTGGTGGTTTCTGGCGCGTACGGCTATGTGCGGAACCCCATGGCTCTCCTCGCTGTCCTTCAGGGCGTTGCTTTGGGAGTGGTCCTAAATTCCGGTCTGACGGTGATCTACAGCTTCATGGGCGCCATCGCCTGGGAATTGTTGGTTCGCCCTCTTGAGGAGGAGCACCTAACGACTAAGTTCGGCCCGGAATATGAACGGTACTGCAGCCGTGTTCGGTGCTGGATTCCTAATGCGACCCGGTTCAAACCGTGAACACAATTCCTTAAAATGAACCAGTGAGCATCGTCATTGCCGCTCTCATCGGATTTGTGCCATCGCTTCAATTTGCGAGCAACCTAGCCGAGATCAGGCAACTTGCCCGTACCGCCAAACCCGGGACAACCATCACAATCGCTCCCGGCGAGTATCGCGGCGGATTGTGGCTACAAGACCTACACGGTTCTGCAGGGAAGCCCATTATTGTCTGCGCCGCCGACCCAAAGAATCCGCCGAGATTCGTTGAAGGTTCGGGGATTCACTTCAGTAAAGTCTCCCACCTGATCATCAAAGACCTCGTGATCTCAAACGTAACGGCCAACGGCTTGAACGTTGACGACGGGGGCAATTATTCGGAGCCCGCTCACCATATTCGCATCGAGAACATCAGGGTCACCGATACTCCAAAGGGCAACAACGATGGGATCAAACTGTCTGGCCTCCGGCACTTCCAGGTCTTGAACTGTACGGTTAGCAGTTGGGGAGGTTCGGCGGTGGACATGGTGGGCTGCCACGACGGCCTGATCAAGGGTGGCTTCTT
>CAYYJX010000027.1:0-12468 GCA_964471545.1 uncultured Fimbriimonas sp. | reverse complement strand
TGGCGTTTGTCGGGGTCGATGGCGCGGTTGTCCGACGCAATACGATTGTGAATCCCGAGCGGTGGGCGATTCGGATTCTTCAAGAAACCCGACTGCCGGGGTTTGTCCCATGCCGAAAAGGGGTGTTCGAGGAGAATACGATCGTGTTTTTCTCCAGTCGGTGGGTATCTGGTGGTGTGAATGTTGGCGATGGAACGGAACCTGGCGGCTTTCGTTTTGCTCGTAACAAATGGTTCTGTTCAGATATGCCGGTCAAGAGTAAGCCCAACTTACCGACCGACGAAGTGGGCGGCGTCTACGGCGTGGATCCCAAGATCAAGATCGAAGTCGAGTAGCGATTGCTCGGCTTTCGATCCACGCAACTAGAAACCGTAACTACGCAAGTAGGCCTTCGAAAGCAACAACCAAGACCGAATACTGAATCCTTAACCCTTCCCTAACCTCCTTCTACTAGTCTTTACAAAGGAGAAGGGTTGGTATGGGAGACTTCAGACTATCGAGGCGACAGATTTTGCAGGCAGCGGGCGGGATCACCTTTCTAGCCACCTTGCCTACACTTGGCCGGGCTGAGCCCACCGAGCCATCCACACCCGGGGTGAAAAAGGCAAAGCTCTTCCCAGTCTTCACCGCACTGCCGTACCTGCAGCCCGGTGCCCCCAGCAAGTTGGTGGAAGGGCAGGAAGAGATCACGATTGCTTGGCAAACCGATGCCGTGCCGATGGAGTTCACGCTGACCTACGGCGAGAATGACTTCACTGAGACGGCAACGATTGTGAGCCACTTGCGAACGGTTGGTTACCGACGGGAAAAAGATAAACGGATCAACTATTTCGCAAACCTCGAAGGGTTGAAGCTGAATCGACGCTACAAGTATCGAGTGACGATGGAAGGCGAGCGAGTTGTGGAGGGATTCTTCACCACTCGAAAACCCAAGGGCACGAAGACGAAGTTCGTGGCTTTCGGAGACAATTCGAACGGCGATATCAGCGACCGCGCCATCGCGTTTCAGGCATTCAAGGCAAGGCCTGACTTCGTCATGAACACGGGTGACTTGGTGTATGCCGATGGACTGGAGAACGAGTACGCCCGGTTGTTCTTTCCGGTTTACAACGCC
The DNA here is from genome assembly GCA_964471545.1 of uncultured Fimbriimonas sp. Lineage (GTDB taxonomy): Bacteria > Armatimonadota > Fimbriimonadia > Fimbriimonadales > Fimbriimonadaceae > Fimbriimonas. Next base: position 11,354 of record CAYYJX010000027.1, on the reverse strand, counting down.
GATGAGGCCGGACCCCGTTTGGGCGCACCCCTCTTGAGAGCAGTACCGCTCTACACGGTGATGGCAAACCATGACATCAACGGTCGGGATAAACAGGGCAAGCCCGTCGTGGACTTCGACGAACACCATGACGTTTTGGGATATTTCACCAACCTACATCTGCCTTTGAACGGTCCCACCGCTTTAGCGACGCCACCACCTCTCCAAGGCGCGACGGAACGGATTGAAGCGTTCTCCACCGTTGCCGGCTCGAAATTCCCGCGAATGGCCAACTACTCTTTCGAGTACGGCGACTGCTTCTTCCTATGTCTAGACTCCAATACCTATGTCGATCCAACAGACTCTTCGCTTCAAGCGTGGATTGAACAGGAGCTGAAGACCGCAGATGCGATTTGGAAGTTCGTGGTGTATCACCACCCGGCGTTCAACGTGGGCAAAGAGCACTATCGCCAGCAGCACATGCGCGTTCTGGCGCCCATCTTGGAGAAGTATGGGGTCGATTTTGTGCTCAATGGGCACGAACACAATTACCAGCGGACGCGTCCGATCAAGTTCAGGCCTACGGATCAGTCTCGTGCGAAGGTAACCGGAACAAGCGACCGCTTAGTCCCCGGCGTGTTCACGGTGGATCGCAATTTTGACGGCAAGACGAAGACCAAAGCCGATGGGGTTGTCCATATCGTCACGGGTGCAGGCGGACACATTCTTTACGATCCAGAGATGAACGATTCAGCGGCCGCTCGACTTCGCCCGGAAGATAACAATGTGGACTATGTGGACGTGATGGTGAGCGATCGTCACTCCCTGACAGTGTTCGAAGTGAACGGACGAAAGCTACAGTTGCGCCAAATAGACGAGTGGGGTCAGCTGCTGGATGAAGTTGTCTATCAGAAGTAGCGTCGCAGAGGGAAACCTCGATCGTACGATCAAGCGGGATCAGGTTTACAATCGAGTGTTATGCATTTCTGCGATGCTTTTGCGAATGGGAAGGTTCTTGCCGGAGTTGCCATTCTTGCGGGCGCAGTCAGCTGCCACGCACAGGTGCTCAACTACACCTTTAACAGCGACAACCAGGGCTGGCGTCAAGCCGACTTTAACCCTTCGACCTATGCACTCACCGACTTAGGGGCCGCCACTTGGAACGCCGGCGGGTACATCACCGGCAACGACTTCTCGGCGTGGGCCTTCCACGTAAGCCCTGTCCTTAGCGGCGACTTTTCGGCGGCAACCGAGATCTCGTTCGATTTTGGAACCGAGTTCACGGGCGGCCTTTTTCCGCTCCTGGTGCTCACCAACGGGACAGAAGCGATCTACCGAGAAGAAGCTCCGACGGGCTCTCCCAACTTTGTGAACTACACCTATTCGCTCCAAAACGCGACAGGCTGGAAATACGGGAATGCCACCACGAATCGTGCCGCTACCCTTGCGGACGTGCAGAGCGTGCTTTCAGGTTTGACGAGGATCGGCGTGAGTTCCGATCTTGCCAACGGACCGGATAACACCAAGCTGGACAACCTAACCCTTGTACCGGAACCGGGCACTCTTATCGCGGTGGGAATCGGCCTCATCGCCCTTCGCAAGCGGCGAAATAGGAGGTAATGCCCGATTGAAGGGGAGCCATTCGAGCTTCCGTTTCGTACGCAAAAAGAGCGGCTTCAGGACGAATCCTTGAAGCCGCTCTTTCCTTCTATGCGATGGAATTAAGCCTTGCGGCGCTTTCGTGCAAAAGCCAGCAGACCCGTTCCCAGAGCGAGCATGGTAGCAGGCTCGGGTACCGGTGCGAACGAGATGTTGTCGTAAAACACACCCGAATTCTGGTAGTTGGTCGCCGTGCTCAGGAATCCGAACTGGAGAATCTGACCAGACCAAGCGTTATCGATGGTGATATCGATATCGTTGCCCTCGGACCAGAGTGTGGTGGAAGCACCCGTGGTTTCGATCTGCGGGAAGGCCGAGAGGCTGAATCCGGCGCTCGGATTGAGAACCTTGATGAACGCAAACGTTCGGGTTCGACCGGCAGGACCCGCGGTGCTGGATGCCTTGTAGTCGAAGGAGAACCGATAGGTCTGCCCAAGGTCGGCGGCTCCAATGACTTGCTCTTGGAACACGTTGGCCTCGATGATGTTGCCCACGTTGTGATCAGCGTTGTTGTAGTCGCTGTAGATGTTGATGTACTGCTGGCCCTGATTGGGACCCGCTTCACCCGTCGCGATCGCGGAGAACCCGCCGCCACCGTTAGGGGCGTTGAAGACACCGTAGCCGTAAAGGTAACCGCCACTCGAGTTGAAGACGTTTGCGAAGATCTTCCAACCGTCAGCGCTGAGCGCAGAAGAGGAAGCGGCGTTTAGCCCTTCGAAGTCTTGCGAGTAGTTGGTAAGGTTGGCAAAAGCCGAAGTAGAGAGGCTAAAGCCCAAAGCCATCAGGAAAGCATTTCGAGTCAGTTTGACCATGTTTAACGTAATCCTCGTTGATTGATTCGCATTTGCGAAACGTTTCGCAAATGTAACTACGTGGATTTTACAGGATCGTCTCGGGCCTTGCGCACAAAACCCGCAACAATACCAGGGTCACCGGCACGCCTTCATTTTTCGCGCTCACGCGTGTAGCTTGCTCAGGGGTAGTGAAGAGCTCGATTTGTCGTTAAGATGGTCGCAAGGGCGTTTTCCCATGATCGAACAAGACTTAGAGAACCCAAGACTCTGGGAGATCCCCACTCCGTTACTGAAGGGGTTCAGAGTCCCTTTTTCGATCTACGACCCAACCTTTCACAAGCGGAAAATCACCAAGGACCCGGCTTTTCTCGATCCTTGTTGTTCATCTTGCCGCGAGCCTTCTGAGGTTGTTGTTCTTTGTGTTTACACCGAGGACGAGAGCTACCAATCGACGCTGGATGAGGTTCTCCAGAAGTCCGATCTGATTGAAGCCGCGCTTAAAACAAAGTTGCTTGCCATCCAGCAACGCATGCTTCAGCAGCACTTTGAAGACAATCTGCCAGGCATGAAGGCGTGGCAGAAGCACTGGGAGTTCATTCTTTCAACTCTCGACGGACCACCGGAAGGGGCGATCTCCTCGATGTACAAACTCACCGGGCTGGTGATTCGACATAGTTTGCCGGAGAACGAGTGGGTCGTCGGCTATCAGTTTCAAACCGCTTGGGACATGGACCACGGTCTCGAAATCGTGATGTGCGGCGATCGCGTGTTAACGTCCGGGGGAATGATGGAATTGACCTCAACCGAAGGATCGGTGTTCGAAAAGGCCCGAATCAACCAGACTTACGAGTTGGATCCTGATGACTTCGTGCTCACCTAGAGTCAAACGACCCAGATCGATTGGCACTGGAGCGTCCTTGGGATACAAACCAATCCCAGAACCATTAGGCAAGAAGCCGAAAAGCTCGACGAGCAACTTCTCGAAAAGCATCAGATTTCCGAAATGGAAACAATTCCCCTTCCAAAGAACATTGTTAGTTGCGTCGATCAGAAGGACGTCTCCGGCGGTGTGGACAACCCCATGGACATCCGAAACAGGAATCGCTTTCTTGGAACCTGGGAAGGTTAGGTCACTGTTTGAGAGCGTAAATTTGCCCCCTACCCGGTAGGGAAACTCAATAACTCCCCCACTCTCAACAGACGCCTTAGCGGATTCAAAGTGGGACTCAGTCCACGCCTTTTCGGCAGCTCGCAGAAAGCAAATCACGTCTTCGCGCGTCGGCAGTTCACGCGGGTCATATTGATCCGTCATGATGTTGACTCGTGCCTTAAGTTTTCCGGCCGGAACCCACTGGTAGATGGCATTTTGCCCGTAGAAAGGCAACAAACCTTGCGTCTCAATCACGTTGGTAAACAGGTGTGCCGCCTCGTCAAAAGTGAAGACGCCGCCTTCGATCCCTGGCGTGGTTTCATCCTTGGTCCCAACGCGAAACCGGGCAAATCCCTTCGAACCTACGTAGTTGCATTCAAAGCGCTTGGTGTTGAGGGCTCGTAGGATGGCAAAGGCAAAGAAGAGCATTCCAACCGCCAGCGCGGCAATGTTCTTTGTGAAGACGTATGCAACTCCGGAGAAGACAGCTACTAGAGCAAAACCAACGGACATCTGAACGTGCTTCTTTGAGACCGTTCCGGAGTCGCCTTCCTTGAGGGTTGAAAACTGACTTCGCACTTCCCCGATCTGCACTGGGGCAGGAACGAAAAAGCTACGATCGGATGGCAACTCGCCGCCTAAATGGTCTGTGGGCATCACGGGAACTCTATCACAGAAGACGGTATGCGTCTAATTTTTGCAACTGAATGACGCTCGTAGCATGAACTACCTGGATTGCCCTTCGGCATACGTTAGGCACAGGGGTCTCGACGAAAATCGGTGAAGGGCTATAATTCCTATTGAGGGATGTTTCCTCTCAACTTAACCAAGGAGGCCGAAGAGAATGAACAAGACCATTGTTGAACTGAACCTGTTTGCGGCCCCTTCCCGGCACAGCATCTGATTCGGAGAATTGGGTCGCGGTATTCCACCGAGACTGGCGAAGCCAGTGACGACCTTTCTTTACGAAACAGATTCCATTGAAACCAAAAATTAGCCGACAGTGCGAGGCGAGGTTTTCTCACCTTGAGCCTGCACAACTATCGCAACTGATTGACCGCGCAGACCTTCTGCGCAAAAGGTCCAACGCCCCGGCGGGTCTTTTAGACTCCTGGATCGATCGCGTTTTGCGATCTGATCAACGCCGTATAGAACAAAGCTCGGATCACCGCCTCGGAATCGTCTCGGGTGTGTTGGGCCAAGCCATCCTGGTGGATACCGGGACCGAAACCGTTCGCGCAGAGGTGGGATCTTTCTCGCCTGTTGCCGGAGATGAAGTCACCATCGCTTCGCTTGCGGGGAGCCTGGTGGTTGCGAAAATCAGGCCTCGCCGCACAAACCTATCTCGCCCAAACGTGGACACGGGACTAGAACAAGTGATTGTCGCAAACATCGATGTGATCGTCATTGTTGTCTCAGTGGGCACTCCTCCGCTGCACCCCAGACTGATTGACCGCTACTTGGTGGCGATTGAGAAAGGTGGAGCGGCGCCGACAGTTTTTGTGAACAAGCTTGATCTGTTGGCAGACCCAACCGAGCTCGACTGCTTGGAGCCCTACCGAGCGGCGGGGGTATCGGTTCTTATGGGCTCGGCTGCGGAAGACGACGGTTTCACCGTTCTGAAAGCACACCTCGCGGGGAAAGTTTGTGCGTTCGTGGGTCATAGCGGCGTGGGCAAGTCGTCCATCGTTAACCGCCTGAAGCCCGACGCCGCTCTGGATATAGGTGGCGTCAGCGAGGGTTACGGCCGCGGGACTCACACTACCACGACCTCTTCTCGACACAAACTAGAAGATGGAACGGTGCTGATCGATACACCCGGGGTTCGGAGTTTTGGGATGTATCGGCTCACCTCTTCTGAACTGCAAGCGGCCTTTCCGGAGTTCTCGGCATTCTCATGCCGCTTTACAGACTGCACTCATATTCATGAGCCTGGCTGTGGAGTTCGCGCGGCGGTTGAGGCGGGCACAGTGGCAATAAGCAGGTACGAAGCCTATGTTCGTCTAAGGCAGGAATTGGACATTTGATTCCAGAGAGGCGTCTTCTATAGCGACCATCTCTGATCTCTATAGAAGTCGCCTCTTGGTTGGTATCTTCGCTAACTGATCGCCTCTATAGGATATTGCACCTCGGTGGTGGCTTGGGTTTCGGAAGGAGAATGATAGATCTCTCGATAGGGACCGCTAAGCCGATAGCCATGTATGGCCATCCACTCTTTGAGCAAGATATGGCAAGTTTGGAACTCGGCAAAGGGACCTGTGTGGGTGATCGCGGCGACTTGTTGCTCGGGAAGGTTCACGACCATAAATCCTCCCGCCGACTGAGCTATCCGCGAGACGGGTACCGCTACCTCAAGGGATTCATCCACCACGTCCTCTGGAGTGTCGTGCCAGATCGCCATGCAGGGTCCGGCAGGTTCAATGCCTTGGTCCTTAAGGGCCGTAAAGAGCTGACTGAAGGTCTCGCCAAGAAGTTGTTCGGCTTGTTCGTTAGTCGGGAGCAGAAGCGGAATTGCCGCTACGGTTGTTTCCGGAACGGTCATGGTTATCACATCGTTGATGGTCATTTTCTGTAAGCCCTTGACGATTAGCATTTGGAGTTCGAGCTGCTTGAGTTTCTGCCTTTCGATCTGAACTCTCGCTTTACACGCACGGTGCCTTGCTTCAAGCTTGCGAGACATTTCCTCCGTGGTGAGAGGATAGTGAATCATCTCGCCGATCTCCACGAGGCTGAACCCTAGACTTTTCAGGTGCAAAATCCGATGGAGTTCTCCGACCTGGTGGACCTCATAGAAACGATAGTTCGACTCTTTGCAGACAAAAGATGGTTCAAGCAGACCGAGCGCCGCGTAGTGCCGCAAGGCAGCTACCGACACACCCGTTCTCTGCGCGAACTCACCAATCCGAATCATCAGGGCCTGACTGTACGACTCTCCACCTGCATGAGAGTCAACTGTTTGATTCCATTGAAACTTGCTTTCTTTGCTCTGACCTCAAGAGCAAGACGGCCAACGCGGGGCAAAGTGTCTGATCCAAAAGCGTGGGGGAGTATTCGACCTTTGGCGGCACGTTCGGGTCTGCCAATCAGGAGACGATAGCACCTTACCGATTGTTCGCCCATGTCCTCGAACCCAGCCACTGAAGTTGCTCGCCAATTCTGAGATTCGCCATCGGGCATTCGATCGCGACGCCTTGTCGCTCCAGGGTCGGAATGAGGTTTTCCCGATACCTGTTACCGGCGAGGAAGACTATTCTCTTTGCATGGGGTGCCGCTTCGGCAAGTTGCGTGAGCACCAGAGCAGCCCACTGTCTTCGATCCGCGCCGGCCATGATGTTAAGCGTCTGCTCGTAAGGCTCGATCACTTGGGTGGGCAAGACTAGACCGTACTTAGCGGAGAAAACAAACCAATCGCATCCAGTCGCGGTCACGTAAGCCTTCGCCTTTAGGAAGAGCGCAGAGGTGTAAAGATCTCGAGCCTCTGCAGGATGATCCAGCTTCTGGCTAACGCATGAAACGAGATAGATGGTTTCTGTCATCGCCTTACTCTTCGCAGGATCATTCTATCGATTGGAGCACCTTAGCTTTGTAGGCCTTTCGTTGCGCCTTTAAGAATCGGACGTAGCCTCGGGTCTCAGGCGAATGATTTCTTGAAATATTGAGTGGAAAATCCGTCCCGCTCGAAAGGTTCCGCGCTTCGATTGCCTCGGCTTCTGCTTTGCTTGAGCAAACCTCCCATCGAACACAAAGGGTGTCGAAGAATCGGTTGATCTCCGCATCTCCCCCAAAGTAATCCACGTCGAGCAGAGAGAGTAACGAAAACCTAAATGTTGAAAGGAAGCCTGACCTGATTGCACCAGAATCCAAGCGTTGCTCGGCGTGCCAGGCAATCCGCTGCGAAAGGTTCGTCGCAATGCCATGATACAGGCAGACCATGTCTGGCTCTTCTCTAAAAAGGTTAAGCCTGTCGGCTCGACAATAGCGGTCGACGTGAAGGTCGAGCAGCGAAGTCGTTGGAAAATACCACCAGTAAACGCCCGGATCTGTCGGGATGGTTTTCCATCGGCTTGCCCGCAGGATGTCGATAGGTTGCAGAGATTCCATGAAAAAGACCTCGTCACCCGGACGAGGCAAACTTGATTACGCCACATCACCCAGACGCGGTTTCACGCGTGCTGGGATTGATAGAGACTGGCAGCCCCGAACTCTGTAGTGAGCTTCTTCGGATAAAGCAATCTCAAATTCGCTCGCCGGGAGATGTCGATTAGCCTAGCGGAATCTCACAGATTTTTGCGAACGGCTTCTTCAACTATTTGGATGATTGCGACATCCTCCTTCACTTCACGTTGGCGGGCAATCAGCTTTCTAACCAGTTCAGCTCGAACTGTTCGAGAGACACCCGACGGCCAAAGATTCCGCGCTTCGTTGGGATCAGTTTTTAGATCGAAGATCTCCCATTCGTTAAGCTGGTAATAGAAGATGATCTTGTAGCGATCGGTTACGATCGCTACATACTTCGGCGCCCTGTGATCAGGGTCCTCACTCTCATAGAAATGACCGTATGCAGGGGCAGTCTTTAGAGGTTTCCCTTTTGCCAGGTTCAGCAGCGAACTCCCCTGCATCTCTTTAGGGGGCTTCAATCCTGCAAGCTCAACAATGGTGGGAGCAACATCCACGTTGGACGTTACGTTTTCAATCTCTGTTTTCCGAATGCCGGGACCTCGGATAAGAAGAGGTGTTCCTGCGGACGGCTCGTAGAACCAACGTTTGTCGTACCAGCCATTTTCGCCAAGAAAGAAGCCTTGATCCGACGCATAGATCACGATCGTATCCTTTGATCGTCCCGACTTATCCAGGGCGGTGAGGATGTCTGAAACACTGGTATCGACCCCCTGTGCCGCACCAAGATATTGGCGCATATATCGCTGATAGTTGGCCCCGAGCAGGTCGGAACCGGTTCTTGCCCTGTCTTCATAGTCCCGGTCAGCACGGGAGCTGAGGTCTAACCACTCCTTCTGTTCGATAGGGGATAGTCTTTTCGGAGCTACCCCCACTGTAAGGTCGCCTACAGGCTTTAGGTCTCGGTCGATCCGCATGGTTACCTTCCTAGCGGCAGAACAGAGCCCTTCGTAGTTCGTCCGCAACGTAGCAGGTTCAGGAAAGGTCAACACAGGCGACGATAGTTGACTGCGATGCGGAATCCACGGACGGTGAGGAGCTTTATGTCCAACAATCAGAAAGAACGGACCTTTCCGAGGCGCACTGATCCACTTCAGAGCCTTCTCGGTAATCAGATTTGTCACATAACCTGATTCAACGTGTTCGCCTTCCTTGGTGATAAACCGCGGATGATAATAGTCCCCCTGGCCGGGCAGGACCTCCCAATGATCAAACCCGGTTGGGTTCGAAACCAAGTGCCACTTACCAATGAATGCGGACTCGTACCCCCCTTCTCGAAGAATGGTTGGAAGTGTCAGCTGAGACCCATCGAACGTGGAGACATTATCCTTGTGCCCGTTCCTATGGCTGTACTTGCCGGTGAGCAATGTGGCTCTGCTTGGAGCGCAGATCGGGTTCGAAGTGTAATGGCGGCGGAAAATCGCGCCCTCTTTCGCCAATCGGTCTATGCCGGGAGTTTGCGCTACCTTCGAGCCGTATGCTGAAATAGCGGATCGAGCATGGTCGTCACTGAATATGACAATGATGTTGGGGTGCTGGGTACCTGCTTGGGATAGGGCCATGGCCAACAAAGGGGGTAGCAACACTTCTCGACATTACCTCTAAGGAACGCCGCTCAATAAGGCACGGGCTAAAGGGGGCTCTCGGAGGTTACTTGCACGGATGTCGAGGTGGGGCCCGTTCCTCAGGCTTCTCGTGTCATTTCAGTCGGAGTACGAATCAGTAAGCAGTTTCCCGAAGAGCCTGCCTTACTGCCTCAGTCTCCGACGAGCCGCGAACCCGCCCGAGGGCTTTAACTAATCCCGTTTCGCGACTGCCTTTCGCCAAGGGGGAATTTGGTTTTCCGATGCTCTCTCCATCAAAGCGACCTGATCAGTCTCAACAGTGGTCGGTTGAACTCAACCACTGGATTACTTCCGCAGCGCTTTCATCGGGCGGGAAGACGGGATAGAAAACGTGCTCAATCGTCCCCATATTAACGATGAAGGTGCAACGCTTCAAGAGCCTCATCCCTCCCGCCTCGAAGGTGGGTAGGTTAAGCGACTGAGTGAGCGCGAATCGCTCGTCGGAAAGGATCGGGAAAGGCAGATGGAGTCGTTGAGCCGCTTCGGCTTGATACTCGACCGATTGGGTAGAGAGTCCAAAGAGGTGGTCCACCCCTAGCGTTTTCAGCTCGGCATAGTGGTCTCGGAAAGAACAGGATTGAGGCGTGCATCCTCTTGCGCCGGGGATCAGATCCCAACCGTCCGGATTATCCACGCCGGGTCTCCCGGTTCTTGGGTAGGCGTACACCACGGTTCGACCTTTCAAGGTTGATAGGTCGTAAGTTGCGCCGTCCGTCGCGGGTATTGCGAGGGAGGGCCATTCAGTCCCCGGAAGGTGCGCTGCGCCGCCGTCGTCAATTGGACGAGGGATCGTGTTCCAATCCGGAGAGGCCGCCCAGTCTGTGGAGGAGGGGTTTTCCAAATCTATCCATCGAGCGTACCCATGCCATCTCGGCGCAGAGCTGAATGCGCTCTCAGAACCACCGGTAGACTCGGTTGACCCATGCCCCTCACAACCGCCGCGTACGCCGTTCCCTCTTCGACCGAGCCACTGGCGCCCTGGACCCTTGAGCGGCGCGAACCGGGTGAGACGGAAGTGCTCATCGAGATCGACTACTGTGGCGTGTGCCACACCGACATCCACTTTGCCCGCAACGAGTGGGGCTCCTCGATCTACCCCATGGTGCCGGGGCATGAGATTGTGGGTCGAGTGACCAAAACTGGGGCGGGCGTGACAAAGTGGAAGGTCGGCGACCGAGTAGGCGTGGGTTGCATGATCGACTCTTGTCGAACCTGCTCGGCGTGCGAAGCCGGAGCCGAGCAGTACTGCGAAAAGGGATCGATCTTCACCTACAACGGTAAGGAGCGCGATGGTTCGACCAGCTATGGCGGCTATTCGACTCAGATCACGGTGGAGCAGGATTTTGTGCTTCGCATTCCAGAATCGCTCCCTTTGGACGCAGCGGCCCCATTGCTTTGCGCGGGGATCACCACCTACTCGCCTCTTCGACACTTCGGCGTGAAGCCAGGCGACCGGGTGGGAGTGATTGGCCTGGGTGGGCTGGGACACATGGGCGTTAAGTTTGCCAAGGCGTTTGGAGCGCACGTCACGGTGCTCAGTCACAGCGATCACAAACGCGCCGACGCTCTGGCGCTGGGCGCAGATGAGTTCCTTGCCACCGCCGACGAATCAGTGTTCGAGTCTCATGCGGAGAAGTTCGACTTCCTCCTAGACACGGTTTCGGCTCCGCACGACCTTAACGCGTATCTCGGTCTTCTTCGGCTCGACGGTCGAATGGTGGTGGTGGGGCTTCCCGACCCGACGCCGGTCGCCGCGTTTCCCCTTATCTGGCGGCGAAGGTCGCTGAGTGGCTCGCTGATCGGCGGGATCGGTGAGACTCAGGAGATGCTGGACTTCTGCGCGGAGCACGGCATTGTTTGCGAGATCGAGCTGATTCGGATGGAGCAGATCAATGAGGCTTACGAGCGGATGCTGAAGAGCGACGTCCGGTATCGGTTTGTCATCGATCTGGGCAGTTTGAAGTCGTAGGG
>CAYYJX010000026.1:0-38163 GCA_964471545.1 uncultured Fimbriimonas sp. | reverse complement strand
GACGCAAAGCGATCCTCCTCCTAGGCTAAGAGGAGTGACCGCGCTCTTTCTCTCGACCCTCCTCCTTGCCGTTGCTCCGCAGAATGCGCAACTGGCAGCGTTTACCCCTGCTCAAAGCAAGGCCGCACTCATTGGCCGATTCACCGTTGAGGCGACTCCGCGCTGCGCTTGGCCCCTCAGCACGTTGGTTTTCCAGGGCGTTTTCGATGAACTCGAGGTGGAGTTCGACGCCGAAACGGCCAACGATCGTTGGCAAATAGAGGTTGATGGGACGGTTGCCGGAGTGGTCAAGCTTGCGCAGGGTCGGAAGCGATACTCCATCATCCGATCCCCATCGAAAAAGAGCCGGACGGTTCGCCTGGTCCGAAGAACCGAAGCGATGAGCAAGCCGACCGCTTTCGTCTCGGCCTATGCGAACAAAGGCGCCCAGTTCCAATCACCCAAAATCGGGTCCAAGAGACTTCTCGTCGTCGGAGACTCGATCAGCGCAGGGTTCGGCGTGGACGGTAAGCACCAGAATGAGGCTTACTCGTACGACACCGCCAATGCGTACATGACTTACGGAGCCATCGCGGCGCGGCAACTGGGAATGGAGTGCACCGACATTGCCTGGTCTGGCAAAAAAATGTGGCCGGACAACACCATTCCAGAGATCTTTGATTTCGTGCTTCCAGAAGACCGTTCCACCCAGCTCAAGCCGGGACAAGAGAAGCCGTTCGAGGCCATTGTGATCAACCTTGGCACCAACGACTTCGGCCAGAAGAATCCGGAAGAAGCGGGCTGGAAGCAGGGCTACACCGCGTTCTACAAGAAGGTACGCCAAGCCAATCCAGGAGCGCACATCTACTTTGCGGTGGGCTCGATGATGAGCGATAACTGGCCTCCTCAGAACAAAGCGCTTTCCACCATTCGGCGCTACATCACGTCGATGATCGACGCAAACGCTGGGGACAAGAAACTGCACTACCTCGAATTCGAAACGCAAAATGTCGAGCGAGACGGTTCGGGATCGGCTTGGCACCCCAATCAAACCACGCAGAAAAACATGGCGGAACGACTGGTTGCCGCCCTTAAACGTGATCTCCGTCTATAAGCAGTCTTGTGCATCCGTGCCAAAATGAGTGCGCAGCGGTGATTTGTTGAGAGCGGATCGCCCTTTTGGAGAACAACTTTGGCTATCGATACCAGTGATTTTCGAAACGGTCTGAACTTCTACATGGACGGAGAGGTCTGGACGATCATCGAGTTCCAACACGTCAAACCGGGCAAGGGCGGCGCGTTCGTTCGCACCCGACTCCGCAAGGTCCGCACGGGTCAAACCCTTGAAAAGACCTTCCGATCCGGCGAAAAGGTCGATCCGGCTTTCGTGGAGAAGCTGAAGATGCAGTTCCTGTACAAGCAGAACTCCGAAGCCATCCTGATGGATCTGGACACCTACGAGCAGATTCCCGTTGAAATGTCGGCACTTGGCGAGCAAGGCAAGTACCTAAAAGAAGATATGGAAATCGTATGTCTCCAAGCGAACAACGAAGTGTTAGGATATGAAGTACCTAACTTTGTTGAGCTCGAGGTGACGGAGACAGATCCGGGCGAACGAGGCAACACGGTTAGCGGTGGCGCGACCAAGCCTGCAACCCTCGAATCGGGTGCAGTGATTCAGGTGCCGTTCCACATCAATATCGGCGATATTGTTAAGGTAGACACCCGAACGGATGCCTACCTTGAAAGAGTCAAGAAATAATCATCCATGATCAAGCGCGCGTTTAAGGACGAAAACGGGTCTTCCGACCTTCTTGGAGATTTGGGTTCGACCATCGCGCGTTTTGCGATGATCGGCGGGGCCATCGTATTTATCGGTGCCCTCGCCTTCTTGTTCATTCTCATCAACCGATCGGCAGCGGATCCGCAGATTGGCGCCACGCTCGTCGGCAACATGGATAAGGCCAAGCAACTTGGCATCCTAGGCGCGGTTCTGATGGTCGTTGGCGCGGCATTCACCTTCTGGGAAGAAGAGATCATGGTGGCGACCAATATCGTGCTCGGTATCGGTCTGTACCTTGCCCCAACGTGGGTTCCGATGGTGATCAACGGCTCAGGAGCCAACTCGGAGGCGTTCAACACGGGCGTCGGCGGAGTCTCTTCGGTGGGTATCTCAACCCTTATCATGGGCCTTCTGGTTCTTGTTGGAGACATCACAATCCGTGTCAAGAACCGAGCCACCCAAGGCACCAAAGCCGATCAGCTCAAGTACGGCAAAGGCATTAAGCAGGAGACGGACAAGCAGAACGTCTTTATGGGCAAGTGCTGGCAATTGCCGTATTGCCGCAAGTTCGTTCGCGAACGATGCCCGATCTTCCACGCCAAGCGCACCTGCTGGAAAGAACTCGTCGGTTGTATGTGCGAGGAGTCGGTTATTCGAAACGCCATGGAGAACAAGGTGGTTTCGAAAGAGGCTCTCCTCTCGGGCGCGGCCATTCCCCAAAACAACAAGCTCAGCACCTCGGCTAAGAAAGAGCGGTGCTACAACTGCGTTATCTATAACGAGCACCAGAAGCACAAGTATCGGCTCTCTTTGCCGTTGCTGATGCTCTCGTCGGTGGGTCTCTACATCATCATTCGAGAGCCCGCCGCAAACGCGATCAACCGCATGATCGGCTCGGCGAGCACCACCATGAACTCCGCAACGGGCGGCGCCATCAAGGACGTCAACACGGGCGAGTGGTTCACCCAGTTCTTGGTTCTTGCGATTGTGGTTGTTTTCGCCACCTACGCCCTGAAGGTCCTGGAGTTCGCAATCTTCCGCTTGAAGGTCTAAATGGCTAGAACCGTCGGCATTATCACCATCGACGGATCGCATGGCGAAGCAGGGGGAGCAATCGTTCGTGCCGCGTTGGTGATGGCGGCAATGACCCAGCAAGCAGTGCGTATTGAAGGCATTCGGGCAGGGACGAAGTTCCCCGGCCTCGATGCCGAAGATCTCACGATCGCCAAGACGCTCGGACGAAGTGTCGACGCGGATATCACCGGTGCCCAGATTGGCTCTCAGACTCTCTTGTTTGCGCCACGGTGTCTCCCAAGGAAGCTCGAAGGTTCGTTCGTCAGTGATCGAAACGAGAACGGGCGTGGAGCCAACGCCCTGATCGTGCTCTCAACCCTGCTGCCCGTGCTTGCGCGAGCAGGTGCTTACTCCCAGATTAACATCGAGGGCGAGACCTACGGCCGCGCGAGCCTGAGCTTCGACTATTTCGAAAACGTCATTCTAGGCGTCGCACGAGCGATGAACGTTTATGCCGAAGTCGAACTCAAGCAGAGTTCCTTCTCCAGAGACGAGGCCGGGCTGGTTTCGATGGCCGTCGAGCCTTGTTCCTTCCAGGGACTCACGTGGACCGAGCGGGGTCGGCCGACCGGCTTGCACGCTGTAGTTGCCCTCTGCCGCTTGGAACACGGAATCGGCGAGAGAGCGAGAAATCACCTTACCCGCCTCGCCCAATCTGCACACTTGCCGATAGAGATCGATGTTCTGGCAGTTCCCGGTCACGGAGCGGGCATGTACGCCACCGTTTGGACCCAATATGAGGGCAACAAGTCTGGCACGGGGCGTAAAGGCGGACTCGGCGGCTTTGGCTCGATTGGCGCAAAAGGCGTCCGAGTGGAATCGGTGGTCCAGCAGGCCTTTGACGCCACCTTTGACTGGATGACCGGAGACGCCACGCTGGATCCTTTCAGTGCGGAAACAGTGTTGTTCTTAGCTTGCTTCTCGGAAAGCTTCTCCGAATTCAAAATCTCGGAGATCACCCCTCGGCTTCTTAGCATCATCTGGGTGATGAAGCAGTTTCTTCCCGTCCGAATCGTTGTTCGTGGATCCGAGGGCGGTCCAGGCACGATTTCGGTCGGACGCGGGTAGTCCTGCCCCTTCGCCTCAACGATCGCGCGATACCGATGGGCTGCTTGGATCGTCCATCCTGGTAAGTTACGGAAGAGGGATTCAGACAGCAGTCATGAAAAAGCTAGGGATGGTGTTGGTACTGGGCGCGGGAGTCGTTGCCCTGTCGTCGGCGGATCGGTTGTTCAACGTTCCAACCGCCAGAAAGCTCACCGAGGGATCGATTCGGTTTGAATACGCCCAAGGTCTGAAGGCCGAGCGAGCCACCGATCGGTTCATCGGCATTGGGATGAATCGATTGCTTGAGGCGGAAGTTCGCACCTGGCAACGCCCTGGCTTCGACGAGCGAATCACGACCGACCTCAACTTCAACATCATTTCGCCGATCGCGGGAGTGATCCCTGGGTTCGCGGTGGGTGTGCTGGACGCTCTCGACGAAACGCCCGATGGTCGACGAACCTTCATCACCTCGACGTATCGGCTACCTTTCGAGTTGGTGAGCGGCACCAAGAACCTCGATCTCACCGTGGGCATTCAATCTGGCGCCAAGGATGGATTCTTCGGCGGATTCGTCGCCCCGTTCACCGACATGTTCTCTCTCATGGCGGAGCATAACGGTTACCGAATCACCGCCGGTTTTGAGTTTCGCCCGATTAAGCCACTGGCTTTCCGCCTACTGGTCCAAGAGGAACGCGCGCTCGCGACGGTTCAGTTCAGCAGCCGATTCTAGCCTTCCGTTCGAACGATATCCAGCCCGTTTTCTCTGCAGAGGCGGGCTATTTCATTGCCCATGTGGTTGGTGAACTCTTCCCGAGCCTTTTTGTCCCCACCCTCTTCGGTTAGGAATTGCTCGTAAGTGAAACCTTTCCCAAAAGCAACACGGGTCTGACCTCGGCCCAGTTTGCTCTGCCCTTTAGGCAGCAGGACATGCGTTCCGATGATTCCAACCGGAATCACCGTCGCCTTTGATCGCTTTGCGAGCATCGCCACGCCCCGGTTCATCGGCAGAAGAGTCTTGCCGTCTCCACGGGTGCCTTCAGGGAAAATGAGGACTGCCTCCCCTTCGTCGAGCAATTGAAGAGCAAGGCGAATCGACTCGGAGTCGGTCTCACCGCGGCGTACCGGAAAGGCGCCTAGGCTGGTGATGAGGGTGCCAAAGATGCCCTTGAACAGCTCCTCCTTTGCCATAAAGCGCAGTCGGCGCGTGCTGCCCGCAGCCACCGCCGGGGGATCGAGATGACTAAGGTGAATGGGGGCGAAGATGATCGGCCCCTTCTTAGGAATGTGTTCTCGACCCACAGCGGAAAAACCGCCGCGGGTCCGGTAGAACTGGGTCACCACCCAACGGCAGAACGCATACCAGGTTGGGTGTTTGCCTTTCATCGCCTTATGTGCGAGTAAAGATACCTAGCCGCCCGAGTTCTTCGAGCGGAGAAGCTGCTTGAGCACATCGTAAGTGAGCTCGTCGAGCAAGACGGTTCGGGTGTAATAGGCCAACTTATCGTCGGTTCCCAACTTGTCCCAGCCCATTTTCGGATCGAAAAGGCGAGGATCGAAACTGCCGACCGCCGCTTTTATCTGGCCTTCATTCCAAGAAGACTTACAGAAAGTGACCAGGTTGGCAACGATCTCGTCCACGGCGATGGCTCGGCGAACGGTGAGCGCATTGGTGACCTTCGCAATCTTGGTTTGGAACTCCTGAGGCGGAATTCGCTCCTCTTTAATGGCCTTCTTGAGCGCTTCTTCGATTTCCTTTTCAACCTTAGCTAGCTCTTCGGCATCCTTCTGAATGATCTCTTGTCGTTTCTGGCGCGCCTTCTCAATGGCAGGCAAGAGACCTTCGAGCTGCTTTTTATCTAGAGCGACCGGCAAAATCTTCGTCAGAATCTCAAGCTGCGCAATTCGCTTCAGCGTTTCCGCTTGTCGAGTGATCTCTGGAGTCTGTCGCACCTGAGAGTAAGCCGCCGGAGCAGTGAACGCGACGGTAACAAATAGACTCGCGAGCACCATCCAACGGGTTCGGGTTGCCTGGCGGTGGTTGATATTCATAGTTCTCTTTCCCCTCTCTCTGCGATGCGCCTTAGACCGGGAATGTTCCCGGCGTGACAGCTTGGCGTTGATCCGGTACCCTATTTGGACGCATGATCCTTGTCTTCGGTACCGTCTGCGTAGATCGCATACGGCGCATCGAAAAGCTCCCGCGTCCCGGGGGTTATGCTGAGGTTACCGAACAACGGGAAATTTTGGGAGGGGAGGCCGCGAATACGGCTTGTCACCTCACCATGTGGCGCGACGACGTTGTGCTTGCGGGGAACTCGCTCGGTGCGGGGTTTGAAGGCGAACGGTTGCGTTTGCTGGTTCTGGAAAAGGGTCTGAGCGACCAATATCTTGCTCGGCAAGGGGCGACACCTGTTTGTGACGTGTACGTCTCTGCGGACGGCGACCGAACGATGTTCGGCAGTGGGTTCTCCGCCATGGCGCCAGGGATCGATCTGGATATGCTGCCTTGGGAGGTCGGTGGGTGGTTCACTTCCGAACCCAACATGTCCGAAATCTCTCGGGAGGCGGTGAAGGGTGCTTTCGCACACGGAATGAAGCTTTATCTGATGGACTTCTTCCGTCCGGACGAATTTTTGCCCGCCGGCTCCATCTGCCAGTATTCGACGGACTGGGTAGGAACCCGCGGCTCCGGAGAAGAGAACCTTGCATGGGTTTCTGAGTGGAGCACCCGCCACAGGGTCTTCACGATCCTCACCGACGGCGGTAACGGACTGTTCGTCTCTCTCCCAGATGGCGAATCGACTTGGCTGCCCACGGTTCCCGCCCCCAACGTCGTCGACTCAACGGGAGCGGGAGACGCCTTCCGTGCGGGTGTGTTGCACGGTCTCCATCGCGGACGCACTCTGGGCGAGTCTCTCCTTATCGGCTCGGCTGCAGGAAGTCTCAGCGTGGGGCAAGTGGGGGCTACCGAAGGTATTCCCACGATGTCTGAAGTTCACGCACACATGAGCGCGTATCCTAGTGTTGCGGAGCAATACCACCGCATCGTCGCTCACGTTTAGTCGTATCCATCCTAACGACTCCGTCGGTCGTAGAAAGAATTTCCATGCCTAAGAAGGCGCTTCCCGATACCATCCTGCAGAAACTCGAGCAACTCCCTGCTCAGCCCGGGTGCTACATCCACAAGGGCGAGAAGGGCGAGGTTCTGTACGTTGGAAAGGCGATCAACCTTCGCAATCGGGTGAGGAGCTACTTCCAACCTGCCGCCAAACACGGCCTGCGCATCAGCCGACTCGTGCAAAAGGTTCGAGACCTCGAGTGGATCGTCGTCGATACGGAGATCGAAGCACTGGTCCTCGAGTGCAATCTCATCAAAGAGCACCGCCCCCCGTACAACGTGCGGCTTCGAGACGACAAAAGCTACCCGTACATCACCATCACCAACGAGAAGTTCCCTCGCGTGCTGTTTACGCGACGGCCCAAGAAAGACGGGGGCAAGTACTACGGCCCGTACACCAGCGCCTTCTCGGTGAGAGACACGCTGCAAATTCTCCACAAGGTCTTTCCGCTGATTCCGTGCGGGAAAAGCTGGTCCGGCCGAGAAGAACAACGGCCCTGTTTGTACTTCCACCTCGGTCAGTGCCTTGCTCCCTGTGCGGGAATGGCGAATGCGAAGGACTATGCCGAGGTCATCGACAAGGTCGATCGCTTCTTGAAAGGCAAAGAGGACGGTCTCGTCGAGGAAATCCGGGAGGAGATGGCAGAGGCCGCAGAGAACCTTGAGTTCGAGCGAGCCGCAAAACTTCGAGACCGCCTTCAAGCCCTCGACCACATTCTTCAGAAGCAGAAGGTGCTCTCCGATAACGAAAGCGATCAGGACGTGATTGCGGTTGTTAAGGACGAGCGCGGAGCTGCGATTCAAATGCTCTACATCCGCAACGGGAAGCTGATCGGTCAGCGCCAGTTCATCTTGGATGGTTCCGCGGACTCTGATCCGGGTGAAGCCGTGCAAGAGTTTGTGAAGCAGTACTACGCGGAAGCACCGGAAGTGCCCCGAGAAGTCTTGCTCCCCGTGGAGATTGAAGAGCGCAACATCGTCCAAAGCTGGCTTCGGCAGAAGCGTGGAGCGGCCGTGAACGTGGAGGTTCCACAGGGCGGAGAAAAGCTGCGGTTGGTGGATATGGCCGCCAACAACGCTCAGTTGGCTCTAGACGCGATGGCACAAGAGCTTGCCGCCAAAGAAAGCTGGGCGGCCGAAGCGATGGCTCAGCTGCAAGAAGAGCTGGACCTGCCCACATTGCCCCTGCGAGTTGAGGGCTACGACATTTCCAACATTCAAGGCACCGCCCCGGTGGGGTCGATGGTGGTCACAGAGAATGGAGAACCCGCGAAAGCGGAATACCGGCGATTCAAGATCAAGTTCTCCCCCGAGACGCCCAACGACTTCGCGATGATGAACGAGGTCATTCTGAGGCGATTGCGACGGTACCTGGATGGCGACGAGAAATTTGCCAAACTTCCCGATCTGTTCATGATCGATGGAGGCAAGGGCCAATTGGGTGCGGCACTCAAGGCTAGGGATCAGCTTGGACTCACGGTGCCGATGGTTGGGCTTGCGAAGAAGCAAGAGATCCTCTTTGTTCCCATCGCTGAATATCCAGAGGGTCGGGCGGATCTGCCGCCGAGCTATTCGTTCCGAGAAGTGGTTCTGCCGCTCAACTCGCCGGGACTGATCTTGCTGAGGCGGTTGCGAGACGAGGCACACCGCTTTGCGCTTACCTTCCACCGAAAGATTCGAGACAAGCGAATGAACGGATCGTCCTTGGACGAGATCCCAGGCATTGGTCCACGGCGCCGACGACTCTTGCTCCGAACGTTCGGCTCGGTCGATTCCATTCGGCGTGCCACTGTGGAGCAGATCGCAGCCGTACCCACCATGACGCGAACCCTTGCCGAAAAGGTGCGCGAATACCTGGTGGAGACTTAATCGCTAGATTGAGAACTCGGTTTTGCCTTCCACGATCGTGCCGTCGGGCAACGCCAGCGCCCAACCGGCAGGAGCTTCGGCGATCACACTGATCTTCCCGCCCTTACGCTCCGCTTTGAGTTCCAGAAGAGTGTCTCTTCCGACCGTCATGGGCATCACCACATGGACCTTGTTGAGCTTGCCGAGATCGGGGTTGACCTCAACAATGTTCGTAAACGGTCGCCGGCGCAAACCCGCAATCTTCTCCAACATTAACTGAACGGGATAGGCGCTCCAGGGGTGGCACTCCGATCGTGGATCGTTCTCGCACTCTCCGCAAGCGGTCATCCCGAGATTCAGCATCTGCTTCCACGGTCCGAATGCATCGTAGAGCATGTCCCCAGACATTCGCTGCATCGCGAAAAAGCGCATGTAGAGATCGACTCGCGGGAAAAAGGCGTGTTCGATAACGGCGCGGCGCAGAAGCTCCTGGCGAATCTCTTTCGGGGCGATATCCGCAGTGGCGGCGGCAACTTGAGCCTGACCAGACGTCCAATCGGGCCGATCCGGATGATCTCGGAAAACACCCTGCTCCGAGTCCCAGAAAAGCTCGAATGCCTTCTTTCTCACTTCAGCAAGGTGCGTCTTTGCCAGATCGACCAAATGACCATGCTTGAGATAGGGTCCAAGTTGCACGTACGCGTTTAGGGCGTTGATGAGGAAGCAAGTGTGCACGCAACTGGACCTGTCACCCTTGAGTTCATCGAACTGCTCTCGGCGGCTCCAGTACAAGTGGTCGACGAAATCCAGATGCGGTTGCACGCTGAGAACCCCTCGTTCATTGAGGCGATCGAGGAACCAGAGCAACACGGAATCGAGGGCCATTTGCACCTGTGGAAGGACCGTGACGTCTCCTGTTCTAGCCACATAATCGCGCACCAGGCGAATGAAGATGAGCGAGTAGGCAGGGGAGAACTGTTCCAGGTCTGCCGGGAATCGGCTTTGGGTGAGACCCCAGGGAGCGAGAATGTTGCCGAAGTCTAGAACGGCGTTCCGATAGAGCGTTTGGTCGCCTGTGAGCGCATGCCAGGACTGGGCTTGGATATGGGCATCGCCGACATACTGCAGGCGCTCCCAATACAGGTCGCTGAGAAAGTTATCTTGAGCGGAGAGCTGAAGAGTCCGAGACGCCACTTTGAACACACCGTTAAGCGCGGCATCGTCGCATTGGAACGTGGCATTGAACTCAGTCGGGAAGCCAATCTTGCGGATTCCGACCGATCCGAACTCCACGGGCTCATCCGCCGTGAGAATCCTTAACTCAAGCCATCGGAAGCTCCTGGGTAGCAGCGGCTCGTACCTCCGGGCTCCTAATCCGTCCAATCGAACGACGTCTTCGACGCCCACGAGTTCGAGGTCTTCGGTTACGCTTCGCAGTGGACGTTTGCCATCCGCTTCTTGAAGAGCTTCCGCATAGGCGAGTCTTACTTCAGCGCCCGACCCCTTGAGAAAGTCGACGGTGGGAAATCCGGTGACGAGTTCTCCCGCATCAAGGAGCAGGCGAACGTCTCGGTACGGCTCGACCGCGAAAACATTGCCGCGCGGTCCTTGGGTCACGATCACGTCGTGACCATAGATTCGACCCACTTTGAGTTCCACAGGATCGGCAACGCGCTGGAGCGGCGTGGTGCGCGGAGTCAGTTGCCACTTCTGGTGGCTCTCCACTCCAATAGGTGCGCCGGCATCGATGACGTACGCCTCTGGCCACCCTTGGTCGTCGAAGCTGGGAAGTTGCCAACCCCACGGATACTCGGACGAGAGGAATGATTCCGTGGCACCTGCCACGTAGTAGTTCCACCCAAGGCGCTGGTCATTATCTCGATAGACGTTGGGCCAGTAGGCCCGAATGATCCTGCCCTTCCACGATCGACCGGATGCCCAATCATCGTACTGTTCGCTATCCGGCTGAAAGATGAATCCGTGCCTGTGGCTGGCTCGAGCCATGGGTCGATGCTCGCCGTGATTCCAGACAACCACCGCGATAACGTTTTCACCCGTCACCAAAAAAGGGGCAAGATCGTAGGTCTCAAACCGCCAGTTGCGCAGGTCGCCGTGAGCAGGACCGAAGCCAACCATGCGTCCATTGACGTACAGCTTGTAGCCGTTGTCTGCCGAGACGTGGACGGGGAGGCTGGACGGGACGGATTCAAGCTCGATGCGACGGCGAAAGATGGCGACGGCGTAACCAAAAGGCTCGATCCCTTCAACGGTCACCCAGCTTGCGGGCCACTCCCGCCCGACCAATCTTTCTGAAAGCGCGTCCATGTGCTTTTGATCCAACCCCAAGTATAAGTATTGGGCATTGAACTTGTACGTTCAACGATATTCCTTAAAACAATGTTGCCTGCAGTTCTCTTTGCGAATCTGCAACAACTGGCTGTGGCACCACTGTCTCGTCGGCGTCGATGTGGAGCACCTTGACTTCAAGGTCTTCTAAGGCGGCACCGATGAGACGCGATCGGTGGCAGTTGTGAGGGCGCTTGCAGCCGCACATGAGGCAGATCACCCGCTGAGGAGATTCTAGAGCCCTGCACAAAGCGGTCAGCCCTTTGCGAAATTCAGGGTCGTGAAAGAGGGGGTGGATATCAACGGCGCCAGGGTCTTTACATAGCACCGGACTGTTGCGCACGCCGCCGAGGGTGTCACCCATGTAGACGTATTTCAGCCCAGTCGGCGGAACTATGCGCTCCAATCGCTCTCGGCGGAAGTCTTCCCAATAGGAACTCTGCGGGACGCTCCGAACATCCACGAGGTGGGTCACCCCAAAACGGCGCATGAGTTCGACGAATCCATCGAACCCACGATTGCCATACCCGGCGGTGTAAACCTGCTTCCCTGCCCCGTGCTCCACAGTCGTGCTCAAAAAGACGCCTGAAACAGCCCTCGCGATTCGCCTCGTCGCTTACTTGATTCCACTCATGACGATGCCCTTCACGAAGTAGCGCTGGCCCGCGATGAACATCACAAGGAGAGGGATCATGACCAGAACCGAACCCGCCATGAGAAGCTCCCACTGTTCGGACCGAAGCGACCGGTAAGTGTTCAGACCCAACTCAAGGGTCTGCTTCTCGGGCGAGTTCAAGAACACGAGCGGACCTTCGAAGTCTTTCCAAGTGTAAATGAAGCTCAAGATTCCGACCGTTGCCAAGGCAGCGCCGCTGTTCGGCATGATGACTCGCCAGAAGATGGTTCGGTGGTTCGCGCCGTCCAAGATGGCGGCTTCATCCAGGTCTCTGGGAATGCTTCGGAAGAACTGCCGGAGCAAGAAGATGTTCCATGCACTGCCAAGAAACGCCGGCACGATGAACGGATAGAACGTATCGACCCATCCCAACTTCGTGTAGAGCACGAAGGTAGGCACCCGGGTGACGGCGGCGGGCAGCATCATCGTGCTGAGGAGAAGGATGAAGAGTCGATCTCGTCCGCGGAAGTTCACCCGTGCGAATCCGTAAGCGACCAGCGAAGAACTGAGGATCACGCCCAGCGTCGAAAGGGTCGCGATGGTGATGGTGTTCTTGGCGAAGGCAAAGAAGGGAGCGTTCGGGTTGGTGAGAACAATGTTGAAGTTGCTCCACTGCGCCACTTTCGGCAACGCCCAAACCGATGAGCCAGAAACCTCTGCCGGAGTCTTCAGCGCCATCACCATCATGATGTAAAGCGGAAGCATGAACAGCACCGCGCCCACCAAGAGGGTGGTCCACATCAAGAATCGAGCGGTCGCTGCACCAATCGCCGCCCGCTGAGCCGCGCGCTTGTACTTCTCTTCGTCCGAGAGAATGGGCTTGATCGGCCCGGACGTCCCAAGGGGAGTGGTTTCAGCCATTAGCGAGAATCTCCTTCGTAGTACACGAATCGTTGCATGGCGAATTGAATCGCAGTGAAGATCAAGATGATCACGAACAGGACCCAACCCAGTGCCGAGGCGTAACCCATTCGCACGTTGGCGAAAGCGTTGTTATACAGGTGCAGGGCATAAAACATGGTCGATCCGTTCGGTCCGCCCTGGGTCATGATGAACGCCTGGGTGAACGACTGGAACGTGCCGATGAATCCGGTGACCGCCGTAAAGAAGATTGTCGGCGTCAACATCGGCCAGGTGATGTTCCGGAACTTCTTCCAGTTGTTCGCTCCGTCCAGCGTCGCCGCCTCATAGTAGAACTGCGGAATGCCTTGAAGACCGGCTAGGAAAACGACCGTTCCCGAACCGAGTCCCCAAAGCGACATGATGATGAGCGCCGGGAGAGCGGTTTGCTCGTTGTTGAGCCAGTCCACCATGTTGCCGGGCTTCTCGAACACTTTCGTGAGCCAGAGTCCGATCGGCCAGTTGTCGTTTGGACCGTAAAGCAGGTTGTTTAGCAAGCCGTTTTCCTTGCTGAAAATCCGGCGCCAAATGAGCGCACCCGCAACCGCCGAGGCGATGGAAGGAACGTAGTAGATCGCGCGGAAGACGGTGACTCCCTTGACCTTTTGGTTCAGGAGCATTGCCAGCAACATCGAACCGATGATGCCAAGTGGAACCGCCCAGAACGTGTAAGTGAAGGTGACCTGCAACGACTTCCAGAAGAACGGATCTCGAGTACCCGCCTCGACGAAGTTTTGGACCCCTCGGAACTTGGCGGGTCGAATCGCATCCCAATCGGCAAAGGCCATCAGGAGCGAGAGGATCATCGGACCCGTGGCGAACACAACCGCACCAATGATCCAAGGAAGAATGAATCGGTATCCGGCCCGGTTGTCGCCTGCTTCCATTCGGGTGAGCTTTCGCCCCATTTCTGGCTTGTAGACCCAGAACAGGATGGTCGCAATGATCAGCAGCGCAACCATCGCGCCTGCGCCCCAGTTGAACGGAGCCAGCTTCTGCTCTTCGCGAAGCGTATCGAGGCGATCCTGAGCGAGCTTTTTGTTCTCCGTCAGAACCTCTTTTGCGGTCTTCTTCCCTTGCCATACCAACTCCAGGCCCTTGATGGCCAGGTTGTTGATTTCTGGATACAGTTCGGAAGTTGGTGCAAAGCGAACGTAAGGAACGGCCTCGTGAGTGGCGATTCGGTTAGCTGGGTAGCGCTCCACCAGAGGAGTATCGGGGCCTGGGCACCAGACACCGGGACGCGTTGCAAGCTCCTTAATGGCAGGCTGAGCAATACCTGCCTTTGCCATTTGGGTCATGGCGTATTCCCCAGCCATGAACTGCGTGAGCTTCCACGCTTCTTCTGGGTGCTTGGTGGACGCCATGATGCCGTAACCGGAACCACCCGTCACGGTTTGGGAAACTCGCTTGCCATCCTTGGATGCGGGTCCATACGACGGAGCAAGGCAGATGTCCCATTCGAAGAAATCGGGAGATCCCGGTTTGAGCATCTTCCGCATGTTCGGAACTTCCCAAATACCGTTCTGGTACATGGCGGCTCTTTGCTGAACGAACAGTTGCTGGCCCGTGGCCATCAAAGAGGTCGTCAGTTCCGAAGTGCTCGGCTGGTACTTCAGCTTGTTCATCAAGTCTGAAGCGAACTGGTAACCGCGAATGTAATTTGGATCGTCGATGAGAACCTTCGTGGGGTCCTCGGGGTTATCGACCGGATACGCCCCCGTAGAAAACGCCACCTGGTTCGCCCAAATCTCGGGCCAACCGTTCGAGTAAGCCCATCGGGTGACCTTGCCGTTCTTGTTCTTCTTGGTGAGCTGTCGACATACCCAAAGGAAGTCTTTCTCCTTCAGTTCGGGGCGCTCTTCAAAGTCCCAGGTCCAACTTCCATCCGGGTACGGGATGCCCGCCTCATCGAACGCCTTTTTGTTGTAGTAGATGATTCCAACGGGGGCGATGTCTCGCGGAAGAACGTAGCAGATGCCCTTGTACGAGTGCGAATCAACGATCTCTTTGTAGTAGTCGTTGATGTCGAAGCCGGGCGTTTTCTCCCAAAGGGAATTGAGCGGAAGGAGGGCTCCACGCTTGGCGAGGCGCTGGAAGTTACCATCCATCATCACGACGTCGGGAGCGATTCCCGCCGCATAGGTGATGAGCATCTTTTGGTGATAGAGGTTGTAGTCCGGATAGTTTTCCAGCTTCACCTTGATGCCTGGGTTCTGGCGCTCGAACTCCGGAACGATCTTGTCTCGGATGATCTTGAGAGCTTCGTCACCGTCCCAGACGCTGAGTCGGAGCAGGGTGTCCGCCGACGTCACTGCGGCAATCACCGCAAGAGAGGCAATCGCTATTGCCTTCAATAGACCTTTCATAGGTTCGCCACGTCCATCATCGCCATCCTCGCCGCTGGGGGGTTTAGTTTATGTTAGCAAACGTTATATCGCAACACGTTTTGAGCCGCGAAACGATTCTCAACTTTTCGAGACAGGAAGCCCGTTCCGAAAAACCCTTGATCAATATTGCACGGTTGCGGTCTAGACAGGGAGTCCTGGTTTTAGGAAGCGGCCAAAAACCAAGTGTTTTCGTTACATCGCGGCAATCCGGTTCGGCTCGTCCAGTGAGATTACGGAATGGAGGCGGTATGAGATTCCCGCGATTCTTGCCACGCAGGTACACTTTTGGCGCATTCCAGACGTTTGGAAGAAATGAAGATGGAGAACGATCACCTTCAAGATCGCGAATCGGTTACCGGATCGTCGGAACCTACCCTCTCCGCTTCAGAATCGGGCTCACCGGACCTCACGGTCACTGCGGCAAGCGCCACTCTCACACCCAAGCCTTCGCCTTCGATCATCGAAGCGATCTCTGGAATTCCCGTAACAAAGGAGCAACCCCAACCCATGGCCAACGAGAACTTTGACGCCGATCTTATCGTTATCGGAGCGGGCCCTGGTGGCTATTTTGCCGCCATCCGCGCTGCGCAACTTGGAGCGAAGGTTATCTGCGTCGAGAAGGAATATCTCGGTGGAACCTGTCTGAACTGGGGATGCGTCCCGTCCAAGGCAATGATCGCCTCGGTCGAGATGCTCAACAAAGCGAAGAAGGCGAAAGATTGGGGTCTCAAGCCGATCGAAGATGTCGAGATGGACTTCGATGCGTTCATGAAGCGCAAAGAAAAGATCGTTCTCACCGAGCGCGGCGGCATCGGCATGCTCTTCAAGAAGAACAAGGTCACGCACGTCGAGGGCTTCGCTAAGTTTGTCGATCGCAACACGATCGAGGTCACCAAAGACGGCAAGAGCCAGACGCTTCGAGCGAAGAACTTTATCCTCGCCATGGGCTCGTCCGTTATTCACCTGCCGATTCCGGGCCTGCAAGGCGGTCGCGCGGAGGGTGTTTGGACCAGCGATGAAGCCGTTACCGCAACCCACGTTCCCAAGAGCATGATCGTCCTTGGCGGCGGCGCGGTCGGATGTGAGTTCTCTTACGTTTTCTCCGGTCTCGGATCCAAGGTCACCTTGGTCGAAATGATGCCGCAGCTT
The DNA here is from genome assembly GCA_964471545.1 of uncultured Fimbriimonas sp. GTDB lineage: Bacteria > Armatimonadota > Fimbriimonadia > Fimbriimonadales > Fimbriimonadaceae > Fimbriimonas. The sequence continues at coordinate 21,853 of CAYYJX010000026.1, read as the reverse complement.
CTGCCCGTCATGGACGAAGATCTTGGCAAGGAACTCGGCAAGATCTTCACTAAGTCCGGAATCGCGGTGAAGACGGGCGCCACCATCGAGAAGGTCGAAAAGACGGCCAACGGTTGGAAGGCCTTCGTGAAGAAGGGCGCAGAAGTCGAGGAGATCGAAGCAGAGGTGCTGTTGCTCGGCGTGGGTCGAAAGGCAAACACCGAAGGCATGAACCTTGAGGGCGTTGGCGTGAAACTCCACCGACGAGGCGTCGAAGTTGTCGACGACACTCTTCGAACCCACGCGGACAACATCTGGGCGATTGGAGACGTCACGGGCCGCATTCAGCTGGCTCACGTGGCTCAGCAAGAAGGACTTGTGGCGGTTGCCAACATCCTTCAGGGCGCGAACAAGACGGTGGACTACAACGTGGTCCCGAACGCGGTTTACACGGCTCCGGAGGTCGCTTCGGTGGGCCTTACCGAAGGACAAGCCAAGGAGAAGGGCTACGACGTAGTCGTTGGCCGATCCAAGTTCATGATCTTCGCAAAGGCGATGGCTTCCAACGAGACCGAAGGTTTCGTCAAGGTTGTTGCCGAGAAGAAGTACGGCCAGGTGCTGGGTGTCCACATGCTGGGCGGCCACGTTACCGACCTCATTCACGAAGCGGTCGTTGCCATCAAGCTGGAAGCAACCCTGGAATCAATGGCAGACACCATCCACGCGCACCCGACCATGGCTGAGGCTGTGATCGAAGCGTTTGAGGATGCGATGGGTCACGCGATTCACAAGTTCTAAAGCCTCTTCAGGGGCGATCTAGGTCTTAAGGCCCACCCGAAATTTGGGTGGGCCTTCTTGTTCCACGTCGGCCCAAGCTTTTCACTCGCAATGTTCGGCTCCCTTAATGTTTCTCGCTGAATTACCGGTAGGCCCTTGACCTTCTTGCCGTAAAATTTGTCTTATCGCTTTCGGCTTCGGCTCGAAAGTTGCATTTGGTTGGTTCAACGATGAAACTTCGATTTCTTTCGCTTTCGTTGGTGTTTGCTTGCGCTCCGGTGGTGATGGCTCAGAGCCGCCCACTCGATGAGATTAACAATCGTTTTCTCCCGGCAACCGCCGTTATCACTCAAGAAAAGCACTACGCTCTTCTTCAACAAGAGGGCTATTTCACCGGAAACGAGAACTACCTAACCGGTGGAAACTCGAGCAACATCAACTTGTTCCCGGTCGTTGGAGCCTCTGCGGCTCACTCGCTTGGTTACACCGGAACTCGGTCGACCGTGGCGATTGTTGAAGGCGGTCTTTCTTGGATTGGACACCAGGCACTCTCGCCGAAGATGACCAACGCCGATCTTCTCCTCGGCCTCGGAGCGCTGAACAGCTTCCAAACCCACGCAACGGGTACGGCATCTAACGCGGCAGGCGCAAACGTCAATGGATTCGCAAGCGGCGTGGCGTATGATGCCGCCCTGCGAAGTGCCACCATTGCAACTGGATTCGGATCGGGCGGAACCTTCAACACCACCGAGGATTCGGAATTCTCCGCTTACTACGGCGCAATCGTGAACGGCATCAACGGCAAGCGAGCCGACGTCGCCAACTCCAGTTGGGGCTTTGGTGGAACCGCCGGCCAGAACGGTTTCTATCTTCAAACCCTCGCCCACGACGCGCTTATTCACCAAACGGGCGTCGTCAGCGCGATTTCTACGGGCAACAACAACGGCCAGGTTCGCGGCTATGCCGGCGGCCTGAACGGTTTTGCGGTTGGCGCTCTTGCTCCCAACAACTACAACACCCGATCGAGCTTCTCCAACTTCGGCCCGACCAACTACTACGATCCGAATACAGGAACCACGATTAACGCGGTTCGAGCACGTGTCGACATCGCAGCGCCGGGTGAAGCGGTTGTAGCCGCATGGTCCACCACAAACGCAACCGGTTACGCTTCGGTTTCTGGAACCAGCTTCTCGGCGCCGATCGTTGCAGGCGGAGCGGCCTTGATCGCCGATGCAGGCAAGGATAAGTTTGCGAGCAACGCCAACGCACGGTCCAACATGGTCATTCAATCCGTGCTTCAAACGGGTGCGACCAAGACTCAGGGCTGGAGCAACGGCACCACGAACGTCAGTGGCGTTCTCACCACCACTCAAGCGCTCGACTTCCAAACCGGCGCGGGTCGAATGGACGTGGGCAACTCGCTCTCCATCTACAGCGATGGAACGACCGACGTTTCCGGCCTTTCGGGTGGAACGATTGCGGCGAAGGGTTGGGATTACGGCGGAGCCGTCGTTGGTCAGGATAACGACTACACGTTCGCTCAGCTTCTTGAGGGCGGCACCCAGTTCACAGCATCGCTCGTCTGGAACGTGAAGGCAAGCTACACGTACTCTGCGGTGAACCAAGACCTCTCCTCCGCGAGCTACGACCGATTCTCCAACTTCGACTTGCTCCTTTACAACGTCGACAACTCGAATGCGCCCATCTTGGTGGCAGAGTCCAAGGCTCAGTACATCGCTCGGGAGCACATCTACATCACCCTTCCGCAAACGGGCAAGTACATGCTACGTGTCCGATTTGGAGCGGAGTTGTACGACTTCGGTGCCAACGACACCACGGACTTCTACGGAGTCTCCTGGTCGGCAACGCCGTCTGCAGTTCCGGAGCCCGCGACCTTTGCTGCGCTGGGCCTAGGCCTAGTCGCCGCCATGCGACGACGCAAGAAGGCCTAAGAGCCCTTTCTGCACCCTCTGCAACCCCCGGTTTCCTACGAATCCGGGGGTTGTTCATTTAGATTCAAAGGGGCTGGGCGGTACCCTTACAGATAATGTCCGCCATTGAAACGTTCCCGAATCCGGCGCCTCATCGCGACTACATCATCAAGCACATCTGCCCGGAATTCACCAGCGTTTGCCCCAAGACGGGTCAGCCAGATTTCGCCACCATCGAGCTGGAGTACATCCCCGATGCAGTCTGCATCGAGCTGAAAGCACTGAAGCTGTACTACTACTCCTACCGAGACCAGGGCATCTACTACGAAGGCGTCATCAACCGCCTGATCGATGAGCTTGCCGGAGCATGCAACCCGCGATGGATGCGCATTACTGGACACTTCAACGTGCGAGGTGGCATTAGCTCGGTCCTCACGGTAGAAACGGGCACCCGGCCGCAGTAAAACCGAGATTCACTCGGCATTGAAACAGGACGCCTAGCGGCGTCCTGTTTCTTTTTTCGGGACCTGACAGACCGTAGAGGTCACGCTGAAGATGCGCCCAAAGGATCGAACGCGGAACTCAATCATGTACGCCTCCGAGACTTCCCTTTCCAGGTCGATTGAAACGGTCGTCGCACTCGGAAGGGTTTGCGCTCGCTCCCATTTCGACTTTCGGAAATCGAGTTTGTTTGTGGTTCGGGCACGCCACACGGTGATCTGATCGAACGGGATTCCTTCCCATTGGATTCGGTAGTTCAATCGAGAGCCGTCTTGCTCAAACGCCCACGATCCGCCGACGCTCGGCATGGGAAACTCGCCCGCCAGTGACCGCGCAAACGCTCCCACCGAGGCAACTACACGATTGCGGTCTTCGAGCCCGTGACCGCTGTTCGGCACCTGCAGTAACCATTTGGGCTGACGCAGGTCGTTCCAATATCGCGTGTGAGCATCGGCCACCCAATAGGCGTCGTTGGCGCCGTTGACGATCATCGTTGGGACGTTGATGTTCGAACGGTAAGTGTATGGGTCGACCATCTGGCTCAATCGCTTCCCTTCCGGGGTGGCAAGCTTTGCTTGTAGTCCTCGGCGGGTGTAATCCGCGATCTGCTCGGAGTATTCGCCCCAGTTCGCAATCTGCCCGGGCATCTGCGCGTTGAGATTGAGGTTGTCGTAAACCATCGGGGCGATTCCAACCACTCGCTTGTCACCCGTAGCGGCGGTGAGCCAAGTTGTCCAACCGCGCTTAGAGGCTCCGGTGACCACAAACCGATTCAAGAGGATGCCAAGGTCTTGAGCCATCGCTCCCAAACAGTCCATGGCTCGCACCGCCGATTTGGTCATGGGGAAAAGCAACGGCCAAGATTCATCGCCCGTCTCCAGATATTTCTGGAAGGTGTGGGCAATGAGATCATCCTCTTTCATGTCCCAGATGGGTTGGTTGGGGATGTTGAAGAGCATGGCGATCGGCATTCCGGTCGCCTTGGCAAGAAGGGCTAAGTCTAGGTAGTCCCCGTTTCTTGGTCCATCGCCCGTAATGAACAGAATGGCGGTTTGGGGATCGAGTGGCGAAGCAGTGGCTCCCTTCTCCGGAAGGGAAATGAGCATCTTGTGCTTCCAAACAATGCCTTGCCAGGTTTGACTCTGAAAATCAACCTCTAGCAACCCCGAAGGAGTTTTCGCGAGAGTGGCGCTGAGCGGCGTATTGTCCTTTCTCTGAAGATAGGCTTGCAACGCATCGGCGCGCGCCTGCGGGAACGAGGCAACGAGCATGCCTGCATAGGCGGCCAGCACGGCGGTCATATCACTCATCTTGACGCAAACAGAGATACGTGGGTGCCCGAACAAAGGTTAAGGCCGGTGAAAAGACTGCCTAGCTGTCTTTCAGGCGTTGACATATCTCCGAGTTAATGCGACAATAGCGAGGATAGAACGGACCCACTGGGGTTCTTCAAGAAGGATTTAGGGGATGCGCGCTCGATTTTCGAACTTCCGCCGCACTTGCATGGTCGCAGGTGTCCTAGCCATTGCATCGATTGGTTCCGCAGGATTTTGGGACGCATCGATCAAGATCGACCGACCGACGAACAGCCCTACGCTGACCGTTAAGTACGACGGCGCTTATGCTGCTCTTATCGAGCTTCGCGTCAACGGTCAGAGCGTCTCCACCCGCAGCCTGGACGAGGCCGCCAACAAGGGTGAGACGAACTTCACGCTGACTCTTAGCGATCTGCGAGAGGGCGACAACGAGATTGAGATCCGACTTTTCGACAAGACGGGCAAGCTCCTCTCCACCCAAAAGAGCACCATCGCGACCGAAGTCGCAGACAAGGGTCCGGTGTATCTGATGGGCGTGAAGCAGGGCCAATCCGTTCAAGGCGCCGTGGAAGTAAAGGTTGGCTTTGGACGAGAGTTCAAGAGCACCTACGTCAGCTTCTTTGTCGACAACAACTTCAAGCGACTCTCCAACTACCCTCCGTTCGACTACGTTTGGGACACTTCCAAAGAAGCGAATGGCTGGCACGAGCTTGAGGCATGGGTCGTCGATGAGACCACCACGACCTTCAAGTCCAAGAAGATTCGAGTGTTCGTCAACAATCCGAACGGCCGAACGGAGCGACAAGGTCTTGGTGCCGAGTACACCCCGGCAGGCACGAACGGAAAGACCACCGCAGACAATGCTGCAGGTGTCAAGGACACGCAAGTCTCCGGCAGCGTTGCTTCCAACGTAAAGCTCGACCCGACGGCTCCGAAGGTTGGAGCAGTTCCCCCGGCTGCCCCGGTGAAGGCGACCACGACCACGGTGAAGCCCAACGCGGCTGTTAAGCCGGTTGCTACGAAGGTTCTCGATCGCAAGCCTGTCGATCTGGACACCGCCGCGACGGGTGCAAAGACTCGAGTCGATGCCGCCGCAGGCACCAAGCCGGTTCCGGTTGATGGCGCGATCGCCATGGGCAACCGACACATGACCCCGACGGGTACGCGAGTGGTTTCCATTCAACCGTTGACCACCGCAGGCCTCATCGCCGTTACGCGCGGTCAGAGACTGAGCGGAATCACGACGTTCAACGTTCTTCTCAACAACCGATTCGTCGAGTTCGACGTTGCTCCCCGAGTAGACGGCGGCGTACCGATGACCCCGTTCCGACACCTGATCGAAAAGGCAGGCGGTTCCGTGGACTGGATGAACGACGACAAGTCGGTTGCAGCTAACGCAGAAGGCGCGAACGTCTGGTTCAAGGTTGGCGACAAGAACGCAAAGGTTAACGATTCGCTCGTCAGCCTGGAGCTTGCTCCGTATGTCGACCGAGGTCGAACGATCGTTCCTCTGAGCTTCATCAGCGACGTCCTGAAGGTCAACATCCAGTTCGACCCGACCACCGGACACGTCCTGATCACCAACAAGAAGTAAGGTCTTTTAGACCCGTTCAATCAATCAAGGCTCTCAATGTGAGAGCCTTGATCTTGTTTAACCTAAAGGAATCTCTGAAATTCCCCATATAAATCTTGGGGACCCAACTTTGAGTTGGCGCAAGAAAAGGGCTTCTGTGGGATGGTTAGACAACCATAACGATGGCAAAGAACGAGTAATCGTGGCTTTAGCCATAACGCTGGGGATCAGCGCGTTGGTCGGACTGCTTGGCAGTTCTTGGACCGAGCCTAACTTCGCCACCTATGCCAGCGTCGCCGCCTTCGCCAGCGTCCCCCACATTGTTCTCGCTGCGAGAACCCGCAAAGCCCAAACGGATCAGCTTCAGAGTGCCCAAGAAGAAGCCGAAGCCACTCGAGCCACTCTCGTAAGGCTGACCGAGCAATTGCCCATCGGCTTCGTGTCTTTCTCAGAAGAGCACGTGGACTATGTGAACCCCAAGGCGATCCAACTCCTGGGAGCCAATCCGGAGACAAAGGATCTGGGAGAGCTTTTCAAAACCATCGGGGGGAGAGCGATCTCTAACCTGCGCGAAGCCATCGAAGACTGCCGCACCAATTTGGCCTCAGTCATGATGGAGTTCCGAGTGGAAGCCGGACCCAACAATGTTCGATTCATCTCTTTTGAAGCGACCGCAATTGCCAACGAGCGGTCGCACCAAACCCAGGTTGTCGCTTTCTTAAGAGACCTTACGGAGCGTAGAACCTACGAAACCGAGCTTCGTGATCGACAAGAGCGCCTCTCCGAGTCTAACGAACTTCTCCACCGAGCCGTTTTCAACCTAGAACGCCACCTTGAAGCCATGGTTCATACCTTGGTGAAAACGGTGGAAGCCAAAGACCCGTACACCGCCGGACATAGCGAGCGCGTGATGGCGTACGCGCTTTGGATTGCCGAAACGATGGGTCTTTCCAGTGAAGAACGACACGACCTGAAGGTTGGTTGCCTGATGCACGACATCGGCAAGATCGGTATTCCAGATTCAATTCTGACCAAACCGGACAAGCTCACCGACGACGAATTTCGTCGTGTGAAGGAGCATCCCACCATCGGCGCCAGGATTCTGGAAGGCATTCCCACCTTTGCGGGGTGCATTCCGGTGGTTCGCGACCACCATGAACGACGGAATGGTCGCGGATACCCAAACGGCCTGACTGCAGACGAATTACCCATGATCGTGCGCATCGCTTCTGTTGCAGACGCGTTTGACGCCATGACTTCAACCCGCGCCTACCGCCAAGGGATGAGTGCCGAGGACGCACTCAAACAGTTGCAAGCAGATGTGATGTCTGGTGCATTTGACCCTGAGGTTGTGGCAACTTTTGCCGAAATAGTTAGAAGTAAGGGTTACCACTGGATCGAAACGAGCCTCGCGGCATAGGTTCGAACCAGACAAGAGGAAAAACCGTGAGCCTAGCGTTTAACACCGATAAGCGTCGATATATTCGATACGAGTTACTGGACTATGCGATCCTGAACGTCGACGGATGCAAAGACACCGTCAACGTGGTGATCACCGACATCGGACTGGGTGGACTTCAAGTTCGATCCAAAAGCGAGCTTTCTCTGGGTTCGCGTTGCGTCATCACCGTAGCGGTGGTCGACGGCGAGAATCTGGATCTTCGAGGCGAAATTCGCCACGTGAGCCCCATTCCTGGCAGTGAGCTTCACGCCGCAGGCATTCGATTCGTGCCCGAAAACCACGAAGAGCGAATGGCGATTGCCGAATTCGTACACGCCGTCTTTCAACGACAAGCTGAACAGCTGACGCAAGACGAGTAGTCCCCGCGACGAACGATTTTGGATGGGACGGTTGGGTGCTAGGCCCCGACCGTCCCTTCTACGTTTCCGAACCCGACTCGGAAGCCATCGCCTTGCGCGTAGCCGCTAAACCGAATCGAGTCGCCATCCTCAAGGAATGTGCGCGTCTCCCCGGTTTCCTCCACGGTGATCGGCTTGGTGCCTCGCCAAGTGAGTTCCAGCAGACTGCCGAAGCTTCCCTCTAGTGGGCCGCTGATCGTTCCGCTTGCGTACAGGTCTCCGTATCCCAAAGGCGTACCGTTGCAAGCCTGGTGAGCCAGTTGCTGCTCGAATCCCCAGTACAGGTACTTCGCGTTGGATGCCGAGATTCGCTGGTAGCCCGTTGCGGTTGCGGTTTTGAGTTCCACCTCCAGGCGCAAGTCGTATCGCATGCCCTTTGGAGAGTGCAAGTAGGCAGGTGGCTCCGGATCTTGCTCGTAACTCGTGATTCGGAACGGCTCCAGAGCATCTGGCAGCACCACCCACGGGCTCACCGAGGTCGCGAAGCTCTTTGCCAAGAACGGACCGAGCGGCTGATACTCCCAGCGCTGAACGTCTCGAGCGGACCAGTCGTTCACCAGAACGAAGCCGAGAATGTGGTCTTCGCACTCCGCAATCGGCACCGGGTGTCCCATCGCGCTGGGCCGAGAGGTGTAGAAGCCCATTTCTAGCTCAAAGTCGAACTCTTTGGTGGGGCCGAAGATGGGCGGTTCTTCCGGTTTGGGCTTGGTTTGACCACTCGGGCGGTGAATCTCCGTTCCGGATACGACCACGCTGGAAGCTCGACCGTTGTAGCCGACGGGCAGGTGTCGATAGTTCGGCAGCAGCGGAGGTTGGTCGGGGCGAAACATCATGCCCACATTGGACGCATGGTGAATGCCCGAGTAAAAGTCCACAAATGCTTGAGGTCGAATCGGCAGAAGCAACCTCGCGCTTTCTAAAGGCACAAACGCCTTTTGTTGAGTCCCTGAATCGTTTTTCAGTTCGGGGTTGGAGTCCACGAACAGTTCATATAACTCTCGCCTAAGCTCTTGCAAATCCTCTTTGGTGAACTCTTCAAAGGCGTCCAACACTCGGTACTTGTGAATGCTGAGATACCCCGCATCGCGCAGGACGGTGAGGTCCACGGCGTAGTCGCCGATGGCCGTTGCAAGGGTCACGTGCCGTCCTTCCGGGGCAAGCAACCCGAACGGAAGGTTCTGAAGAGAAAAATCCGAAGAAGGATCGACGGTCACCCAAGACCGCGCCGTTGCGGGAACGATGAACATAACTCTCTACAGTATGAATCCGAACTCCTGATACGCGCCGATGGGTTGAACGCCCAAACGCAATGAGCCCAGGCGTTACGGGCCCAGGCGTTAGGACCGCAGTCGGTCGAGTCCCGCGAGCGGTTCCAGGATCGAGCAAGAACCGAAGGAAAGGAAGAGACTGCGCACCTCGTCCACCGTCTCCGACTTCAGGCCTGCACCATCCAAGCAAACCTCAGGGGAGATGCTCCATCGGGAAGCGTCGGCGACCTCAAGAATCCGCGCGACCTCGCTGGGGGAGGCATCGTTCTCTAGGATTTGACCCACGGCGAAAGCGACGTTGAGGAACCCGTGGTACATCACACCCAGGTCCGAATCCTGATGGGCGATTGGCTCGTGAAGCCCGGCGGTTAGCTTGAACGGGAGCTCCAGACCCACCGCCTGAGTGAGGAAACTTGCCAGTTGCTTGGCGCTCGGGAAGGCGTCGGCTTTGGTCCCGCCCGTGCGGAACTTCACCAGCGGCCATTCGGCTTCCGCAAGGATCGAAAGAGCGTCTTCAAAACCCTCGTTGCCGGGAAGTTCGACAAACACGTCCGCCTCGGCGAATCCTTGCAGCCCATCCAGATACTCTTCCCACTCTTCAAAAGAAGGGGGACGAACTTCATATCCTTCAATGGCGGCAAGTTGGTCAACACGATCCTGGAAAGCATTCATGGAGCCGGCATCGGCAACACGCGCCTCCTCCCAGGTCCCCATGTTCGAGGAAGGTCGCCCAACGACGGTGACCCCGACCGTCGAATCGAGTTTGCCTTCGTTTCTCAGCAAGAACTCGGCGAGCACGTCTAGCTTGTCTGCACCCCAAACCAAATGACCGACCAGCCACTGCTGATCGGGATGGTTGAGATACTGCAGATACTGCGCAAACGCAATTTCTGGCGTCAGTTGGGCGGGAGGATAAGTCCCTGCAAAGTCAATGATGTTCTCCAACAGTTGCCGCGTTGCGCTCATACAGAGGAGTAAACCCCGAGATCAACGTCTTGCACGCAGAATACGAAAAGTGACGCTTTGCCGGCAGGATTGGCAGGTTCAAGCCGACCCCGTTTCCGGGCTCTTTCAGGTTCGGAAGTACCGTGGTATTCTGAAGGTTCATTTCAGAAACACACCGCCGTGTTGAGGAGTTGGGCTTATGTCAAAGATTCGAGTATTGATTGCAGATGACGACCCCATTATCCGATTAGACCTTCGACAGATGCTTGAGAGCCTGAACTACGAAGTGATCGGAGAGGCGGGTGACGGCAAGGCGGCGGTGGAACTTGCGCGCGAGATCAAGCCGGACGTCTGCATCCTAGACGTCAAGATGCCCGTGATGGACGGCATCGAAGCGGTGGACATCATCACCGAAGAGAACATCGCGCCGACGATCCTGCTCACTGCATACAGCGACAAAGAACTCGTCGATCGAGCGAAGGCGGCGGGCGTTTTCGCTTACCTCGTGAAGCCGTTCAAGCCGAGCGATCTCACCCCGAGCATCGAAGTAGCTCGCGCCCGGTTCGAGCAGAATGTTCAGCTGAGTAAAGAAGTCAGCAACCTGAACGAGAAGCTGGAGGCTCGCAAGCTGGTGGACCGAGCGAAGGGCATTCTGATGGACGAGCACAAGCTCAACGAGCAAGAAGCGTATCGCCGCATCCAGATTCAGTCCATGAACCTTCGGAAGACGATGCGCGAGGTCGCCGAGGCGATCATTCTCGCCAAGTCGATCTAAGCCGCTAATCGGGTTTCGAAGCCCTCGACGCCGTTGGGTGTCGGGGGCTTTTTGGTCGATTTCTCCTCTGAGGAGCCAATGCTTAACAGGTCAGATGCGCGGCGCTTCTGCCGACCCGTTGGCAGAGACCTGGACAAGGTTCTCATTATTCGAGAGTCCTGCCACGGCTCCGCCGCTTTGACGAGTTTCAATCGGGATGCCAGATTGATTCCCCTCTATGGAGGGGTAGCGCGAAGCGACGGGGTGGTCGGCAGAATCGGTTGCTGGCCAATTTGTGTTGAAAGGGCGGAGTCCCGACATGAACCATCTCCACGGTAACGCCATTTGCTCGCTCATCCGAGACAGTGAAGAGGTCTTTAGCCAACTGCGCTTCCCTTCGGGCTAAAGTGCGTTACGGCGAGAAGGAGCGCATAGGGAACCAACATCACCAACGCCCACCTCCGGCCGGGAACCGACAACGCCTCCAACCCTGAAACAGCCTTCTGGCGATATGCCCACCAACTTGCACAGAGACAAACCGCGATCAATGGGAGGACCAACACGATTCCCGGCCCCCCAAGCCAAGCTTCTGGCAACGCATAGGGCATGGCGGCCACACATGCAACTACGCATGCGATTCTTGAGACCGATCTTGGTTCAACGAGGATTCGAATCACCAGCAGAACGGGAACGAGCAGTGGACTAAGAGCTAGTGCACAAACTAAAAAGGCCAGTGGACCAAAAGCGGACGACCAAAACCTCACAACTTCGATCATTGGTTCACTCTTTGCGTTCAATACTCAGAAGTCCCTACAAGAAGCGGAATTCCGCGGTTTCAAATGAGCCGCTTTCGTAAGATCTTCTCAGCCCATGAAGGTGGACTGACCGTCGAGACCCTTCTGCGGTCAAGAACACCGATGTCGGTGGAGCGAAGATTATGGACATTCCAGTTTTATCTCGCTCTGGATAAAATATATCGATGCGGGAAACGCTTTGGGCTCCTTGGCGAATGCAGTACATCGAAAAGCCGAGCGGGTCTGGCAACATCTTTGTGGACCTTCCCGCGCAGGATGACGACGAGAAGAATTTGATCGTCTTTCGAGGTCAAACCGCGTTCGTCATCATGAATGCCTTCCCCTACACCAACGGCCATTTGCTGGTTGCGCCTTACCGTCAGACCAACGACATGACCACCATGTCTGACGCCGAACTGCTGGAGATTCACCGGCTTATCGCCCGGTGCATTGCCTGGCTCACCGAAATCTACCGACCGGATGGCTTTAACGTCGGGCTGAATCTGGGACGAGCGGCCGGTGCAGGTATTCCGCAGCATCTGCACTGGCACATCGTTCCGCGTTGGAACGGCGATACCAACTTCATGACGACGGTGGGCGAAGTGCGCGTGATGCCACAGGCAATGGACGAAAGCTATCGAAAGATTCGTGCGGCGGCGCTTGCCGACGCCTCCCTGCTACCTTTGGGAGAAAACCTGCCTTGACCCTTCAAGAGCTTCAAACCGCAGCATCGAGTTGCACCGATTGCTCTCTTTCCGAACGTCGGACCCACGTGGTGTTCGGTGAAGGAGACCCTCGCTCGCCGCTGGTGTTGGTTGGCGAAGGTCCGGGAGACAACGAGGACAAAACGGGTCGACCGTTTGTGGGCAAAGCGGGCCAGCTTTTAGACAAGGCTCTCGTGGAAGCAGGTCTGTCTCGGGAGATGGTGTACATCTGCAACACGGTGAAATGCCGAGCCGCCGACTGGTCCACAGGCAAACCCCAAAATCGCCCCCCGACGGAAGAAGAGGTTCTTGCTTGCCGTCGATGGTTGACCCCACAACTGCTGCTGATCAAGCCGAAAGTGATCTTGTGCGTGGGCGCTCCTAGCGCAAAGAACCTTATCAAGCGGAACTTCGCGATCACCAAAGAGCGTGGCAAGTACTTCCCTTGCGAAATGGCAAAAACCGCCATCGCCACTCTGCATCCTTCCTACATTCTGCGGAACGCCCATTCCGGTTCGGATGGTGGGTATTCGCTCCTGGTCGAAGATATCGCCCGAGCGTGGGAAGCGGCTCAGAAGTTGGTGGCAAAAGAGCAGGAATACTCCATCAACTCTTAACCAAAAATGAGCTTGCCCGCTTAAAATAGTCGGGTGTTCGGTATAAGTCTCCTTCTCGCGGGCTCTCTGTTGGTAGATGCCCAGCCTTCTCGTTTTGCTCAGAAAGATGGAGACCCGACTCCAGGCAGCAAACCCTCGAATTTTCCGAAGACGGCGCGGGATCGGCACGAATACGACCTGGTCGATATCCGTTGGGATGTGACGGTTGATCCGTCTCAAGAGTCCATCAGCGGCGTCGCCACCAACACCGTAAAGACGCTTCTGAAGAATGCACAACTCTACTTTGATGCCGCTCGACTCAATATCAGTTCGGTCAAGGTGAACGGTGAGACGGTCTCCTACAAGGTGGTCGGAGACGTGTTGGAGGTTCTGCCCCATCTCACCACCAAGATCGATCCCAAAACAAAGAAGACTTCTACCACGGTCAAGAATCGCGCCGCGGGCGAGACGTTGAAGGTCGAGATCCGGTATTCCACTCGACCGGATGCCGGCGTCTACTTTGTTCCCGAAGCAAACGCGTATCCGGCACAGACCGCAGTGGTGTTCACCCAGGGCGAGATGGAGGACACTCGGTACTGGCTCCCGACTTACGATTCTCCGAACGACAAAGCCACTTCCGAGGGCATTATTCGAGTTCCCTCCAATTGGAGCGTTCTCAGCAACGGCGCGCTGATCGCCAAGAAGCAAGAGGGCACCCAGGCGGTTTGGCATTGGAAGATTTCCAAGCCGCACGCCACTTATCTCATTTCGTTTGTGGGCGGCGAATACACCGCGCTTAAAGATGGCGTTTGGGAAGGGATCGAGGTCACCAACTGGGCGCCTAAGGGAGTTGAGCCGTGGGTGGACAACGCTTTTGGCGGCACTCACCGAATCGTCGAGTTCTTCTCCGGATTGGTGGGCGTGAAGTACCCGTGGGAGAAATACGCGCAGTCGGCAGTGCCGGAGTTCATGTTCGGCGGCATGGAGAACGTCTCCTGCACCACCAACACCATCACCTCCACCTTCCCAAAAGAGGTGAACCCTCTGCAAAGCGCAACCGGTCTGGTGGCACACGAGCTTGCGCACCAATGGTTTGGCGACCTGATTACTACGTCTGACTGGTCTCACATTTGGGTCAACGAGGGCTGGGCGAGCTTCCTACCGACGTTCTGGACTCGCAAGGAGCAAGGGGACGACGAGTTCCATTTGGAGCGCGTTGGAACGTACGACGGTGGTTTGGGAGGCATGGACGGTGCTAATCGCCCCATGGTCTTCAAGGGCTACGGCGACCCGATGGAGATGTTCGACGGCAATGCCTACCCCGGCGGAGCCACACGCATGTTCATGCTGATGAACACTCTGGGCGAGGAAGCGTTCTGGAAGGCGACGAAGGAGTACCTGCAGGAGTGGGGTTACAAGAACACCGATACCGAGATCTTCTTCAAGGCGTTCGAGAAGAGCTCTGGCAAGTCTCTGGATAGCTTCCGGAAGCAGTGGTTCTACACCGCCGGGTATCCAAAGTTCCAAGTCACCCGGTCGAACAAGAAGCTCACCATCGCCCAGAAAACAGAAGGGTTCTCGGGTGAGGTTTCGGTCAAGATCGTGGGTGCCAATGGTGCCTCTCGATTGGAGAAGGTGGCGTACGGCCCGAACAGTTCGCAGACGTTGGACATTGCCGATGGCGAGACGTTCTTTGTCGATCCCGGCAGCTGGCTGATGTGCCGCGTGCAGTATCCGACCGTTACTGCGGAAGAGCGACTTCGCCTTTGGAAGGCCGCCGACAACGCGGGCGATCGCCAACGCGTGCTAGGCATTCCTGGCCAACCCTTCAGCGACAAGGTCGCCACGGAGTTGCTCGCGACCGAGTCGACCATTGGGCTGAGCATGGGACTGATCGATCAAATCGACAACCTCGACACGCTGATGGCAATGGTGGATGGCAGCACCGATCTGCGCTTGGTCAACCACATCCTGGGCAAATTCGGTCGATTCAAGAATGAAGACCGCGTCCTGGCGAAGCTGAAGCAGGTCTTCGAATCCCATCCGAACGACGCGCTGAAGCGAACCGCCTTCAACTCTCTGCTGGCTCTCACCAACGACGAAAAGCTGGCTCAACAGGGCTGGAAAACTCCGACCTACGACATGGGCATCCGAACCGACGCGCTGGGATGGCTGACGCGCAAGAATCCGAAAGTGGCACGGTCGCTCGCGTGGGAGGCTATTCGTGGAAAGGCACCGGCCCCTGTCCGAAAGGCGGCCATGATTCAGCTTGCGATGCTTAAGGACGAGAAGGGCGATCGATCGGTTTACGAGATGCTGGAACAGGGCGCTCGCAACCGATCTTACGGCATCCTCTCCACCGCGATCACGGGTCTAGCGATCTACGGCGATCCTGCCGCAGTGAAGGTTCTTCGTCCGCTGAAGAATCACTCGCTGCATTTCATCCGCAATCAGGTGAAGGGCGTCCTCTCTGCATTCGGGGAGTAAGCCTCAAAGAAGTTCCTGAGGAGCGCCCCAGACAAACGAAAGCCCCGGTTGAATCTCAACCGGGGCTTTTCTATTGTCGATTGAACGGCTTAGTTGGAAACGGTGACGCCGATTTCCTTCAGCAGCGCGTCGACCTTACCAACGGTTCCGGTCGGGTCTGCCGCCGGGTGGATGCCGTTATACCGAACGTTGCCCTTCGCGTCGATGATCGCCATGTGCGGGATACCGCGCACGCCGAAGTACGGGTTGAACACGTTATCAGTCGAGAACGCAACATCCCAGGTCATTTCCAGGTCCTTCATGAAGCCAGGCATGAGTTCGTACTCCATCTCCGGCTTCTCGGTCATCACGCGCTTCGGCGCGTTCTTATCCGAACGATCGATATGGTAGCCCTGCGGACTGGTGACTCCGAGGATCACGACCGGAGCGTTTTTGTATCGCTCCTTCATCGCTCGAATCTCTGGGAAGGAGGCGATGCAAGGACCGCACCAGGTAGCCCAGAAGTCGATGACCACGACCTTGCCCTTCAGGTCGGCGAGCGACTTGATCTTGCCATTGCTCGACCAGGTGAAGTTGAAGTTGGGGCTGGGATTACCCACCAGAGTTCCCTTTGCTGCAGGACCGTCGAGGAACTTCTCGGCGTCTTGCATGTACTTCGTTTCTCGAACCGCAGCTTCGGTGGTTTGACCGTTCAGCGATGCGAGGTGGGTTCGTACTTGACCGAGGGTGGCGGATCGGAGTTGCTCGATTTGACCCTTGGTGAAGCCAGATCCCTCACGAGAGGCCGAACCGAAATTGTTGATGAGCGATCGTCGAGCCGTTCCGGACATCGGCATCTTGTAAGCGGCGACGACGGATTCAGCGATCCCCTTGCTCTCGATGATGGCGGCCGGGAAAGCGGCAAATCCGCTCAGGACGGTGGTCGCCGAGACGTGCTCGGAGTTGATCAGGTCGCCCAACTTCGCGTGCTTCAGCGCTCCAACGTAAGCGTCTGCCATGGCCTCGACTGCCGGACCAGACGCTTGTCGTCGGCTCATGCCCGGATAAAACTGGAACTTGAGAACCGAAGCGACCGCGCCATCGACGGTGGGAGCACCGGCGTGCTTTGCCAGTTGAGGGGCAAGCGCTTCTCGAAGAGCTTCCAATCGCATGGCGTTTGCGCCGACGGCGATTTTGCGCAGTTGCTCAACGGTGGCGTCTTCCAGCGGGGTTTCGGCAAGGGCTTCCTTAACCGCAGCCTCCATTTTGGGGACGCTTGCCGGCTGCATTCGCTCGTTGGCAGGGACGGCATTGACGACTTTCTTGATGAAATTATCGACCTGCTCCTCGGTCAACGGCGTTCCGCCGCTCCAGCCAAGGGAGATGAGGGCAAGGGTCACAGACGCAAGATTCACAACTACATCTTAACGTGAATCTTGCGACCTGCGCTCCCAAAAAACGTCGGGAGCCAAACGCTATTTGGGTTTTGAACTAGGCGAAGGCCATTTCGTGAAGCGTAGAAGCCACTTCAAACGATGCCGCCGTCTTCGCCTGGACTTCTTCCAGGGTGACTCCCGGGGCGAGTTCCAAGAGAGTCAGTCCCTTACCACGCTCGACCGAGAATACGCAGAGATCGGTGACCACTAGGTCCACGCATGCCTTTCCGGTTAGCGGAAGAGAGCACTGAGGAAGGATTTTGGAATCGCCCGCCTTGTTGGTGTGCTCCATGACCACGACCACCCGCTTGACGCCTGCGACGAGGTCCATTGCTCCGCCCATACCCTTGACCATCTTGCCCGGAATCATCCAATTGGCAAGATCGCCTTCGGCAGAGACTTCCATGGCGCCCAAGATGGAAAGATCGATGTGACCGCCTCGGATCATCGCAAAGGAGTCGGCACTGCTGAAGTAGGACGATCCCTCGATCTCCGTCACCGTCTGCTTGCCTGCATTGATCAGATCCGCGTCTTCTTCCCCTTCGTAAGGGAACGGACCCAGGCCCAGCATGCCGTTCTCGCTTTGAAGACAAACGTCCATTCCTTCCGGAATGTAGTTCGCAACCAGCGTGGGGATGCCGATGCCAAGGTTGACGTAAAAACCGTCGCGAAGCTCCTTCGCGGCTCGTTGGGCAAGTTGTTCTCGTGTTAGCGCCATTGCTTCCTCGACCGAATTAGATGAGAAGTTGAAAAGAGGTCCGGATTACATCCAGCCCGGAGCGACGTTTGCACCTGCGTTCAGGAAGCGATCCAGCACGCCCTGAATTCCGACAGGCTTTTTCGCGGTAAGGGGCTTGAGGCCGTAAACCGGGTTGGGAACGAGTCGGAACATGGTGAAGTTGAGGCTCAATTCGACACCCATCTGGTTCACCTTCGCCTTACCCGTGCTGAGTCGCAGCATGCCCGTCTTCAGGTCGTACTCGTAGCGGTACGGCTCAACCAGGGTGACCACGTCGTTGGCTCCGAACACCGATTCGATGATCGCGAGACCGTCTCGAACCGCAACCAGTTTAGAAGTGACATTCAGCGAGGTGCCGGACATGTCGATCTCGTAACCCCAGGAATCGCCAATGGCAACAGGCTGCTCGGGAAATTGAACTTCAGGGCTGGAGGTTGCCAGGGCCGCACCGGGATCGTCGCTCATGCCGATCTTGCCTGCGCTTCCCTTTCGGTCGGTCGATCGCTTGTATTTGAGTTCGTCGAGATCGGAGACCATGTTCTCGGCAGTGGCCATCATGCCTTTGCCTTTCACCGATTGGCCTGCCACGTAAACCGACCAATCGACTTGATCCGGCTTCACGGACGTGACACGTTGCGCCATGTGAACTTGCGCGCCGAGACGACCGAGCGAGTCTCCTCCATCGACGTTGAAACGGATGACGTACTCATAGCGATCCCCTTCCTGCACGTTGATGCGCAGCAGGTACTTCTGGGCATCTTGGGCGGCAAAAGACTGAGTTGCCAGCAAAAGAGCCAACGCCGTTGCCGATCGGGAAATCGTCCGAGTCATCCCTTTCATGATATCCGAGTCTAAGGGTGAATACCGGAGTTAGGCTCCGGAGTCTTGCAGCATCGCTTGCATGAGATCGACGCGAAGAACCACTCCAGCGAGGCGATCTCGGTCTGTGACGGGCAAAAGCGTGGTCCCCGAATTGAGCATCATGTGCAGCGCGTCGGACACTTCGGCATCGGCGCGGGCGGTTCGAGGGTCTTTGGAACCGTAAACATGAGCGGGATCTTTGGCAATAGCGGTCAGACTGCCCTTCATGGTGACGGCACGGGCGACGTCGCCTTCGGTGACGACAGCGATCGGCTCGTGGTCGGAGTTCACCACCACAAGCGCTGGGAACTGATAGATGTCCATCTTGTCCACCGCGTCGCGCACCGTGCTGTCTTCGTACAACACGGGAATATGAGCGTGGACAACCTCGCGCAGAGTCACAGGCGGAAGTATACGCCCGCCTATACTTGAGAGGGATCGCTAGAAGATGAAGTACGACGTTGGCATTATCGGTGGCACTGGGATCGGTTCTCGGTTGCTTAAGATCGCGGGCAAACCCGTTCATATTCCAACCTCTTACGGAACCGTTCGGGCCAGAGAATTGGAACACGAGGGTTTTCGGTTGCTCCTTCTCAGCCGGCACAGCGCCGGACATAAGGTTCCGCCTCACCACGTGAACTACCGGGGGATAGCCGAAGCGGTTGCTCGGGTTGGCGTGAAAGGCGTTCTTGCCAGCGCGGCCGTCGGTTGCCTTCGCAAGGAGTGGGAGATCGGCACGTTTGTGGCGTGCTCGGACATGATCGATCTCACCTTCCGAAACCTCACCATGTTCGATGCGAACGTCAAGCACACGGACATGACCACTCCGTTCGATCCGCTTTGTCACCGGGCGATTGTGGATGCCGCCGCCGAAAAGGGTTTGCCCGTTCAACCCAAAGGCTGCTATCTCGCCTGGAACGGTCCGCGCTATGAATCGCCCGCCGAGATCGGCGTGGTGATGAAGCTTGGCGGCGATGTGGTGGGCATGACCGCAACTTCAGAAAGCGTGTTGATGCGCGAGTCTGGAGTGCCGTACGGATGTTTGGCGGTGGTCACCAATCTTGCGGCGGGTCTGTCTGAAACAGAACTGAATCACCAGGAAGTGGAAGACGTCATGAACGTGCGTGGCGAACAAGCGGTACAAATTCTTCTCTCGGCGGCGAGTAAACTCGCTTCTGGTTAGGAATTTGCGGTTATGACCCTGAGCAAGCGGTCTTTCGCCACGATATTGGCTCTCACTCGAGGAATCGGGGGGAAGACGGTTGCGCGGATCGTTGCGAGAAACGAGTTGCTGGGAACCAGCCCCGAGGAATTCTTTCAGCTCTCTGCTGAAGCACTGAAGGAGGAGTACTCCCTAGGGGCGCGGCAAGCGACCGCAATCCTTAAAGCCAAGGCAGAGCTCCATCTGTTTCAGGATATGGAAGCGAAGCTGAACGCTCGCGGAGTGAGCCTGATTCTGGCCACCGACTCCCACTATCCATCCCTACTGGAAGAGTTCGACCCCGAAGCGCCGGGCGCTCTATTTGTTTACGGAAACACCGCGCTCTTGGAAGGGACCAACAAGTTCTGCGTACTCTCGAGTCGAAACGCGCGACCTGCGGAGATGGATCGCTTGGAGCGCACCGTCGAACAATCCGTCCTAGAGGGTCAGATTCTGGTCGCGGGGCACGATCGACCGGAGTATCAGCGGGCGGCAGTGGTTCCGCTTCGGTGGGGCGTGCCAAGAATCCTTTGCCTCGATCGTGGATTTGAAGATGTTCTTGGTGCGGATTATCGGAACGAACCTTTCCGAGCGGCTCGCCTTTGGCGTTACGAATTCGACCCCAATACCGACTTGGTGATCTCCCCGTTTCGACCGGACTCCCCCTTCCGAGCCGACTTTAACAAGCGGCGAGACAAGCTCGTTGCGGGCTTATCGAACCGCCTGGACTTCGTGAAGGTTGAAGAGGGCGGCACGATGGCTCAGCTTGTTCAGATGGGACTACAGGCGGGGCGCCAAGTCAGAGTCTCCGACACCATCTTGGGGTACCGGAGACTCCTGGAGCAAGGCGCTCAGCTTCTGCCCTAACCGCTCTGTGCGTGCAAGAAGTTCAGCGGAGTTCGAAGGACCAATTACCCGCCGGAACGGCGACCTGCAAAGATTGATCCTGATTCGAGACCTTCACTACAGGTTCACTCGCAGCCAGGGGCCTGCCGTTTACAAACAGGTTGCCTAGATTCGAAGGCGAGTACGGTAGCCGAACAAGGGCCGTGCTGCCCTTCGGGACCACAACCGCAACCTTCGGTCGTGATCGAACTCCCCCCACCGCAACTTGAACCAGCCCTTGGGGCGTGTTTACCGAACAATCTAGCCGTGACAGCGGCCCAAGCGTGGGAGCGATCTCCACCGTCTTGTACCCTGGCGAGAGGGGTTTGATCCCCGCGAGGTACTCCATCATAAGACTGAGCGGGCCACCCGACCAACCGTGGTTGTAGGATCCGCCGCCGAATCCATCTTTGCCAATGCCCCAACCTTCCCAAAGAGTGCTGTACTCACTGGCGATCATGGCGGAATAGCGCGACTTCATACGGGTCACACACGCCTCGGTCTCCCCCATTAGAAGGAGCGCCTCCAGCACGTACTTCTCCATGTAAGGACTGGAGTGAAACTGAGATTCGAACACCTTTCGAATACTCTTCCACTGCCGTTGTTCGGCGAGGCCGAAGACGACCGCCGCCGCATGACCGCGATCGTCGGTTTTGCCCGTGTAGCCAGGCGATCGGTATTCGTTCCGGTTCCAGAAGGTCGCGTTGTACTGTGCGCGGATCGCATCCCGCTTGCGGGCGTACTCGGCAATATCCGAGTTGTTGCCCGTGAGTTCAGCCATTTTGATGGCCGCGCCGAGAGCTTGGTACAGCCATGCATTCTCTAGGACGGGCACGTCGATGTTCTCACCCCAGTCCGCCCAGTCCCAATCTCCTGGTCGGTGGATCACCAGCCCCTCGGCATTCAGCTTCCAAAGGTTCAGATATTTCCGGATCGCGGGGTAGCTATGAGCGACGGTCTCTCGATCGCCGGTTTGGACATAGTAATTCCAAATCCCCTTCTCACCGATAGACGCAAGCATCTGCATGGGGAGCTCGCCGTTCCAGTTACCAGCCGGGATGGGCGAGTAGAGCGATCCGTTCTCTTTTTGCCTGTCGACAAGGTTGAGAATGGCCTTGCGCACCCCTTGTCGTCCTCGGTCGTCGCAGACATGGAGGATCTGGTTCATCAAGATGACCACGTCGCCCCACCACTGAGCGCGCTCGCGATCTGGATCCTGGATCGAATCGCGCATGTTCACGTTCATCGTGTTTCGCGACTTCATCCA
>CAYYJX010000025.1:0-39032 GCA_964471545.1 uncultured Fimbriimonas sp. | reverse complement strand
ATCGCACCGTCGTCTAACCGCGAACCGTCCATGCGATACACCGGGAAGTAGTATTTCGCCACCTGACTCGCTTCGGCGGCGATGTAGTGACCAATCAGCGTGCGACGGAACCGGGTCTCGCTCTTGTTTCGGTACGAGCCGTGAATGACCGATCCGTTGAAAAACAGAATATCGCCGCGCTTCATGGTCGCCGGAACCAATTGAGCGCCGGGCGGCAATGGGGTCTGCGTGTTGTTCCACTGCTCAACATCCAAGCCCTCCAACACTTCCTGACAAATGATCGGGAGGTGGTCCGTGTTCGGCACCAGCATCATGCAGCCGTTCTCTTCGTCGCAATCGTCCAGCGCCATCCATGCCGCAATGCAAGTTCCGGGTTCCACCAGCAAATACATGTTGTCTTGGTGAAGGTTTTGACCCCTGGCCCCAGGCGGCTTGAAGTAGACCATCGTCTGCACGGCGTACGGCTCTTGCCCGCATAAAGCGGTGAGATACGCCCGAATGCGGGGATCGACCATGTATCCAAAGGCTACATCGTCGCCTCGATGGGGCTGAAGAAGCCGGGGATACCTTTTGAGCGGATCGGGATGGTTAAGGTCCACCTCGCCTTCCGCCCATCCATCGCCGCCGCGCTCGACCATGCTTGTGAAGTAGTCGGCGAACTTGTCGCACTCCTCGGGGGAGAACAACCCGCGAGCAATGGAAAAGCCTTGGCTCTTGTGCGCTTCGAGCACACCGGGATCAACGGCGATCATGCTTCATTATCGGTCCATGGAGCCCGCGGGAATAGCCGTTCCGAGAACGGGTTTTCTCGGAACGATGGTTTTTGCCAAGTCCTTACTTATCGGCGATCGCTTTGGCGAGTGCGGTCGCACTGGAGCAACGACCCTTGCCGTCGTCAAACCAGTCTCTTAGCAGAGCCACCACGCCGGGCTTTCCTTCTCCCACGTACTTCTCACGCTGTTTGCGATAGTAGGCGAGGATCGGCTCGGCTTTCTTTTTGAGGTCCAGGTCCGCCTGATTAGCTTGGTGGCCCTTGGGCACCGCATAGACAAACCGGTTTGTAGGACTCTCGAACGTGGGGATGTGCAGGAAGTCGCGGGGCACCAGCTGCTTGGTTTTTCGACCCTCGTCATCCGCTTGCACAAAGAAGTCCACCGCGTGGTCCGGGTAACCAAACAAGTAGCCGTAGCCTCGATTGCGCTTCGAGGTGTCGTCCACTTCAAACGCCATCGTGACCTCCACCGGGTGCGAACTGGCCGAGAGGCCGAAGTAGCCAAAGAACTTGGCTTTCTCGGTCACCTTAGCCCGCACGGAATCTCGGTGGTAGAGGAATCCGTCCAGATACCGGGTGCCCTCGTAGATTCGAGTGAACGGCTGAAGGGTGCAGAAGACTTCATCGCCCGATCGTAAAGCCGAAATCGCCACCCGATCCAACTCGGCGGCGGTCATGTCCGGATCCTCCACCTTGATACGGTGGCTGATCCAGCCGCTGGACATGGGCTTGAGCCCACCCACCAGCGTGAACAGAGCCTCTCCGTCCAGCATCTTCAGCAGCAAGCTCTCCGCTCGGGCGCGCGCCTTGGTGTCGAGCCGCTCGACCGGAAAACACTCCGATCGGGGAACGGACTTCTCCGCAGAGAGGGGGGTGATCGCTCCTTGAAGAGCGATCACCGACATGAGAAGGCTTTTTACTATCATGCGTTTGTCGGGTCCGAAAGGCGATTACCAACCAAGCGCCTTGTTGAGCGACCAGAACCGATTGTATTCCGGGATCAGAGGATCGCCGACGGCAATGGAAGTTGGAAGACCCACCGGGGCGAGTTCACCAATGTTTCGGAACTGACGATCGGCCTGGCGCTGGGTCGGCGTCGAGCGGAAAACGGGGCGTCGCGTCGTGACGTGACCATCGATCCACGCGACCACCGCTTGTCCGGCGTGTCGACCGTGGACTCGCGAAGAGAAACAGTCCGCGGTTCCTGCGCCCGATCCGTTGTCCCGTCCGGCCACCACGTCAAAGGTCGGGGAGATGAAGAACGACTTCGTCAGAGAAGCCGGGTTGCAGGCGTTCACCGCGTCGACCATGGAAATCGTGGTTGCCACTTCTTCCACTTGGCTCATGTTTACTGCCGGAACCGCTGCGAGCGTCGCCGTTGCGGGGCGAGGCTGCACCCAAAGTCGGTTGCTCACGCCGTACGCAGGCACCAGTTGACCGTTCTGCCAGGTGGTGAATGGGGTCGGGATATCTTTGCCGACCGGGCAGTCCTGAATATCGGCGTTCTTCATGTAGGGGAAGATCAGCCCTTGATTGCGATAGTAGCTGAGCGGGAACGCACCACCCTCTCGAATCGTTCGACCGTGCCACCACATGGTGCCGGAACCGATTCCGGTGGCAGGACCATCGCCCGGAAGCAGGTACGGAACCATCATGTCGTCGTAGTCGCCGTTGTACATGACCACGCCCAACCCAATCTGCTTGAGGTTGGAGACGTTGCTCGCCTTCTTCGCAGCGGCCTTTGCCTGAGCGAACACGGGGAAAAGGATGGCGGCGAGGATCGCGATAATCGCGATCACAACCAGTAACTCGATAAGGGTAAAAGCCTTCAAACGCATTTCTCGAAGATACCCTACCCCGGTAAAGTATTATGCAAGTTCATTGCATTGCCGTCTTGAACCGGAGGACTCCGTCAATTTGCCAGGATCTAACTGGAGGGGTACAGTCTGCCCATGCGCAGCGCGTTGGTTGTTGCCGGAATGCTTTTGGGTGCCACGGCTTTTGGACAAAGCGGTCTTATTGGAATGGACCGTTACCCACAGTTCCGAGGTCTTTCCGGACTACCCGGCGGGGGCGTCGGCGTCACCTTCGACGGCCATTATTCGCTCCGCGGCGCCATCGCTTATTCAACGCCCATTGGATACGCGCCGAACGGAGGTCGGATCTCTTCGACTCTCGGCGTCATCTCCTCCAATCTGCGACCCGTTCTCATTGAAGACAGCGGTCGAGACCGCGCCGCCGGAAACGGAACGGGCTCCTTTAACATCAGCGTGGACCTTCTCGGCGGAGGCTTTACCTTCGGAATCATGCCGCTGAGCGGGGCGTGGGATCAGGCGTGGACCGCTCAGTGGGGCACGCACCTTGGGAACGAAATTGGCCTTGCGTTCGGTGTTCAAGACTTGGTGGGAGGCGGTGGATCGTCGGGCGAGAACCTCCCTGGCGATGACCGTTCCAGTCGATCCGCCTACTTGGCAGTGACTCAGCCGTACGGGAACTGGGGACACTGGTCGGTTGGTATTGGCACCCGACGGTTTCAAAAAGGATTCGCCAACTTCAGCGGCTGGATCAACAACAACATGAAGGCGATCGTCGAGCACGACGGCTTTGGGTTGAATTACGGCATCGCTTGGAGCGTGAACGGAGCCACTCGCGATGGGGATCGAGACGATTACCGACGACGCGTGGAAACCACGGTTTTCTTGGGCCTAGTGCAGAACAAGTACGCCTCGTGGTCTATCGGCGTGTCTTTCTAGCGGCGGGCGTTTTTCCACCGTTCCGCAGGCACCTGTCCCAGCATGAATGACATGCTTTTCTTGTCCTGTTAATTCGCCCATCGGTTTTCTTAACTGTTTCTTATAATGATTAAGGAGAGACCGAGAAACTACTAGGTCTCTCACCCGCCCAAGTAGGGCAGGAGACCATTGACATGAAAAGCCGCAACCGAGCATGGCGTCGTCGGCAAGCACGCAGAGTCCTTGCCAAGATCAGCGAAACAAAGGCTTGGCTGCTGAACACGGTTCAGAAGCGAAACGGTGAGAAACCGATGCCCGTACCGGACATCAAGGTGCACGAGCACGGCAAGCTCACCGCGGTGCAAGAGAAGCGTCTCCAGCACAAGCTGAAAGCTCAACTCGCCGATGCGTGGTTCCGCGACTCTTCGATTCCCGACGCCAACGCCGCTTAAGGCAGAAACGTCCTCGAGACCTACACGCTGGGTCGAACACTTTTCGATCC
The DNA here is from genome assembly GCA_964471545.1 of uncultured Fimbriimonas sp. GTDB lineage: Bacteria > Armatimonadota > Fimbriimonadia > Fimbriimonadales > Fimbriimonadaceae > Fimbriimonas. Next base: position 35,026 of record CAYYJX010000025.1, on the reverse strand, counting down.
AGCTTTCCCTCACTCGTCGACACATCAGACCAACCCTCGATCTCCCCCGATCGAAAAAACAGGAGCGTCATTTCTCTCGCAAGAAAGAAGGACGCTCCCTGTTCGTTTAAGGGCTGTTCCGGCTACTCGACTTCAGTGACCGATTCAACGACGCCGGACGCATGATCGCCCTCGGCATGGACTAGGTGACCCAGATCTCGATCCACGGCTTCCCGGATCGTGTTGACCAAGCGGTTCTCCACCGTCGTCTCCGCCATCAGAATCGCATTCTTGATCGCCCGGGCGTTGCTACGACCGTGCGCGATGATGCAGATGCCGTTCAGACCCAAGAGCGGCGATCCGCCCACGGCGGCGTAATCCATCTTTTCTCGGATCGGCTTCGTGACCTTCTTCACCGGCCAATAGAGCGTTTTCACGAGCGGGTTGGTCGGAACCTCTTCCTTGATAATGCTCGCCATGAGTTCCGCAACTCCTTCGGCGGTCTTTAGAACCACGTTGCCCACAAAGGCTTCGCAAACCACCACGTCGCAGGGCTCCTTGAACATGTCCTTGCCTTCGATGTTCCCGGCGAACCATTCGTGTTTACTCAGGAGCTTAAAGGCCTGCTTCGCAAAGGCGTTCCCTTTGCCTTCTTCTTCACCGATGTTGAGCAGGTGGACCTTAGGGTTTTTGCGCCCCATCACCTGTTGCGCATAAGCTCGCCCCATGATGGCGAACTCCACCAGGTGTTCCGGGTCTACGTCGGGCGAAGCGCCGGAATCCAGTAGCACGAATCCACCGTGTTTGTTCGGGAGCGGACTGGCGATGGCGGGTCTGTGAATACCGCTGATCTGTCGCCAAACGAGCAACGACGTGGAACTGGCCGCGCCGGTATTGCCTGCGCTGACCATTGCCTGGGCCTTGCCCTCTTTCACCAACCGAGCCGCAACCATGAGGCTGCTGTCCTTCTTTTTACGGTAGGCGTCCAGCGGCTTCTCTTCCATACCAACCGCCTGAGTGGCGGCGACGATCTCTACGTTGGCGGGAAGAGTAGGGGCAAACTTCTTGATCTCTTCCGGTTTGCCAACCAGATAGAGTTTCGACTTGAGGAGAGGGGCAGCTTCCAGAGCACCCAGAACGATCTGCTCTGGGGCGTGATCGCCACCCATTGCATCAACGGCAATGCTCACGCTTCGTTCTCCTTGGCTTCTTCGCCCTTAAAGCCGATGAGCGCGTCGAAATCGTGGTGTTCTTCCTCCTGTTCCACCTTTTCAGGAGCCCGTTGCACCGCAACCGGACACGGTCCATCCCATCCAAACGAGCAGAGGGGTTGGGTTGGCATGTTCAGCCAAAGGGCTTGGCGAAGCAACACTTCCACCATCAGCGAGTTCCCGTCGAACATTGGGTAAGGCTCGTCGTCGACGACTCGCGCGAAGTCTTGGGCGGAAAGCGAGCTTGGGACACCCTCCACTTGGAACTGCTCATCGATGGGGAAAACGATGTCTTGCTCCAGCGGACCCACGCATCGCGCGCATTCCACCACGGCCCGCGTTTTGAATTCGCCGGTGATAAGTAACAGACTGCCGGAAGAGACTGCTTCAAGATAGCCCTCGAGCGGGGTTACCAGATCCAGTTCTTCTTCTTCAGGGAGTTCGGTGGAGATGTCGACCGCTAACTTACGCCCAGGGTGTTGGAGTACGTCGTTGAGGTCGAGAAGGTCGTCTCGGCGCACAGGTTGGAAAGTTTACCTGCACAGACCCTTGTCGCCTGAAAACTGCACCGATTAGGGAACCCCAACCGTCTTTACTCAGTCTTTCCCCCTCAAGAGGGCTTCTCTAGGAAGGATTAAAGGGATCGTTTTGAACTCAAACCGGAGGCAATTCTCGCCGAACCGGGAGATTCCTGCATACAAAACAAATCCGAGTTGCTATACTGAGTCGCACTCTCTTGCAAGGGTTGGCTATGCGTCCTCGACTTGAAGTTGGAAACTGGAAATGGAGCGTTGGAATCAGCGCTCTTGCGATCGCTCTTATCGGATGCGGCGGCGGCGGATCGGATGTCGCCACGACGGGCGGCGGTGGCGGCACGTCGGGAATTCCCGATATCTTCCGTGGACTTGCTACGGTGAACCTTGATGATGTTCCCGGTCTGGCTCAGATCACCTTCATCACGGGTGCGGGTCGAGACACGAACACCATCGCAGGAACACTTCAGCGAGTGTCGTTCGATGACAACTTCGGCACGGTTGCTACTTTCCGACCGTCGAAGTCGCTCGTTCTCAACCGCTATCACAGCCAAATTGAGAGCCTGAACATTCCGAACGCGCTCGGCCAATCCACCCGACGCTTCCGCGAGTTCGACCTGAGCATCACCCCGCTCACGGTCACCGCAGACGGAATCACCACCACTTTCCCGATCAACTTTGTGCGATCCGGCGGCGTGACGTCGGCAGGCGATTCCATCACCTTGCCGTCCGACATTCGCATCTTCCCGGGCCGACACACGCACATCCCGATCTTCTTGGACGACACCGTTATTCCGTTCGAGGACATCCTGGACGACACGGGCACGGTCACCGGTCAGAGAGCCGTTTTCGATCTCGACCGACTTGAGGAGCTCAACCTTACCGATGACAACGAGTTCACGCTCAAGTCCATCGCAAGCGACTACATCGCATTCGATATCAGCGCCATGCCGGAAGCAAGCCGACCGTTGCTGAGCGACGGTTCGGTGGCAACGCGAGTCTTCTTCAGCGGCGACGGATACGCACTGGGCGCGGGCAACCCGTTCGGTGGATCGGCGCAATCGTTCGAGCACCTGATTCCGCTCGGCCAAGATGACACCGTCATCGGTCGATACAGCGGTCCGGTGAGCAGCGCAGGCGCAACCATCCAAACCCCGGGCACCTACTCGTTGGTCCAAGCCAACCCGTCTTTGGTCAACCCGGATGATCGCCCGATCCTCACGACGCTTCAAGGCATCTGGAAGGATCACTACCGACAAACCCGAGGCACCGACGGTTCGATTCGAAACATTGGTTACCTGCGAGGCGAAGTCAATTCGGTTGCAGTTTCCATTCCTGGCAGCGAAGATGGCGACCGACAAGACGTTCTGTTCTTGACGCAAACCTTCTCGGTGAACGCAGACGGCACGCGATCCGCTCAAATCCAAAGCCTTTTCTGGGGCTACCTGGACTTCGAGACCAAGACGATCCGCGCCTATCCGATCCGCAACCTGCCCGACATCAACACCGACACCAACATCGCGGGTGAAGTGGTCGGCACCATCACCGGTCAGTTCAACAAGAGCTACGCCACCACCGCTTCGGTTCAGCTGACGCAGTACGTGCAGTTCACGATGACGGCTCCTCCTGCAGGCGTCCCGGCATCTGGTGTGATCGTCGTTCTGCGACGCTAAGTCGAAAAAGCAATAAAACGGCAAGCCCGTTTGTTCCTGGGAATCCAGAGAACAAGCGGGCTTTCTTCATTTTTGACCCCAACCCTGACGTAGAGTAGATCGGAATGCGACCGATCCTCTGTGGCACCGAAACCGAATACGGCCTCACCGTCGAAGGCCTTGGTGCGTCAGACCAGGTGGAGTTCGCCACCGCCTTTGTGCGCGGATACCCCCATTCGGGATCGAACCGGATCGCCTATCTGGGCTGGGACTACCGCCTGGAATCGCCCCGGGCCGACCTACGCGGATTCAAGCTGAAGGCACTCGCCTTCGACCCTGAAGACGCTCAGTACGATAAAGGAAAAGTTTACGGGAGCAGCGAAGAGATTCGCTCCGACCGGATCCTAGACAACGGCGCAAGGTTTTACAACGACCACGGTCACCCCGAGTACAGCACCCCCGAGCGATTCTCGATCTTTGAAGTCGCCCAGGACGACATCGAGGGGGAAACCGTGATGCTAGAGGCCGTTCAAGCCTTCGCGCAGAAAACCGGGAAAGAGGTGCGCGCCTACAAGAACAACACCGACTTTCACGGCGCCTCCTACGGCACTCACGAGAGCTATCTGGTGCCACGCTCCCACGGATTCGAGCCGCTTTTTCAAGCGGTGACACCCATGCTGCTGGTCCGACAACTGCTCACCGGAGCAGGCAAGGTCGGGGCGGAATCGGGCGCAAAGTGCGCCTATCAGATCAGTCAGCGCGCCGACTTCTTTATGGAACCCGCCAACGCGGAGACGCTCTATCGCCGCCCCATTTTCAACACTCGCGATGAGCCGCACGCCGATGCCGCCCAATGGATTCGGTTGCACGTGATCTCCTGCGACGCCACTCGGCAGCCCCTGTGCGTGGCGCTGCGACTGGGGTTGGTGAAACTGGCCCTTCACCTGCTGGATGCGGGAGCGGCCCCCAAGTTCGATTTCACCGATGTGGTGCAAGCGTTCAAGACCTTGAGTCGAAACCCAAACTTGGATGAGCCGATCCCTCTGAAAGGGCGATCGCACACCACGGTGAGGGCCATCTTCGATTCCTACTTCTCCGCCGCCGAAGCCCATTTGGATCTAAGCGATCCCCACGAAGGGGTTCAGATGAAGTGGACCATCGAGACGGCTCGAACTCTGCTGGACGCTTTCGAAAACGACTTTCCTTCCTTTGCCAAGCAGGTGGACTGGGCGATCAAGCGCGAGGTGCTGCAGCAGGTGTGTGAAGCCGAAGGGTGGGAGTGGGGCGATCCTCGCCTTGCCTCTTACGACCTTGAGTTCGCCAACGTCGATCCAGAGGAAAGTCTGTACGAGGCGATGCGATTGATGGAGATGGTGCAGGAACCAAGTTTCCCCACCGTGCCAGAGAAGCCGAGCCGTGCCTTGGCGCGGGCGCTGGTGGTGCAACACTTTCGACCGTATGTGAAGGCGCTCGGGTGGTCTGGCGTGACCTTCCGGATCGATGGAAAAGAGGAGTTTCTCGCCTTTCCACCGGATATTGCCTATCCGTCGACTCTCGGCGATGTTCCAGACGTAATAACCTTTAGAGACCGAATCAAGGAGCTCTCCCTATGAACGCAGATCGAATTCAACGCGATGCACCCACCCCCGAGCGGAAGTCTGGGGACGAATCGGGCCCGACTCGGCCGGATGTTTCCAAGCCGGAAGGCGGCAACGAACTGATGAAGCGCCTGAAGCGGGTCGACCCTGATCAGGCCAAGAAGTACCGCCAGCGGTCCGGTCAATAACATGGCGAGTTTGCTCACCGCCTCCGCAAAGCCGTTCGATCAGGTGGTCGAACCGCCCTATCTCAAACCGGTTGGGACGGGTTCTCCCGATACGCACGGCACCACTGTTCTGGCCCTGAAGTTTGAAGAGGGCGTCCTCATCTTCTCCGACCGTCGGGCGACCATGGGCAACCTGATCATGTACGACCAAGCGGACAAGATCATGGCTCTGGACGATGCGACCGTGGTTGCGATCTCCGGCTCGTTCGCTCGAGCGGTAGAGGTTTGCCGCTACCTAAAGCATTCGTTCAAGTACTACCGACGAGCCTTTTTGCAAGAGCTCAGCGTGCAGGGCAAACTCTCCGAGATCTCCAAATCCATTGCGGGGAACGCTCCCATGGCCATGGAGGGGATCGGCTTGTTTATTCCGATTTTGGCGATCTACGATGCGGCGAAGGAGAAGTTTGGAATCTTCTTCTTTGATGGGGCGGGCGCTCGATTCGAGAACCCAGAGTACGCCTGTGCGGGCTCTGGCAGCGAACGGATTCGCGGCGTTTTCGAGTACCTGACGCGCACCGAAGGGTCGTTCGAGAAGAAATCTCTGGAGAAAGTTCTGGAAGACGGACTGCGCATGTTGGACATCGCCGCCGACCTGGATTCGGCAACGGGCGGATTCAACAAAGTCGATCCGATCGTTCGCATCCTCGATAAGCAAGGGAATCGGCCGGTCGATCACGAGCTTCTCCAGTCGACGATCGCGAAAGTGCTCGGTCGATAGAACATTCCGCAACCTTGGAACCGTCGTACAATACGGGTCACTCCCAACGGAGCGATTCCTAGGTTGCTCATGTTTTGTCCGCAGTGTGGAAAATCTCTCCCGGCGCCCGCAGCATTCTGCATGCATTGCGGCGCCGATCTGCGTCAGTTCACGCAATCTCAGCCTGCCCAACCCCAACTCCAGCCGCAGCAGCCCCACCCGCAGCAGCCCCAGCGGCCCGCGCAAAGCGGGCAACCCCAACCGTTTCCCCAACAGCCGGTCCATCGCACCGGACCCCATGCACCGCAGGGATCGGGGCGAGTGGCCTCGGTGGACGCCGCTTTTGCTCAAGCACAGGCTAAGAAACGAAACATCGCCATTGCCGCTGGATCCGGTGCGTTGGTTCTAGCGCTGCTCATTGGCGCAATTGCCACCAACTTCCTCAACCGAACCGCCACTCAGCCGGGAGACACCGTGCTTCAGCGCCAAGCGAAACCTCCGGAAGCCGTCCTCGACAAAACGGCCGCTCCCCCCGCGCCCGTCCTAGAGAAAGAAGCGGTTGCGCCCAAGGTGATGCCGGACGACGTGCGCCGCTGGCTGGAACATCTGGAAGAGACGGAGAAACGACGAGGCAAGCTCGCCATGCAAGGTCTGGGCATGATGATGCAGCTCGCGCCCGCGGCCCAGATGGGTATCGATCTAGATGCGCTGAAAGCCATGGCGTCGGGCGATCCCGATATGCCCGAACCCAAGACGGGAGCCGACAAAGTTGCCGAAGGCGCCGCCCAGGTGAAGCAAGAGTGGGACGCGCTGAAGGAGTATTTCAAGTCGGTTTATCCGCCGCAAGAATGCCTCGCCACCGCCAACACCTACTGGAACGCGCTGGATGAAACGGCGGCGATGATTCAAGACATCTTGGGCGCGGTCGCGAAGTCCAAAGAAGACTCCAGTGCCGCGCTAAACACGCTTTACGGGATGCAGAACACGTCCAAAACCATCGACGCGGCAGGCAACCAAACCGATCAACTGGTTCAGCAGATTTGCGACAAGTACGACACCAAGAAATGGTTTTCCATTAACTCGGATTTCGCCCAGTCCGGTCTGTTTGGCAAAATGGGTGGGTGAACCCCAATCCCTTTCATGGGATCTCCCCAGATGAAGAACTCCCGACTGAGGAGCTGATTCAACTGTCGGAAGGGTGGTTGCAAGAACTCATCCATCGGCACCCAACGGGTCGACCTGTGCAACTGATCTGGAAAGGGCTCCGGGTTTCCGCAGGGATGGCGTACTACCCCTCGCACCGAATCGCGCTGAGCAAGCGGGTGCTGAAAACCCCGCGAATGACCTACGACACCCTGGTGCACGAGTACGCGCATCTGCTCGCCTTCACGCGGGCTCAGGCGCTGGGAAAGCCGCGCGAGGGGGCGGGGCATGGACCGATGTGGCAGGTCGCGATGGCAGAGTTGGGAGCGACTCCGAAGGTGCGCCACAACTACGCGGTCGAGCGCAACCAATCGAAGCAAACCTTTCGTTATCGGTGCGAAAGATGCCGTTCTGAGTTTGATCGGAGCCGACGGTTGAAGCCAGGTCGCATCTACGTTCACGTGCGGTGCGGGGGCAGACTTCGACTTGTGGACGTGAAAGTAAAGAACGCGTAAATTCTTGTCCCTTTTTTGCTGGAGTGTGCCGGACTGCCCGGCGAGAAACGTGACGCTTCTGTCTCTTTGCGCGTAGAGTCCTGTAGCCTAACCGATCGCCGATTTTTGGCGGTCGTCCAGATTGACTTATGTGGATCGCAGACAGATCACGAGCCCAAGACTTAGACCGAATCGCCGAGAGCGAATTCGGCCTGTCTACGCGCGTGCTGATGGAGCGCGCCGGCCTTGCTGTGTTCGACGCCGTTCGGAAGATGTTGCCCGAAGGCGGTCGATTGGTTTTCTTCTGCGGCAAGGGTCATAACGGTGGCGATGGTCTGGTGACGGCGCGCGTGGCGCACTCTCACGGCTACCGCGTGGAGATTCTGATGTCCTGCGAGGAAAAGGACCTCGCTCCAGAAACCGGATACCAACATCAGCTAACGCTCGCCCAAGGTCTGGAACCCATTTTCTGCAACGACGCCCGCTGGGAGCGCCGCATCGAAGGTCTGCACAACTGCGACCTCATCGTGGATGCCCTCCTCGGCGTCGGTGCGCATCGTCAGGTCCACGGCCCGGTCAAGCGGAGCATTCAGTCGATCAACCGAAGCGGCGTTCCGGTGGTCTCGGTGGATGTCCCCTCTGGAATCTGCTGCGACACGGGCGAGGAACTCGGCGAGTCTGTTTGGGCGCTTCGGACGATTACGCTGGGTATGCCGAAGCCGTACCTCTTTCAAGGCATTGGCTTAGAACACGCGGGTTATTGGTCGGTGGCAGAAATTGGCTACCCTCAGGCTCTTCTGACCGAACCGACCGATGCTCGCTTGATCGATGGCGAATGGGTGGCGAACCTGCTTCCCGAGCGCCTCAAGGCGAGCCACAAGGGCGATAACGGACACATCCTCATTGTCGCCGGAAGCAAATGGATGCGCGGCGCGGCTTCCCTTTCCGCCATGGCCGCCTTTGGCGCGGGTGCGGGATTGGTTACCGTTGCGGGCACGCCCGATGTGCTTGCCGCCGTGGCTTCCAACGTGCCCGAGGCGTTGCTTCTGCCACTCCCGGAAAAGGATGGAGTCATCGCGCCGGAAGCGGCCGACGTTCTTCACCGGTACCGCCACAAGTTTTACACCGCCCTGTTTGGACCGGGTCTTAGCCAAGAGCCTCCCGTTCAGGAGTTCTTGAAGAACCTGTTCGAGTTCTGGACTGAGCCGTGCGTGCTGGACGCCGACGCACTGAACGCCGTCGCCATGGGAGTTCCTATGCCGAAAGCGGAGTGCGTTTTGACGCCTCACCCCGGAGAGATGAGCCGATTGCTGCACTCCAGCATTGCCGAGGTTCAAGCCGATCGGTTCCAAACGGTTCGACAAGCGGTTCAGCAGACACACCGAAGCGTCGTGCTCAAAGGTCCGTACAGCATTGTTGGCGAACCGGGCCAACCCATGATGGTGAACTGCACCGGCAACCCTGGCCTTGCTTCGGCAGGCATGGGCGATGTGTTAGGGGGCATGATCGCCACCCTCATGGCGCAAGATCTGCCCGGCTACTATGCGGCAGGCTGCTCGATGTTCTGGCATGGCGCGGCTGCCGACATGTGCGCCGAAGAGATCGGTCCCATTGGATTCCGAGCGAGCGATGTGGCAATGACTCTTCCCAGAGCCCGCGCCAAGATCGTTAGCGCTTGTATCGACCGTTAAGCGGTCGACTCACGCTTTTCGGGGGTTCCCCTTTGTTCGCCATTCGTGCTCATAATGGGCAATGGCTTCGCTGAAGAAGGGCATTAACTATTGGTGTTTTCCGGGCAGTTTCGCTGGAGAGGTCGATCCCGTCGCCGCGATTCGTTGGGCTAAGCAGTACGGCTACGAAGTGCTGGAGCTGTGCATCGGCGACCCCGGCTATCCCCTCGCCACCGATTCGCCTGCCTCTCTTCTTCAGGAGTTGGTGAAGGTTGCCGAGGGCGAAGGCGTTGGTCTCCCTTCGGTGGCAAGCGGTCTGTACTGGGCTCGATCGGTGGGCGATATCGATCCCGCCGTTCGCGCCGCCGCAAAGGAGGACCTCAAGCGGTCGATCGACATTACACACGGACTAGGCGCCAAGGCGTTACTCACCATTCCTGGAGCCGTCGATGTGTTCTTCTTGCCGGATCGACCCGTTCAGCCGCAAGTCGAAGTGATGAAGTACGCCAAAGAGGGCATCGCCGAGCTACTCCCCCACGCCGAAGCCGCCGGAGTGACCCTTGCCATCGAGAATGTTTGGAACAAGCTGTTCATGACCTCCACGGAGTTGATCGACTTCATCGATTCGTTTGGGTCCAAGAACGTGGGTTCGTATTTTGACGTTGGGAACGTGCTGCCGTTTGGCTACCCGCAAGACTGGATTCGGGCGTTGGGACACCGCATTGCGGCAGTCCACTTTAAGGACTATCGCAAAGCGGCCGCCAACGATGCCGGCTTTGTCGACCTGCTGGAAGGCGACGTGAACTGGCCCGAAGTCGTGACCGCTCTCGGTGAGATCGGCTACAACGGTGCGGTTGTGGCAGAAATGATTCCTCACTACACTCACCACCCCATCGTCCGCGTCAAGAACACCTCGAACGCGATGGACGCCATCTTGGGTCGGGCGTAACGCACTTAGTCGAGAAACTCGTGGCGATGCTCAACACCCGGGTTCTCGATGTTTCAGAGACAGGGGGACGGGTGGCAAAGGATTTTCCTTTGCTACCCGTTTGCCATATCCCGCTTGCCACGCTTCTCAAATCCCGTCACCGATTGCCCGCTCCTAGACAGGAGGTGTGGATTCTAGACGTTGCAGAGGCATCTGAGGCGGTTTCTTGGGTTACGGGCCTAGGAAGACAGGCTAGGGTGATTCCGGCTCTAGAATCGCCTTCGGAGGCCCGTGGCGAGCTATGGGCTCCGGGATTGGCGGCTCAAGACCTCCTTGCGCACTCCGCCCCTGGAGATTCGGTTCTTGATCTGGGTTGCGGCTCAGGCAGAGACTCGGTGTTTCTTGCCGCTCATGACCGACGAGTCACCGCAGTCGACCGACTGGAAAAGTTACTGAACGAGGGCCGACGCCTGGAACAGGACGTTCTTCGATCAGAACCCACAATTCGATGGTTCACCGCTGCTCCGGACGAAGCTTTCGACCATATCCTCATCGCGTACGCGTTTCGCCGCGAGTTGATGCAGTTCGCCGTTCGGCATTTGAATCCGCAGGGCGGGAAGATTTGGCTAGAGGGACACTCGATCACCCACTTCCAATGCTTCGGAAACCCGTCGATCGACCTATGCCTTTCCCGTAATGGTTTGTCTCAGTACGGTTTCGTCACCCAGTACCGAGAGGTTTGGCGGTCGGACAGACACTCCGCCGTCGCGGCCGTGATAAACATAGGCGATAATCTTTAGCGATTTCCCGCAAACGGAGGCTTGTCGTACTCCACTCGCGGCCGCTTTATTTTGAAGTTCGGATCGAGCGAGAGAATTCCCTTTGGATGGGTGAGTCGGGTGATCACGAGGCCGGAAATCGCTTCCTCGGAGACAACGACTTCGCCGATGCCGTTGGTGGAGGACTGACTCCCCCAAAACTTCATGCCGGGCTTGCCCTCTGCGGTGGTCACCCAGCCAAGGAACACCGCAGAGTGTCCGCCGCCCTTTGCCCAGTTAATGTTGAGAAAATCGCCGGGTTGGGCGTCCTGCGGCGATACACGGATCCCCATCGAGGTCACCAGCGTCATCGCATAGAGAGACCCTGGTCCATCCGCATTCCACCAACCCCACAGTTTGACTTCATCTTCCCTTCTCCCACCGTCTGGCTCTTGGAGTCTGAGGGCCTCCATTTGACCCTGGGATAGGACCCACCGATTCGCCTGAACCTCTCGTTCTACAGCGGAGAGAAAGAGCGCGTAGGTCACTCCAGAACAGTAACTGGAGGCGCGGGTGGGCGTAAGAAGCGGTCGACCGCAGAACTCGATCGGGAGGCCGATCGGGCATTCCATCGGGTCTGCCTTGATCCCCATGAAGTAACCGCCACCATTAGGCAACTTCGCGTGCATTTGTTGCATTTCAGCGAGAATTGCTGCGTTCAAAGGCGCCGAAGAATTAAACGGCTCCGCAAAATTGAACGGCTGAATGAGATTGAACGCGAGGACGGCTGCCAATGGCATGATGAGTAAATCTCCTTGGTCAAAGATTACTGCGCGCTCGCCCCGGACGCACGAAGACGAGAAGGGCAAGAGATAAAAGTTGTCACGGATTCGTGTCTTGACAAACAACAGAGGCATTCGACGATCCCGGATTTCCGGGACTGAACATGTTCAGTTGCCGAAAGATTCTTGCTCAATAAAGCCTGATTAAAGCATGTTTCTTCCATTGTTCAATCAGTGTTCAATGATTGTTTGACGATTTCATTAAATTTAAACGCAAATTAGCATCTTTTTGGTACCAAAAGCCGAAATTAGCGATAGAGTAAACATGTTTAAGATTTGTGGAACAGTCTTGAACATGTTTAAGGCGTCCAAGAGACGCAAAGCTTGAGGGTTAGAAAATGAACACAGTCATTGAAGTCCGCAACGGAGGGGATTCGCACATGACTGCACGACTCGTTAGCGCACTCGGGTTCTCAGGACTCAAAATGCATCTTGCAGGTACGTGTGGTTGTTCGGCCGGAAAGTTGGTCGATCCATGCATGGAAGCAGAAAAGGAGCTCAGTCGAACGGGGACGGTGCTAAGTAAGCACTGCTCGGTCGACACGATGGAGGGCTTGCTCCACCTTGGTGAAGCAAGTGGTGCGGATCTTATTGTTTCGACACTCCCCGACCCCGCCACCGATCTCGATCGGATGAGGTTGGCAAAACTCGTTCACCATGCCGGTCGTTCGGTGTTGGTTACTCGACGGGAGCCGCTCAGTCAGGCGGCGTTAGAACTCACTCTTGCCGTAAGGCACTCGCCCTATGCACACCGCTGTGTACGATCGCTGCTGCGAATGCAGTCGAAAGGGTTGAAGCGAATCAACTTGGTTTCGTCTTTCGAGCCGCGTTCGGTTCGAGAACCTGGCGAGCAATGTGGCGTGAAGGACGGTCGCCTTTCTGAGCGAACGCTTCTGGAACTCAACAGCAGCCTGGCAGAGATGATCCAGTCTTACGGTTACACCTGCGAAAGCCGGGTGGTCGTCGCTCCATTCGAGGATGCGATTCGAACCATGGGACGTCGACTCTCTTCCGACATCATCGCCGTAGCAAGCCACGAGAAGTGCCATGTGGATTGGAACGAGCCCGTTTTCAAGGCAATGATTGACCTTGGAAAGCCGATGCTCTTCTTGAAGCCCTGACATTTCCCAATTTAGCAATCGTTCATCAGGGTAAGTCCAAGCCAAAGGGAGAACCAGAGCTCCCGAAAACAAAAAAGGCCCGCTCTCTTCCCCGAGGCGGGCCCATTTTTTTGTCAACAGGAAGACTACTCTTCGTCTTCCTTCTGTTCACGAATGACGCAAGTGACCATGTGCTGCTCGCCGAGGCGACTGGTGTTGAGGTGGATCACTACGGCGACCTCCGATCCGTCGGCTTTGATGGCCGGGGTGCCGTAGTGTTCGCCCATGCGTCGCCGAGTGGGATGAGCCATGTATTCTTTCCGGTGCGCATCGTGATCTTGGTGATATCGATCAGGTATCAGTCTTCGCACATGCATTCCGGAAAACTTTGCGGTGGGGTAACCAAATAGGTTTTCGCATTGCTTGTTGGCAAATCGGATAAACCCTTCCGAATCAACCAGCAAAATTGCGTCAGGAGCGCTCTGCAAAAGAGCTTCAAAAAAGTGAGCGCCCGTCTCCAGCTCTTGAACCTTCTCGGACTGCTTCTCGATCTCCGCGATGAGCTGCGCGTTTTGCGCTTTGAGTTGATCGACGGCGTGCTGAGCCCGGGATCGGAGGAACTTGGCGACAAGCTCCGTTCGGTTGTAGGGGCCCAATTTACCCCTAATTCGCCCCCAGTACGTGCCAACGGTAGCGAAACTTATACCCAGTTGTTGTGAGATGGCTTGGTCGGTTAATCCCTTGGAAGCCATAACGAGAATTTGCCGTTCTCGATCGCTTAATCTTGCATGTTGGTGGGTGGTTGATACGGCGGCTTCTTCCATAGGGTTTTCCCTCTATTTTTATTTTATCAACATATCGACAAAGAGCAATACGTCCTGGCGAATTTGGTGCAGTCTGCAATGGACATTTTTTGAGGGACAGGAAACCGCCGACTTTCTACCCGCCGGTTTTTATCCCAATCTATTCTCACAGCCCTCCCGGGTTCAGGTCATCCGAACCAATCATCGGGTCTCCGGTCGGGGGTTCTCTGCCAGAGGAAACTTATGAAAGCACTCATCGGAATCGACGAAGCGGGCCACTACAAATCAGGTCTTTGCCTGTTGGGTCGAATGAGGTTCGGCCTCACCGAATGCACGGTTGAGCACGTGCTCACTCCCCTCCCCGTTCTTGGTCCTCCCCATCTCATCGATCCCGTCGCTTCCCAGGCTTACATCTCGGCTGCCGAGACGTCTGGTCGAGCAATCCTGGATTTGGCTTACGACGAAGCCTGTATTCGAGATATGCGTTGCAAGAAGCGACTCACCGCCGGCAATCCTGCTGCTCAGTTAGTAAGAGATGCAGAGGAACTGGATGTGGACCTTGTTGCCGTCACCGCCACTCACAACGGTCGCTGGGCAACCGGATTCACCGGAAGCGTCTCTCGAGGTTTGGCGATCTCGTCTCCTTGCAGCGTCCTCGTGGGCAAGGGTGAGCTGAATCCAGGACTGCCTGTAAAGGCCGTGTTCGCCATGGATCACAGCGATTACTCCGAGGCATGTCTGAAGGAGCTCATTCGCCTAAAACCCGCCGGGCTAAGCCATGTGGAGATCGTCACCGCTTTCCACATGAACGAAAGCGAAGCCAAACTCCTGCACCGAGTCGCTCCGGGGATCGAAGAGAAAGCACTGTTCAAGATCCTTGAGGAGAAGGCTGAAAAGGCAGCGGACGATTTGGCCGAGGTTGGCATCTCTTCTAGCTGGACCGTTGTGAAGGGCAACCCGAACGACGTGCTCCGCCAGGCGATGCAGAACACTCACGGCGATCTCATGATCGTCGGGGCACAAGGCAAGGGCTTTGTCGAGCGCTTGATGCTCGGCTCGGTCTCTCTTCACCAAGTGGTCTGCGAGCCGTACCCGGTTCTCATCCTGCGACCGAAGAAGAGCAAGCAGTAAGACTTAACATCGAAAAGCGATTAGGCGCTCACCAGAGGCGCGATAACAACGAGCAACTCACACACGTGGGACTTCGGCCGGGGGAAAACCCCGGCCCTTTTTTTAGCGCTTGAGCACACGTTGCGTTTCCAACTCCTTCAAGCGATGATGAAGGGCATCATCGCCCTCGATGATTTCGGTGATGAGCCCATTGGAGTCGACCATGACGCCATGCTCTTCCGGAATCATGAACACGGGCTCTTCATAGTGGAACAGGCGCAGTTCTTTGTCCTTTGTCTTGAACTTATAGACTTTAAGGAGCGTCCAATCGCGAGGCATCTGTTCAGGGTCGTACCGCTCTCCAACGCGTGCGAAGTCGACGCCGATGGTTTTATGCTGCCACCGGATGATCGCCACGCACCCAAATGGAGCGATCACGAGCAGGAGAACAATGACCGCAACCACCCGTTCCCATCGCGGTCTGTCAGACATATTTCATTCTAAGTCCGGTTGCTAAGCCTCCACCGACCCAGAGTACGAAAAAAGCCCGCCTCCGGCTCAGGAGGGCGGGCAATGAGGAGCTGCTCGTGGCTTTTAGGCTCAGGCCTTTCTAATAAGGACCGTTTTGCCGGGTGTAAGTTGATATTTGAGCTTGGTGGCTTTGCAGATCTCGTCTAGTGCGTACTTGAGCGAGGTCTCAATCATAAAAGCGTCCAGCTTGAAGTTCGGCACGTCTTCGGCAACGATGATCTCGACGCCGGTTTGCATCGCGAACTCGGTGAAGACGGCTCGAATGTCTGCTTTGGTCATGCGAGTCAAGACTCGCTTGGCAAGGGGCGATTGAATGCGCTGGTTGCGAGCGAACATCGGGTTCTGCTCTTGGCTCGGCGCGGTGTCTTCCATCTTCGGCTTTGCGGCTGTCTTCGCCGGGGTTGCCAGCTTTTGTGCGGCTGTGCCGGAGGTTGCACCGGGATTGGCTTCGGCAGTTCGAGCCTTAACGACGTACCAAACGCCCTGCTTCTTGAGGAAGCTCACGTCGGCCAGTCGGCTCAAGATGTCCAGCGCGGTTCCGAATGGGACATTGGAAACCGAAATGTAGATCGACTGCTTGACGTTGGCTTCGATGACGTACTCGGCCCCTGCTTGTTCAAACAGCTGTGCGATCACTTCTCTAGCGTCCCCTCCTCGCGATCGGAGAGTGATGTTTTGGATATGACCCTCGATGCGAGAAGATTGAGATGTGGTTGCCGTTGCAGTGGTGTTGGCCTCGGCATCGGTGGCAAAGGCGGAGGTGACAACCCCCACGAATGCCGCGAGAAGAGAGAGTGACTTAAGCGTGGTATTGATCTTCATGGTTGTCCTCCTTTAGATGGGATTGCCGTTAGCGTCGTAAACCTTGATGCCGCTGGTGGGCTTAGGTGCCACGAATCGTTGAGCCGCCGTAGACGAGCGCTTCTTTGCGGTTCGCTTCTTGCGAGTGGTCGCCTTTCGCGTGCCTGCCTTGGCCGTGGACTTCTTGGTGGGCTTAATGGCGATGACCTCGTTCTTCTTGGCGGCCGCAGCTTTGCGAGCCTTGATGCGTGCCAATCGAGCGGCGCGTGCCTTTTTCATTTGAGCCAGGACAGCCGCCTTCTTCGGATCAACCGTCTTGGAGCCGGTCACCGCATTCCCTGCGGCGGTTTCAGGGGTCTTTGAGTCTCCCTTGGCAACCGCACCTTCCGACTTCTTAGCCGTAGCGGAGGTCTTGCTCTTCTTTGGCGTAACGGCCTTAGCCGTCTTGGTGGTGAGAGCCGCGTTCAGCTCTTCGTTAGAAACCTTTTCGCCGTTGCGTCGCTTGCGCCACACCGAACCCTTGGGATCCTTGTCTTCGCTCTTGTTGGTCACAGGCTCTTTTGCAGCAAACACTTCCGAGCTAGCGGCATCTGCCTTCTTGCCCATGAGCTTGGTGGGATTCCCCGCTACGAATGCCATGGCGCCGATAACGGTGGCGAGGGCAACGCTTGTGAGAATCGGGCGGGCGTAGACAGAGAGTCCACCGGGAGCCTTTGCCGCTTGGTTGATCGCCTGAGGAATCGGAGTCTCCGAATCAGGCACTTGTCGTGCAAGCTTCAAAGTCTCGAAAATGCTCTTTCGGGCGGGCTTCGCCGGCTTCGTGTCGGCAGCGACTTGTGCCGTTGCGGCGGCCACCTTGGGCTGCTCTTGAATTGGGTTGGTCGCAGGAGCCTCTGCTTCGATCTTTCCGTTTTGGCGATCGAGGAACGCTTGGATGAGAGGATTCTCCGCTTCGGGTTGTTCGATCTCGTTGGTTTGAGCGATCGCGGCTTCCTCGTCAGCGAGAACCGAGGAGAAGAGCGGAATCTCTACCGGAGATTCGGTGGGAGCCATCGAGTCGTTATCCGGACCGTCCGGAAGGCTTTGCTGGGGCGCTGCCTCCGGTGCGGAGTCATCCGGATTGGACTTCTTCTTAAACAAACTTCTTCGGGGCTTGGGAGCAACGGTCTCGGTGGTGGAGCCGCTGTTACTGGAAACAACTTCTAACGGCGCCTCGGACTCAACCTTTTTCTTGCGCGCTCCGGAAAGAGCCATGCTGAGCTCGAGAACGTTGTCTTCGACTTCCTTCTCCGCCGCAACAATGGCGTGAGTAGGAGGAGCGATCTTTAAAGAAACTTCTTCTTTACGAGCAAGTGCGCCTTCTACCAGTCCCTTGCCACGAGCGATGGTCTGCTTGACCGACTCCTTTTTGGCAGGGTCCGAACCCGGCGTCTTTTCTTCTAAATTGAGCAACTGAATCAACTCCTTTCGGCGTTGATCGATCATTGTTTTACAGTTTGAGCAGCGAGCAATATGCTCCTCTAATTGCTTCATCGTTTCGTCGCTCATCCGATCGCCGGCGATATAGCGGCTGATCTGCGACTTAGCGATTGCGCATTCAAATTCAGAGACGTGCATGTTCTTGTCGACCTCGATTCATCCCAAGGACCCTAGGCCCAGTAGATTTATCGGGGCGGTCCGAATTTTCTTTAGAGGGGTTTGTTAGGTTTTTGAATCCGCGAACCTTAGCGCATCGTTCATGCTTTCGTTAGTAGTCCGTGAGTAACGCAACCGATCCTCGTTTAGCACCCGCACCTTCGCACCGCTACCTTGCGCTTCTGAAGCTGGTGGCGACGCCTTTGTTACTGCTACTGGGTCCGGTGAGACGAAGAGGACCGCACTTGCCCAAAGAGGGCGGCGCTCTTGTCATTGCCAATCACCTCTCCGACTGCGACCCAGTGATGATTCAGTACCACTGCCGTCGGCCCATGATCTTTCTTGCTAAGAGTGAGCTGTTTGAAATGGGCAAACTGGGGAACGTCGTCCGCTGGTTCGGTTGTATCCCCGTGAAACGTGGAGAAGCGGATAGGGGAGCCTTGCGCCACGCCATCGATCGATTAAAGGCCGGGCAGGTGGTGGTGATCTTTCCGGAAGGACAACTCTCTGAAACCGGAGACCTCCAGGAGTTGAAGTCTGGCTTTGCCTTGGTGGTTCGATCCGCAGGAGTGCCTGTCGTTGTGTGCAAATTAACGGGCACAAACCGCATCATTCCGTACGGAAAGGTGACCCCTCGATTTGCCTTTGGGGGCGTCTCTTCCGAGTGGTCGGAACCGATGTTGTTCAATGAAAAGGCCTCGACCGAGGAGATTGTCTCCAAGATCGAGGCCCAGTTAAGAGGTTGACTCTTTAGAACGCTCGGCCGTAAGGCGTGCGGTTTTGCGTATTCACTCCGTTCGGAGTGTTCGGCTCGTGGTCCTTGCTCTTGAGTTGTCGCGGAAGAGCGGTCTCTTCTCCGTTCAGCTGGAACGAAGGCGATTGCTCGTGGTTGCGGAAGCCGTAGTCCACAAGGATGACCATGAGGACGGGGAGCCAAAGGAACCCGAGGAACGCGAACATCTTGCCCAACGTGCTGGCGAACCGGACGTGCATGAAGTTCCAGACAACGAATCCTGCCTTCACGAACGCAATGGTGAGCGCGATGATATTGGCGATCACATAGGTGTGACCCCAGTTGAACTTGTACGCCGCAATGGTGAGGACCATTCCGATCGTCAGGATCGTCGCCGTCTTCAGATAGAAGCTAATCGGCTGAACGTGGTGCCCGTGATCGTCGTGACCGTGCGAAGCGGCTTGAAGTGGACTGCTAGCCATGTCTTAGTGACCTCCTCCACCCGAGGCGTGAGCGGCAAGCGCATCTGGCCGGGGCATGAGATAGAACAGGGGATACAGGAAGATCCAAACGATGTCGACGAAGTGCCAGTAGAGACCCACCAATTCAGTCGGGATGTAGTCCTCGGTGACCATCGGGTTCTTCTTCCACCACATGTGGGCGAGCTTGCCGATGATCAAGATGCCGACGACAACGTGCACACCGTGCAGACCCGTCATGGCGAAGTACAGACCGAAGAACATCTGCGCCTTGTTCAGGTTGGCGCCATGCAGGATCTCGGCGTTCTTCGTGAACGTCGGTCCCGGATAGAGGTTCTCGTGGAACTTACCCGTGTACTCCACGTACTTGATGCCCATGAAGACGAAGGCACACGCGATGACGATTGCCAAGTTGATGAGAACCGTCTTTCGGTCCTTCAACTGGGCGGCTCGTACGGCCAGCGCCATGAACAGCGAGGAGATCAGCAGGTTAAAGGTGTTGACACCGCCCAGGACGTAGTCTAGGTGCTCGTGCGCCAAGAACCAGTCTTGAGAGTAGGCGTATCGGTACAGCCCGTAGATCAAGAACAGCGCACCGAAGAACATGACCTCGGTGACGAGGAACGTCCACATGCCAACAATGTAGGAGTCGTTCTGCTGCTCTAAGTCGATGTACTGGTGGAAGACTCCACCGGGCCCATGATGATGTTCATCATGGGCTCCGTGGTGTCCGTCACCATGGCCAGGGTGGGTGATCGATGCCATGTTCTTACTTGTTAGCTCCGGCCATTTGAGCCATGAGCTCTTCGTGCTCGGCAACCGGGTCGAAGTCGTAGACCTCGTCGGTCACGATCGGCACAGTCTCGAAGTTGACGGTGATAGGAGGCGACTGGGTTTCCCACTCGAGTCCGTGTGCTCCCCAGGGGTTACTTCCGGCCTTCTCGCCCGTGAAGAGAGACTTCACAAGGTAGAAAATGGGAACTGCAAAGCCCAGACCCAGCGCGGTGGCTCCGGCCGACGACATGAGGTGGTACGGCTGGAACTCCGGTGCGAAGTAGTAGTAGTGATAGCGTCGGGGCATACCCATGAAGCCCATCACAAACTGCGGGAAGAACGTAAGGTTGAAGCCTACGAACACGAGGACCGCATTCCACTTGGCGACTCCTTCGTTGTACAGTCGACCCGTCATCTTGGGCCACCAGAAGTGGAGGCCACCAAGGAAGGCGGTGATGGTGCCACCGACCATGACGTAGTGGAAGTGCGCAACGATGAAGTAGGTTGCCGTTAGGTGGATGTCCGTGGAAACGGTTGCCAGGTAGAGACCCGTCAAACCGCCGACCGTGAACAGTCCCATGAACGCGATGGCGTAGATCATCGGGGCATCCAATCGGATGTTGCCCTTGTACATCGTCGCGGTCCAGTTAAAGATCTTGATCGCCGACGGCACCGCCAACAGATAGGTGATCAGCGAGAAGACGATGCTTTGATACATCGACTGGCTGGACACGAACATGTGGTGGCCCCAGACCAAGAAGCCCAGGAACGCGATGGCGAGCGAGGAGAACGCGATGAAGTGGTATCCGAACACGCGCTTGCGGCTGAAGTTGGTGATCAACTCCGAGATAACGCCGAACGCGGGCAGGATCATGATGTACACCGCCGGGTGGCTATAGAACCAGAAGAGGTGCTGGAAGAGAACGGGGTCTCCACCAAGCTCCGGCGAGAAGATCGGCAGCTTGAACGTTCGCTCGAAGACAACACAGAGCAGCGTGATGGCGACAACCGGAGTACCGAGAATCATGACGACCGCAGTCGCATAGTTCGCCCACACAAAGAGCGGGAGTCGGAACCAGGTCATACCGGGCGCTCGCATCTTGTGCACGGTGACGATGAAGTTCATACCCGTGGTGATGGAGGCGAAGCCCGCCAAGAAGATGCCTGTGATGGCAAGTGAGACGTTGGTGTTCGAGTAAAGGCTGGAGTACGGAGTGTAGAACGTCCAACCGGTGTCGACGCCGCCGTTGACCAGTGCCGCAAGAACCAGCGCGCCGCCTGCGTTGAACAAGTACCAGCTAAGGAGGTTCAAGCGCGGGAAGGCGAGGTCGCGAGCGCCGATCATCATCGGCAGCAAGAAGTTCCCTAACGTCGCGGGGATAACCGCAACCAGGAACAAGAAGACCATGATGATGCCGTGAGCCGAGAAGACCTTGTTATAGGTTTCCGATTCCAGGACGTTGCCTGCAGGCGCGATCAGCTCGTAGCGGATCAAGCCTGCGAAAATGCCACCCAGTCCAAAGAAGAACGTGATGGAGATTAGGTAGAGGATAGCAATGCGCTTGTGGTCAGTGGTCAGCAACCACGACTTGAGCGTATGCCCGTTCGTCAGATAGTTCTGTTCGACCTTTGGCTTAGGATCTAGCCCGCCAATCGGTGTCGTTACCGTTGTGCTCATTTATTGATCACCCACTTTTTCAGCGGCCATGGCTCCCACAGCGTTCATTTTGTTGCCGCGCTTCGTTGGCGTTGCGTCGGCACGCTGCGAGTTGAATTGCATGGCTCCGACGTAATTCCCTGCGGTCCCTTCGGAGATGCGGCTCTCCTTGGCTGCTAGAGCACTCGACATCGCAGGTTCGGAAGCCGCCGGATTGGCTCCCGATTTAATATACGCAAGTAGGGACACAACTTCCTCTTCCGTCAACTGACCCTCGTAGGCGGCCATCGAGTTGATGTAGCCCTTGGTGATCTTGTTGGACGGGCGAAGAATGGCTTCGCGAAGGTAAGTCTCGTCGGCAATGTAGCGAGCCCCGTCGGTCATCACACGGGTCTTCCCGTAGATGCCTGCAAGGCTGGGGGCGCGTTGGTTGTCGGCACCGCCGTGGCAGTTGTTACAACCAACCTTGTTGAAAATCTTTTCACCTGCTTGAGCAACGGTGAGCGTTTGCGGTCGGCTACCGTTGTTGGCAAGCCAGTCGGCGTACTCGCGTTGATCGAGAACGACGACGCGTCCACCCATTTCAGAGTGTTGAGTTCCGCAGTACATGTTGCAGAACAGGTGGTATTCACCCTTCTTGGTAGGGGTGAACCACATTTGGGTGTAGCGACCCGGAACCACCATGTATTGCACGCGGAACGCCGGAATGTAGAACGCGTGAATCACGTCTTGCGAGATCATGGTGAGCTTAACGGGCTTTCCAAGAGGAACGTGGAGGGTGTTGTTCTCTCGGACACCGTTCGGATGCTGGACGTGCCACATCCACTGCTTACCGATCACGAAGATCTCCATGGCATCCTTCGGAGGGGTGCGCATGTCGATGTAAACCTTGGTGCCCCAGCCGAAGAAGGCCAAGCCGAGGATCGTGGGAATGATGATCCACGAAAGCTCGAGGGCGAGGTTCTCGTACATCGGGCGCGATCGATCGGCCTTGGTGCCGCGTCGATAACGCAGCGCAAAGTACACCACCAAGAACGAGACGATGAGCGTGAACAGCACAGCAAAGAACGTGATGGCGTAAAAGAGCGCATCGTGTTCACCGGCAAAGTTCGACGCCGCAGGCGGAGTCATCGGAAAGTTAAACATGGTTTTCGTTAAGCGGCCGCTCCTCCGCGCGGCATTTTGTTCTTATCGTTCTTGTTCATGATGAAAATGAATCCGGCGATCGCGAAAACGGTGAGTACTCCGGCGATCTTGACGACTCGATCCACGACAACGGTGTATTTTCCGGAGTTCGGGTCGAGCATGATGCAGCCGAGGAGATACGTTTCCCCCCGAGGTCCAACCTCGTTGGCGGCGGCTCGGTTGATGTTCTTTCGCACGATGAGGGTGGGGTACTCGTAGCCCGTGATGTAGCTACTGACCTTTCCTTCCGGCGTTAGGAATGCCACTGCCGACGGGTGGAACACCCAGTTCAGCTTTTCGTCGAAGGTGTGCTTGAAGCCAATGGCGTCGGTGATCTTCTTCACCTCTTCCGGCTTGCCCGTAAAGAAGTGCCACCCACTGTCCACCACTGCGGCGATCTTGTTCTTGTCTTCGTCGCTCAGCTTTCGCCAACCCATGTTGAAGACCTGCATGATCTTGGCTCGCTCGGCGCGGGCAAGATCGGGCGTCTCTTTCGGGTGGATGCTGATGACGACGACATCGAAGTCGCGACCCGGGATCACGCGCTGGAGACCCTCGTTGTCGCGAATGAATCGCTTGTCGTCTAGGAGACTGGTCTCCTTGGTAAGCATCTTGATCAGACCGTGAAGCTCTTGCTCGCAAACACCGTTGCACTGGAAGAAGATGGGCATCAGCAGCACCGGCTTCTTCTTCTCGAACAGCGTTCCAAAAGCGACCTCTTCGCCCTTCTCATTCACGAGTTTTGCGTCCATCGGCACCATCGATCCGAGCGATGGCTTCAGATCCAACTTCTGGAGGAAGTTGTTCTGCGCGCTCGGCTGGTTCGCAGGGACCGGGCGAACATTGCCGCCGGCCGCCGGGTTTTGGGCCGCTACCAGAACCGACGCCATACCGACCATTGCCACAGCAAGGGTTCGGAGCGTTCGGATGGTGTTAGACGTTGCTTTCATGGTGAAGGTGTAGGTTCTCTCTGGTCTTTCGATTTCTTCCTTCTTGAATGCGACCTTAATTAGGTGCCACCGCGTTTTGCGGAATGGTGTTTCCGATGGTTTTGGCTTCCACCGACTGACCCGTAGAGACACCTCTTTCTACGATTAGGTCGATTGCTCGCTCAACAGGAATTCGGACCTTGCCCTTGGATTTGTCCACCCATGCGGTTTCCTCCATCGCCTTCAGTTCTTCTTGTCGCAGCACCTGAATGTCGATCTTGGTGGTCACGTTGTCCTGAAGAACCATTCGCTGGGTCTTGCCATCGAAGTTCATCTCAGCGCCAACCGGCTTGGTTCGCGTGACGGTCGTTCCCGACACTTCCACCTGCACCGGAGCCATGAACTTATAGATGGCCCAGTAACCGATGACGAACGAGACGACACCGAAGACAACGAAACCGATGGACCACTTGGTGAGGGCTTTCTTGTCGATGTCTCGACGTTCATAGCCCATCTCCCTTAGGACATCTGGATCGATTGGTTCTGGCTTGTGATTAGTGTGCATGGAGCTTCATCTCCTGAAGTCGTCGGTCATAGCCCGGCAGCAGCGGGGCCTTCTCGATTCGTCGGGTCCATACGGCAAACCAGATGGCGCCGATGGTGAGGAAGGCGAGCACGTCGTGAAGCGTCGGAACCGCCGTCGGGGTGGCTCGGTGAGGAACCGCCGCGCCGATGATCCAGAACAGGTCCACGATTCGGAAAACGAAGATCCAGCCGGCGATGCGAGCGAGCCGTTGTGGGTATCGCTTGATTCGCGGCGAGAGCAGCGTCATGAACGGCACGAGCCAGCAGCCGATCATTGTGGACGCGCCAATGGCGGCCCAACCCAGACCTGCATCCGAACCTCGGTGCACGTAGAAGGTGGTGGTTTCCGGCAAGTTACCGTTCCAGATGATGAGGAGCTGCGACAGCGAGGTGTAGCCCCAGAGCATCGTCAGAACGAACATCATGTTGCCGAGGTCCTTGGTAAGGCCCGGTGCAACCGCTTCGTTGTACGGCTTCTTGTTTGCGTTCAAGCAGACCAGCAGCGTGGTGAGCGAAAGAGCGGCTTGCGCTCCGCCAACCATCAACCACACACCATAGATGGTGGAGTACCAGTGCGGCGTAAGGGACATGCCCCAGTCCGTCACGGCGAAGGTGAGCGTGAGAACAAAGATGAGGATGCCGGGGGTTGCCCAGTTGGCTCGTCGTTGCTCTTCGTTCTTGTCGCCCGTCTTCTCTTGTCGAAGACCGGAAGCTCGAAGACCTGCGGAAAGAGCGGCCCACAGCAGCATGAACGCAACCACTCGAATGGTGAAGTGAGTCGTGTTCAGGTACGGAGCCTTCTTTCGAAGGATGTAATCGATGTGGTTGGGATCGGCCCACTCATAAACCTGCGGGAGGTTGATGAGAACGGGGACGAAGACCAGGAAAAGCGTCAGCCACATTTGCCAGCTGGAACCGGCTTCCATCAGTCGAACGACTGCGGAGGTCCAGCTACCCTTGACCGAGTTGTAAAGCAGGTTCAGTCCCAGACAACCCAGCGAGAGCATCACCCAGAACATAAAGGCGAAGACCCAGGAGTTCAGCATGTACTGCTGTTGGTTGGTTCCGAACATCACCACTGCAGAGACGATGCCAAGAACGATCGCCAGAAGGGTCGAAACGTTCTTCCATCGCCCACCGCGCAGGAAGGACGGCTGATCCGATTCCACCATAGGAACCGCGTTAGGGTTGCTTACCGTTGCGCTCACTTAACGGCCACCTTCTCTTGAGTGTTGGTCATGGCTAGTTTTGCTTTGCCCTCCGCGTCGGCATCCTCCACGGTGGCGTTTTGGCTAAGTTGCAAAGCCTTGATGTAGGCAACGATGGCCCATCGATCTTGCGGCTCGACCCGCGAAGCGTAGCTGTACATCGCACCGTAGCCGTTGGTGATCACGTCGTAGAAGTGACCCACGGGCATCTTGCGAAGTCGATCGGTGTGGTAGTTGCCTACCGGTCGCTTCAGCTGGAATCCGCGCAACGCGATCATGCCCTGACCGTTTCCGGTTCGTCCGTGGCATGGCGAGCAGTAGATGTCGTATCGCTCTTGGCCCCGCTTCACGAGGTCCTTGGTGACCTCGACCGGAATTTGGTCGACCCATTTCCCGTTCTCGGCGCCCGTAAAGAACGCGCCGTCCTCTCGAAGGTGATCGCGAGCGATGGTTCCAGGAAGGAGCGGTCGCGACGCTTGACCGTCGGCAAAGAACTCACTGGCGTCCAGCGGCTCGTGCTTCGGTTGTCGCCACATGTCGGTGTGACAACCTGCGACGCTCATGGCTACCAAGCCAAGCAATCCAATCTTAAGGGACTTCATTACAGCTCCACCTCAGAGACTTCAAGGGCTCCCGACTCTTTCGCGATCTTCTCAAAGGCGGCAGCGTCGAACTTGGGATCGACGACTTCCAGCGCCAAGAAGAATCGGTCTTGAGAGGCTCGCTCAAAGTTCTTCGCGTTGAAAATGGGGTGATAGGGCTTCGGCAACCGGTTGTACACGAACATTCCGATGGCGGCACTGAAAGCGGCGAACAAGATCGTGCTTTCGTACATGATCGGGAAGAACGCCGGAATGGAGTTCAGCGGTCGGCCACCCACGTTCATCGGGTAGTCGAACACCGAGGTGTACCACTGCAGGCTGTAGCCCACCGTTGCACCGATGAGGCCGAAGCTGAAGACGGTCCAGGGCACCTTGGTGTCCCGGAAACCAATCGCTTCGCTCAGCCCGTGAATCGGGAACGGAGAGTACGCGTCCATCTTCGTGAACCCGGCTCGTCGAGCAGCGTCGGCTGCTTCCATCAGCTGCTCGGGAGTCTCGAATTCGGCGACGTGCGCGTACGGACCTGTCGGATCGCTAAAATCGTGAGCCACGTTATTTCACCTCCGCGGGGGTTGCTTCCTCGACGATCTCTCGCTTGCCTCCCATCTTGAAGAGAAGATCCTTCACTTCAAAGATGTTGATGATCGGCAAGAAGCGGATGAAGAGGAACATCAAGAAGATGAACAGACCCATCGTGCCGAGGAACATCGCGAAGTCCCAGAAGCTTGGGTAGTACATCTTGTCGCTGCTCGGCAGGTAGTTGTTGGTGAGCGACATCGGGATGATGACGAAGCGCTCGAGCCACATGCCTACGCTAACCGCTTGGCAGACGATCATGAGGGTGACGGGGTTGACCCGGAACTTCTGAACCCAGAAGAGCTGCGGGATCACGCCGTTACACAGAATCAGCATCCAGTAGGCCCAGCTGTAAGGACCGGTGAAGCGGGTGTTGATGAGCAGCTTGTACTCATAGAAGTTGCCGCTGTACCAGGAGTAGAAGACCTCTAGGATGTAGCCATAGAAGACGATGAGACCCGTGGCAAGAAGAATCTTTGCCATCCAGTCCATGTGTCGGTCGGTGATCAGGTGCTCCAGCTTGTACAGCTTTCGGATCGGCAGCGCGAAGGTGATAACCATCGCGAAGCCTGCAAAGACCGCGCCTGCAACGAAGTAAGGCGGGAAGACGGTGACGTTCCAGCCAGGGACGATGGAGACCGCAAAGTCGAAGCTAACGATCGAGTGAACCGAAAGAACCAGCGGGGTGGAGAGTCCGGCAAGCAGAAGATACATCTGCTCGTATCGGTGCCAGTGCTGGTTGCTGCCTCGCCATCCCATGGAAAGGATTGCGAAGATGACCTTACCAATTCGGTTGGTGGACTTGTCTCGTAGGGTTGCGAAGTCGGGGATGAGACCGACGAACCAGAAGACCGCCGAAACCGAGAAGTAGGTGGAAACCGCGAAAACGTCCCACATCAGCGGCGAGCGGAACTGCGGCCACATCGCCAAGATGTTGGTGTACGGGAACAGCCAGTAAGCGTTCCAAGGTCGACCCGTGTGCAGGAGCGGATACAGACCTGCGCACATAACGGCGAAGATCGTCATTGCTTCCGCAAAGCGGTTGATCGAGTTCCGCCATTGTTGGCGAAGAAGAAGCAGAATCGCCGAGATCAGCGTTCCCGCGTGGCCGATACCGATCCACCAAACGAAGTTGATGATGTCGAAGCCCCAAGCGGAAGGAACGTTGTTACCCCAGATACCGATGCCCTGGAAGAGCAACCAGGCGATGGAAACGCCCAAAAGCCCGGTTCCCAGAATGCCGATGGCAAACATGATGAACCACGGCTTCTTGTGGATCTTCTGGTCGAGCACCAGACGTCCGACCGAGTTATCGATCGATGCGTACGTCTGGTCGCCCGTAATCAGCAGGTCGTTAATCTTAACTTGCGCCATTAATGTTTCTCCGCGGATTGGGTCGCGACCTTTTGAAGGGCCGGGTTCGGGTTGCGAAGCTTAGCGAGGTGCGAGGTCCTCGGTCGGGTTTGCAATTCCTCGAGCAGCAAGTAGCTGCGCGGATCCTTGCGGAGTTTCGAAACTTGGCTCTCGGGGTCGGCGATGTTACCGAACACGATTGCTTGGGTGGGACATGCTTGTTGGCAAGCGGTGACCACGTCGCCGTCCTTCAGCTCCTTGTTCACCTTCTTCGCCTCGATGCGCGCCTCGTTGATGCGCTGGACGCAGTAGGTGCACTTCTCCATGACGCCTCGACCTCGAACGGTGACGTCCGGGTTGTTGAGCATCTTGAGAAGCTGGATGCCTTGATCCTTCGGCGAGTTGATCGGACCAGGGATCACCCGCGTCTTCCACGGTTGAACTTGGTTCGAGAACTGCTTCTGGTTGTCCGAGAAGTTCAGGTAGTTGAACCGTCGAACCTTATAAGGACAGTTGTTGGAGCAGTAGCGGGTACCGACACAGCGGTTGTAAACCATCTGGTTCAAACCTTCGTGGCTGTGGACGGTTGCCGCGACCGGGCAAACGGGCTCACACGGAGCCTTTTCGCAGTGGACACAAGCCACGGGTTGCCAGACGAGTTCCGGATTCTCATCGTCTCCGCTGTAGTAGCGGTCGATTCGGATCCAGTGCATCTCACGACCCTTAGAAACTTGCTCTTTACCGACTACCGAGATGTTGTTTTCAGCTTGGCAAGCGGTGACACATGCGTTACAGCCCGAGCAGACGTTCATGTCGATCGTCATGCCCCACTGAGCGCCGTTCCACTCGAAGATCTCCTCTGGGAAGAGGTTGTTCTTCTTGATCTCTTCTTGGTCCATGGAGTGACCGGATTGAAGAGCCGCCATGCCGCTTTCAAGGAATCCGGCAAGGGTGCCTGCGCGGATAATGTCTCGATCGTCGGGAATTCGGTTGCCGCCGAGCGGGCTGTGACCTTGGGTGCTCGCCAGGTGCCCCTCTCCGCCGGCGGGAGTGATGACCGCGCCTTGC
Source organism: uncultured Fimbriimonas sp. (assembly GCA_964471545.1). GTDB lineage: Bacteria > Armatimonadota > Fimbriimonadia > Fimbriimonadales > Fimbriimonadaceae > Fimbriimonas. The sequence continues at coordinate 6,165 of CAYYJX010000025.1, read as the reverse complement.
GAGTAGGTGAGACCCTTCGAAGTTCGGAGCGCGTAGGCGTTAAAGCCGCCGCCCTCGTCACCCGTGATGGTTGCGATCGTTCCGCCTGCGGTTCGACCGTAGCCGAGGTACAGAGTCACGGAGTCGCTGGGGTGGCCCGGGATGGCAAAGACGGTTCCAAGAACCTCGCCGGCGTCGGTCTTCACCGTTGCGCGAGCGTCGGTCCAAAGGTTGAGCTCTTGGGCTCGCTTCGGCGACATCAGAATGACGTTGTCCCAAACAAGCTTGGTGAGCGGCTTCGGAAGCTCTTGGAGCCAGCCGTTGTTGGCAAATCGACCGTCGTAGATGGACGGGTCCGGAAGGAACGCGATTTCGATTCCGTTCAGCTTCTTGGCTTCGGGAAGCGTTGCGTTGAGTCCTGCCTTGGGCGCGCCCTTTTCAATCTTCGCAGCAAAGACACCGTCGTGAACGAATCGGCGCCATGCCTTCTCGAAGTCGGCCTGACCGAGCCCAACCGCCTTCCAGTAGTCGCGAACGATATCGTAACCGGCTCGCGGCTTATCGGCGAGGTGGAAGAGAACTTCCAGAGCGCTTCTACCATCGTAAAGCGGCGCGATGAGCGGTTGAACGATCGTCGGCGTACCGTCATGAGCCTTCGCGTCGCCCCACTCTTCCAGCGTGTGGGTTGCGGGCAGAGACCACTTCGTTCGGTTTGCCGTTTCGTTGACGTACAGACCGTGGTAGACGCTGAATCCGACCTTGGTGAGGTTCTCCTCGAACTTCAGATCGACCGGAGCATCGTAAACCGGGTTGCCACCGAAGATCAGAAGCGCGTCGACCTTGTCGGCGGCCATGTCCAGCACCAACTCGTCGATTCCCGGCGCGTTGAACGTGAACTCAGGGTTCGGGATGTAAGAAACCGTTGCACCCACGTTTTGCAGTCGCTCGTTGATGAGCGCGACCACGGCGTGGACTTCGGCGGGCTGCTGGTCGCCGGCGATGATGATCGACTGGCGAGCGTTTGCCATGAGATCCTTCACGATCTCATCGACTTCCGCAGCGAATGCACCCTCGATGGTTGCGGACGGGATTCCTTGAATTCCGAGCTTTTGGGCCAGAACCAGAGCGGCCGCGTAAACCTGAGAAGGAGCCACCGGATAGCGGTGATCCGCCATGGCGCCGACCAGTCCAACCGAGCTCTCGACCGCATAGAGTCGGCTCATGCTGCCCTTCGCACCGATCACTCGTCGAGTGTCGGAGAAGTCGCGAGCGTATCGCAGCGATCCCGGACCGGAAGCCGGATGAAGGAAGTCGCTATCGAACGACACGACGACCTTAGCCTTGGTGAAATCGTACAGCGGGGTCAGACCGTTGAATCCGACCATCGCCATGCCTGCGTGAACATGGGCTCGGCCTGCGGGTTCGTAGGTGTGAACGCGCGCTTGCGGATACTTGCGAAGAAGCTTGCGGATCGCCCAGGCAAAGCTCGGAGAAGTGACCGCTCCAGTGAGGATGCGGATGCCTTCGCCCTTGAGCGCCTTTTGAGCGGTCATCGCCTTTTCGGCTTCCTTGAAGAAGAGGTCCCACGTGGAGATCTCGCCTTGTTGAAGCACGTTTTGAGCTCGATCCGGATCGTACAGGTTGAGGATCTCGGCTTGAGAGAAGACGTCCAGCGCACCAAGCGAAGACGGGTGACCCGGGTTGCCTTCGTACTTGATCGGTCGACCCTCGTGCTGCTCGACAAGAACGCCCGTGGCGTAACCCGCAAGAAGCGTGGACGACGCGTAGTAAAGGGACTTGCCGGGAACGAGCTCTTCAGGAGCCTTGACGTAAGGAACAACCTTGTCTTCCGGAAGGAAAACGCCTCGGCATCCGGAAAGACCCGCAAGCGCCAGCGAAGCTCCCATGAACTTCAGCAGGCTTCGTCGGTCGATGTCCATGATCGAGCTTCGGTTCGGAAACTCGTCATCGAACCATCGGTTGAACTCCGGCGTGTCGGAGACTTCTTCCAGCGTTCGCCAGTAGGTCTTGCCCTTCTTGTCCGCGAGAGCCGCTCGCATGCGAGCGAGGTCGTTGGACTTCGTCTCGGCCGTCAGCCCGGAATCAGCGGCTTGTGCTTGCACTTGCCGCAGTTCTTGGGCTTGACCCTGTTCTTGGTCGTTCGTCATCCCCATTAAATCCAGTTCCTCTCGTCCCATTAGTGGTGGCACACCGCACAGTCCGCGAGCTGCTGAACTTGTACGCCCAATTCCTTGACCAGTTCCTTACCGGACTTGATGTCTTCCGGCTTGTCGGAACCGTTCCATTCACCCTTCAAGAGTTGAAGCTCTCGCTCGGAAAGGGCCTTCGATCCGTCATCCTTGAATCCGGTCTTTCCGTAGGTTTGCAGCTTCCAGTAGAGATCGAAAACTTGTTGTCGCGGCGAGAGATCCGGTCGAGTGACATCCTTGGTCAGGTGTCGTTCCGGCGCGCGGTGGCACTCCAAGCACCATGCCATCTGGAACGGGTTGCCCTTCCAAGTGATGTGCATGTCGTTGACCGGGCCGTGGCAGGTGTTACAGTTGACGCCTCGGGCAACGTGGATGGAGTGGTTGAAGTACACGAAGTCCGGCACCTTGTTGACCAAGTTCCACTTGATCGGGGTGTTGGTCTCGTAGCTTTGTCGAACCGGCTCGAGCAGGGGCGAGTTCGTCCAAATTTGCGAGTGGCAGCTCATACAGGTTTCCGTAGAAGGAAGACCCGCGTAGCCGCTCTTCTCCACCGAGGTGTGGCAGTATCGACAGTCGATACCCAACTCCCAGGCGTGGTGCTGGTGCGAAAACGGAACCGGTTGGTTCTTTGGCACGTTAACCTTGGTGTTGGCTGGCGACCGCGACAAGGCGGCGAGGCTAAGCCCAACCGTCAACGGCACAATCGCGATGCCTAGAATTGTCACGTGCGCGATCGAATTCGCGCTCGGCTTAAAGACCTGTGCTCCCATTTACTGCTCGACTCCCGAACCCCATAGGTTCGTTTGGTTTGGCCAGACACCATCCTTGGTGGACCCGGCTATTTTGCCGTGTCGGTTGACCAAAAACTTGTCCATCTTATCGATGACAAGCGATTTTTGATGATACCGACCCGATTGCCTTGTTCGCTTGCCCCTCATCCCGAAATCGACCTCACAACTGCGCGATCGATGGCGAACATGAGGAACAAAATCGCTAGATAAGCCATGGAATAGTGGAACAAAGCGCTCGCTCGAGGGCGATCGATCTGATTCCACAATTTCCAAAACAAGCGAACGAGGAAGATGTTTAACACCAGCGCGGTGGCTCCATAGATCCATCCGACCTGCGGCAAGAAGAGCGGCACGAAGGTCATGGCGATGGTCACCACGGTGTAGATTCCGATCTGGACAAGCGTGAAGCGCTCGCTGCGCACCACGGGCAACATCGGCACTCCGGCGGCTGCGTAGTCGTCTTTCAGCAGCAGCGCCAGAGCCCAGAAGTGAACCGGGGTCCAGACAAAGATGATGGCGAAAAGGTAGAGCGCCAAAGGAGGCAGTTCGTTGGTGACCGCCGCCCAGCCGACTAGCGGAGGGAACGCGCCTGCCGCACCGCCGATGACGATGTTGTGCCAGGTTCGGCGCTTCAGCATCAGCGTGTAGATGATCACGTAGAAGACCAGTCCGCTGAACGCCATCACCGCGCTGAGCAGGTTGGCAAAGCCCCAAAGAAGTCCGAACGAGAGCGTTGCCAGCGTGAACGCGAAGATAAGCGCGTGGGTGCTCGGGATGCTCTGCGTCACCGTTGGGCGCGAAGCGGTGCGCTTCATGGTGAGGTCGATGTCGCGATCGATGACCATGTTGATCGCGTTCGCCGCACCCGCCGCCATGTAGCCGGCAATACCCACGATGATGAAAAGGAACGTGCCCGGCCATTCGCCCTTCGCCGCCACCATGCTCGTAAGAGTGGTGAACAGAAGAAGGCTGATGACTCGCGGCTTGGTAAGCGCAACGTACGCCTTGATGAGCTCTCGACCCTTGAGCGGCCCCTCGGCGACGGCCTCGGTAGGCGCGGGTCGATACTCGACGCTTTCAATGCCTTGACCCAGCGCGTAGATGGACATCACCACCAGGGAAACCCAGTTCAGGTCGGCGAGGACCAGGTGAACCATCTGCATGGGGATCGGGGCTTTCAACCAAATGTTGAGGGAACCGATCACCAGTTGGGTGCCCAGAAGAGCGAGGATCCACTTGTAGGCGAGCTTGACCTTTGCATCGGGTCGGCAATGCTGAACCAATCCTGCTGCGAGCGCCAAGTAAAGCGAAACGGAAACCGACATCAGCGGGTGCAGCGGTTGCACCTGCACCATCCAGAAAGAGGTGGGCTTCAGTGCTTCCTTAAGCACGTTCTCGGTTGGGCGAAGTTGGTGCCCGAGCGCCGAGATCGCGCCGCTCATGCCTAGCAGGATGAGGCCTGCCGCCGCCACGCCGAGAATCCAGAAGACGATTCCTTGACCTTTCCACTTGACGGGTCGAACTCCCGTGGCGAATACCGCCGCAGCGGCGATGGCGCCCACCAGCAGGAACGTGCTGACTACGTGGAACATCATCACTCCCGCACGAGCCGTGGAGTCGTTTTCGACGACGAGCTTGAACTTCACAAGCGCCGCGCCGATGAGGCCTTCTAAGAGAGTGAGACCAAGCACCACCCAGGTGGCTTGCCGCGCCGGGTGTCCTTTGGCGAACGTTCGAACCGCCCAAACGGTCATGGCGATCGCCAAAACTCCGCACAGACTGGTGGAGATTCGGTGGGACATTTCCACCCATCGCGCCATGTCGCCATTGAAAGGCGTATGGTCGCCGTCGCACAGCGGCCAGTGGCTTCCGCAGCCGTCTCCGTACTTACCCGCGCGCACAAAAACGCCCCATGCGACCGCGAGAAGGTTGTAGATCAGGACGACAATGCCGAAGGTTGCAAACTTCTGATTGCTCGGCAGAAGCTGCATTCCAGAGGAAACACCACCGAACCCTCCCCGGTTATAGGGGCTGGAATCTTGCTGTTCGATGTTTCTGAAAGTTTTGAAAGTTGGTTTCACGGCCCGTCGTGCGGATGAATTTATGTCCTGATTAAACCCTACGAAAACCGAACCGGCTTCGTCAAGCCGGCGGAATCAGTGAACGATCCGAATTTCGAGCAAAAAACAAACCCTTTATCACGGGTTTGATGCGAAAAGAGAGGGATCCACCCCGGTCATTGAGCCGGGATGGATCGGGCGGAGGGCTACTCGGCGTCTTCGCGAGCCAAGTATTCGTTGGTGTTGAACCAGTAAACGGAGATCGCCAAACCGATGCAACCGATGAGCAGAAGGGTGGCGGCGGCGATGCCCGGAGAGACCGAACCCTCGTTTGCGGAACCCACCGCGAAGTCCAGAATGCGGCTCCCCGGGATGTCCGGATGCTGAGCCACGGCTTGCATGTGCGTGAGGATCGACATGCGATGCATGCCCGTCGGGAGGTTCGGAATCGAGGACTCCCAACCAAAGGCGAACAGCACGCACAGGATGAGCGCTCGGTTCACCAGAAGCGTCAGGAACAAGAAGAGGCCACTGTAGGCGAAGACTCCCAGCGCAATCGCGATCAGATCGTTCCGCATCATCGGGTTGGTGAACGACTTGTAGGATCCGAGGGAAACCAACACCGTTGCGACCAGGCAGATGATGAGAACCACGAACAGGTTGGCGAAGAACCGACCGACCAGCAGTTGCCAGCGCGGCACCGGGCGAGTCAAAAGATAAACGATGGTCTTCTCTTCGACTTCTTTGCTCACGATGGCGGTCATGAAGATGGCCGCCGCCAGCGCCGCGATGCGGAACACCAACAAGCCGACCACGGTGACGTAGTGGTCTGCCGGCTTGGTCCCCGGCATCAATCGACCCCAAACCGAGGCGAGGATAAGACCCAAGAAGGCCATTGCCAACCAGGAGCCCGTTCGCTTGAGTCGCAGAGAATCGCGGAGCGCGTACTTGAACGTTGCGAGAATCATCGGTTAGGCCTCCACCAGATATCGGAACACCGACTCCAGGTTGTTGTCTGGACTGGATACAGACTGGATGACGATGTCGCCCTCTTTCGCCACTTGGTTGAGCGCCGAGTAGAAGGAATCGGGTTGGCGCACCTGGAACTGCACCGATCCATCGGGA
>CAYYJX010000024.1:0-40659 GCA_964471545.1 uncultured Fimbriimonas sp. | reverse complement strand
TTTGGGTTCAACGCTGATCTATCGGTAAACTGAAGGTTCGCATGGCCAATTACATCACCAGCGTCGGCATGGAAGTCCACGCCGAATTGATGACGCGCTCCAAAATGTTCTGCCGCTGCCAAGTAGGTTTTGGCGGAGAGCCCAATACGCGCGTGTGCCCGATCTGCCTTGGTTTGCCTGGCACCCTCCCTGTGCCCAACCGAGCCGCGATCGAAATGGTGTTGAAGACGGCCCTTGCTCTGAACTGCAAGATCGCCATGCGAAGCTTCTTCCACCGAAAGAACTACTTCTATCCCGACCTCCCCAAGGGCTACCAAGTGAGCCAGTACGGAGAGGAGAACCCGCTCGGCTTCCACGGTTACCTAGAAATCCCGACCCCTGACGGTGGCACCAAGCGCATCAGCATTCGGCGAGTTCACCTTGAGGAGGACACGGGCAAACTGATGCACCTTCCGAGCGGTGGTTCCGGTATCGACTACAACCGTGCAGGTACTCCGCTCATGGAGATCGTCACCGGCTTTCCGCCGGATATTGAGTCTCCCGAAGACGCCAAGGAATACCTGACCCAGCTGCGCCAAATCCTCATCTACCTAGAGGTGTGCGACGGCAAGATGGAAGAGGGATCAATGCGGTGCGAGCCGAATATCTCTGTTCGTAAAGACACCGACACCCAACTCGGAACGAAATCCGAGCTGAAGAACCTCAACTCCATCCGATCGGTGCAACTCGGCATTGGTTTCGAAACTCGCCGACAGATCGCGGTGCTGGAAGGCGGCGGAAAGGTACTCCAAGAGACCCGTGGCTGGAACGAGCAGAAGGAATCCTCTTACGCCATGCGAACCAAGGAAACCGAGAACGACTATCGGTACTTCCCGTGTCCGGACCTGGTTCCGATGGAGTTCACTGAGGAGTACATCGAATCCCTCCGAGCCTCGCTTCCTGAACTTCCGCTAGCCAAATATCGCCGCTACCGAGACAACTATGGTCTTAGCGACTACGACGCTAACTGGCTCATTGCCGATAAGGAGTGGGCGTACTACTTCGAAGAAGCGGTCACCACGGGCGGCGACCCCAAGGCGGTTTACAACTGGATGAGCAGCGACTTCTCTGGTTTGCTCAACGAGGACGGGCTTACGCCGCGAACCTCCAAGATCACCCCGGCTCACCTGGTGGAACTCACTAAACTCGTTGCCGACGGCACGATTAGCGGCAAGATCGCGAAGACGCTTTTCAAGGACGCCTACAAGTCGGGCAAGATGCCCGCCGACCTCGTGAAGGAATCGGGTGCCACCCAGATTTCGGATGAGAGCGCGATCAAAGAGATCGTGGCGAACGTGCTTTCTGCCAATCCGGATGTCGTCGCGAAGTTCCAATCGGGACAAGCGGGCGTGAAGGGCTTCTTGGTCGGTCAGGTGATGAAGCAAAGCCAAGGTCGAGCCAACCCCGGCATGGTGCAAAAGCTCATCGACGAGATGCTCGGTTAAGCACCATCGCATCTGGTTGAAGATAAATCTATGGATAAGCGATTGAGGGATTTAACTGATTCCGACCTTTCGCGAAATCAGGATAATTCGCGAAACGAGTTACCCTGAGGCCTCCGTTCACTGATACGGCGTGAAAGTAACCTTTCTTGCCAATAGTTGACTCTAGGCACCGAACCGGTTTTGTCTGCAATGTGTTTGCAGAGGCGTGACGAACCTACTTTCATTCGCCGCACTTACGTTGTCGTTGTTTCAATCCGGACAAGGGAGCAAGCCGATCGAGGAGTCGATCAACCGGGACGACGCGTACCGCGATCCCAAGATCGCCTTCAAAAAGCTGAACATCGGGAATCGCCGATTCATCGGGGGCAAAAGCATTCACCCTCGGCAGGGACCGGAGATCGTGAAGAGCGTCGCGAAGGGTCAAGAGCCCTTTGCCATTGTCATGGGGTGCTCGGATTCGCGGGTGCCGAATGAGATCATCTTCGACCAAGGCGTGGGCGACCTTTTCGTCATTCGAACGGCCGGACAAGTTCCCGCGGAGTCTTCGTTTGGCACCATCGAATTCGGCGTGGCCGTACTCAAATCCAAGCTGATCGTGGTCCTTGGGCACACCGAGTGCGGCGCCGTGAACGCTGCCATTTCGCTGCCGGAGAATCCTCCAGGGTCCATCTCCTATCTCATCAACTCCATCCGGACCGCCGTGGAGAGCGTCGAGAGTCAGCCTGGAGACAAGGTTCTCAATGCCACGCGGGCCAATGTGGTGGAGCAGGTGAACTCCATTCGCCGCCGGCAGCCCGTGATGGCAAAGGCGATCAAGACGGGCGAAATCATCGTGGTTGGAGCGATTTACGACCTCGAAACCGGAAAGGTGAACTACATCCCCGAGACACTGAAGGGCACGCCCGTGGATCCGGCGAAGTTCGACGTAGGAGCCCCGCTTCTCCCACCGCTTGGCGAATCGCTATCGGCGCGAGTGGATTCCAAGAACGTCTCTTGCGGCGATTGCGGACACCGCCACTAAGCAAGGCTACAAACTGACTTTGACGGCCTGACGCTCGGTCGGGTCGTCGATTTCCCAACTCTCGCGCGGAGACTTGTCGCCCTTGAGCATCGACCCTGGAAACGTCTCAATGGCGATGTTGAAGTCGCGCACGTTCGCGTTGTAAAACCGACGAGCGGCGGCGATGCGGTCTTCCGTCATTGCGAGTTCTTTCTGAAGCTCCAGGAAGTTCGCGCTGCTGCGCAGGTCCGGGTACGCCTCGGCGCGAGCGACCAATCCGCTCATGGCAGCGGCGAGCATGGTTTCCGACTCGATGCGAGCATGAACGTTTTGTGAGCCCGAGGCCTGGTTCCGGAGCTGAATCACCTTCTCAAAGGTCTCCTGCTCGTGCTTCGCAAAGGCTTTGACGGTTTCGACCAAGTTCGGAATAAGGTCGTAACGACGCTTGAGTGCCACATCGATGCCCGCCCAGGCATTGTCGCAAAGGCGATTGAGGCGGACGATGTTGTTGCTCACCGAGATCAGCCACGCGCCGATGAACAGCGGGACGAGGATCAGAACAATCAGGAGTGGACCCATTCCAAACGTATTTTATCGGTCGATTGGCTCGTTAGGTTGCACGGCCGGAATGTCCAGAAAAGAAGTGAAGCGAGTCACCGAGTGTCTGATTAGGGTTAAGATAAATCGATGGACTTCAAGATCGCGATTCTAGGAGCGGGGAGCGTTGGATTCACCCGAGGCATGGTGCGAGACATCCTTTGCGTACCCGAGCTTCGCAACATAGAAATCGCGTTTCACGACATCAACGCGCACAACCTGTCCATGGTTGAGCGACTGGTGCGTCGCGATATTGAGTCTGCCGGCTTGCCGACCAAGGTCTCCTCACACCTCGATCGTCGCAAGGCAATTGAAGGCGCGCGATATGTTTTTTCCTTTGTCCGAGTCGGAGGACTGGAAGCCTTCCAGCACGACGTGGACATTCCGCTCAAGTACGGAGTCGATCAATGCGTGGGCGATACGCTTGGCCCGGGTGGAATCATGTACGCCCAGCGCGGAGTTCCGGTGCTGCTCGACTTCTGCAAAGACATTGAAGAAGTTGCCGAAGACGGGGCACTGTTCCTGAACTACTCCAACCCAATGGCAATGCTCACCTGGGCCTGCAACGCCTTTACCGACGTCCATACGATTGGGTTATGCCACGGCGTCATTGGCGGTCATAACCAAATCTGTAGCGTCATCGAACTGCTCGCCAAAGAAGACGGCGTTCTTGAGGCAGACGCCAAATTGACTCGAGATGATGTGGACATCATCTGTGCCGGAATCAACCACCAAACGTGGTACATCCAGGTGCGATGGCGCGGGGAAGACTGGACGCACCGACTGCTTGAAGGGTTCGAGAAGCACCCTACTTACAGCCAAACCGAGAAGGTCCGCATCGACATGCTGCGACGATTCGGTTTCTACTCGACCGAGTCCAATGGGCACCTTTCCGAGTACGTGCCGTGGTATCGCAAGCGTCCGAGCGAGATTGCGGATTGGATCGATCTAAGCAGTTGGATCAATGGGGAGACGGGTGGCTACCTGCGGGTTTGCACCGAGGGTCGAAACTGGTTCGAGCATGATTTCCCGAACTGGATGAAGGACAAGCCGTTCACCTTCAACCCGGAAGATCGTGGGAACGAGCACGGCTCGTACATTTTGGAATCGCTCGAGACGGGCCGGATTTACCGTGGGCACTTTAACACGGTGAACGCAGGGGTCATTACGAACCTGCCGGAAGACTGCATCATCGAAGCCCCTGGCTTTGTGGATCGCAACGGAATCTCGATGCCCGTCGTGGGCGATCTGCCTCTTGGGGCGGCGGCGGTTTGCTCGGCGTCGGTGCATGTCCAACGACTCGGAGTGCTGGCGGCGGTCACGGGCGATGTGCAGGCGCTGAAGCAGGCGATGATGCTCGACCCGCTTACGGCGGCGGTGTGCAATCCCAAAGAGATTTGGCAGATGGCCGACGAGATGCTGGTGGCACTTGAGCCTTGGCTGCCTCAGTACGCGGCAGAGATTCCGAAGGCGAAGGAGCGACTCGCAACCGGCCCGCTGGTTCCGGTGCAAGAGGGCTACCAAGGGGCGGCGCGGCTGCACACCCGATCGGTGGAAGAGATCGAGCAGGATCGAGAAGCCAAAGCCGCCGCGAAGGAATCCGACAAGGCTGGCTTATCTAAGTAGGTCAGCCACGCCAGCCGGTGGACTCTTTCCAGACGCGTAACACCTTTCGACGACGCGCTTCAGGCTTTTGGGCGGCGGGAATAACCGCCCGATCGCCGAACACCTCTCGAACCGCGTGAAGAGCATGGTTCAGGTTGGTTTTGCGTTGAACGGTGCTCACTTCGCCCTGTAGCGATCGTTGCCCCAACTCTACCGGACCCAGGTCGAGCAGCCGCACGCTGACAGCGACAATCGGGGTGGTTGGGTAAGGCCTTGCCACTAGCCCAATGGCTTTCTCGATCCAGCGAGAGGCGTAGAACGGGCGTTGAAAAGTGCGTTCGCGAGGCAGAATCACGCCGTCTTCGGTCTCTATCGACCATCGCAAGCGTCTGGCGCACTGTTCCAGCCGAGACAATTCTTTGGCTAGCTCTTGAGAAAGGTGCTGAATCGCCGCCCCAAGAGGAGCTTCCTCATCCACGGGAGACTCGAACCGAAAGTGCTTTTGAATCGCGCCTTTGGGGTGCAAAGGAAGCACGTCGCCATCCCCCAATCCCTGCACGCACGACCGAATAAGGTGTGCTTCCTCACCGAATTGGCGACGCAACGACGGGAACGGCACCTGAGCTAGATCTCCCACACGTCGATAACCTAAAAACGCCAATCTTGCCCGGGTCTCCTGTAACAAGGGCAACATGCGATCGATGGGCAAATCGTGAACAAAGCCAGCCGGATCCGCGGCGGCGATTCCGATCGGAGCGCCGCAAGAGACCTCCGCCACCCATCGAGCCGGAGCAACTCCCGCGCGAACCGTTACCGGAACCTCTGGGTGACAAACGTGCCTAAGAGCCGTGGTTTGGATCAGTTGAATCGCTTCGTCGACAAGGTCAAAGCAGCGTGCATGAGCGGTGAAGTCGGCAAATGCCCGATGTGGCTCCACGGGCTCGATGATCGAGGTGTATCGGGCAAGGACGTCTAACCATGCCTCTACCGCAGACTCGACTTCTTCGGCTCGATAGTCGATGTACCGACCGTTGGGCAGCAGTGCTCGTGCGTCCGACTTCGATCGCCCAACGGTGACCTTGCGTGCCCGAGCGATGGGGTCGGCATCTAGCACGGTCTTGTTATGCAGAACCACCAATCCGTCGTCCACGGAATCGAGTCGGTGCCTATAGGCGGCTGCATATAAACCGTCGCATTCAAAGTAAACAATCATGTAGAAACTTGTCTACATAAATTATTGACCGTCGCACCGTTCAATCCAAGGGGTCACAAAGAAAAATCCCCTCGGATTTAGGGAAATCCGGGGGACCTTCGGGAAGGGAGTCAGTATGAACGGAGGCTTAGCGAGAAAACTTAACTTGGTCGCGTCGAAGGTGAACAACCTTGGCCGAGCCCAGCCCAGAGACGTTCAACTTGTCGCCTGCCTTAAATTCGGCAACCTTGCCACAAGCAGTGTGCGCCGGAGCAAGAACCAGCACGACCTCTTCGCCACCCACTTTCACCGTCAGTCGATCTCGAACGGTTTGACCGAGTCGGAAGGTGTGCGCGATGGTGCGATCTGCCTTGACAACCTCAACGGTTTGAAGGGCGATCGGTTGAGCGGCGACGGCAACGAGAGCAAGGGAGGGAATCATGGTTTGATTATTTTTTACGGCAAATTTCGGACCATGAATGAACCCACTGATGTGTTTACACTGATAAATAGTGTAATTGCCGGGACCCCGTGCCGACACTTCTAAAGAGAGCAAGTTTTCTCGGGGGAAACGAGTGACTATTAAACAACTTTTATTTGGTTCAGCCATCTTTACCGTGGCGGCCACGGGCATCGTCGGAGGCATTGGTATGTGGTCCTCCAAGGCGTTGACCCACGCCCACGAACTTTCCAGGGTGAATTCAGAAGCCCTGCGCAACCACCTGGAAGGGGATATGATGCACGACGCCTTGCGGGGCGACGTCCTTAACGCTTTTCTTTTGGCTTCGGAAAAGAAGCCCGCCGACTCGGTGAAGGCCGATCTTGACGAGCACGCCGAGTGGTTCCGAAAGATGATGAAGGAGAACTCTGCCCTTCCTCTTTCGCCGAATATCAAGTCGCTGCTGAGCGAGGCCGAGCCCGCTCTGGAATCTTATATCGCCTCAGCCGAATCCGTTGTAGGCCTCGCCTTCACCAATCCGGCAAAGGCTAAGAAGGAGATGGTGGCGTTCAATAAGGCATTCGATGAACTGGAAGAGGCCAATGAGAAACTCTCGGACAAGATCGAAGAAGCCAACAAGGAGTCGGCAAAGAGTGCCGCTGCCCTTTACGGACAAGCAACCGCCCTGTTGTTGCTGGGCATTGTGGTGTCTGCGGTTGCCGGTCTCACCGGTTCTTTCCTTGTTAACCGACGCGTCATGAACGGTCTCAGCGTTCTCGTGAAAGGTGCAGGCACTGTCCGCGAGCAGGGAATGGAGCCGATGGTTCACGTTCTCAAGTCTCTCGCCAAGGGCGATCTCACCCAGCGAGTGCAAACTCACACCGAGACCATTAGCTGGTCGAGTAAAGATGAATTCCTTGACGTGGTCAATGAATTCAATGCAATGTTGCACTCATCGGAATCGAGCGCCAGCGACCTGAACGATGCCCTCACGTCTTTGGAGAGCGTCCTTGGTCAGGTGACCGAAAGCACGGGCGTGGTTCGAGAATCGAGCGACACCGTTCAGCAAGCAACGCGACAAGCGGCCATCAGCGCCACCCAGATTGCCACCGACGCCGAGCAGCTCTCTCGCGCCACCCTCGACATTCAGCGAGCGACGGGAAGCATTCAACAAGGAATCGAAGTCATCGCAAACGGATCGGAGCGACAGGGCGATGCCATCAAGCGCGTAGAAAACTCGTTCGACGAGATCACCTCGAACCTGCAAAAGCTAGGTGAAGAGGGCGAAGTGGTTTCCGGTCACGTGAAGGCGGGATCCAAATCTGCAGGCGAAACGCTCACCGGCATGCGACTCATTTCTGAGAAGGCAGCGGAGTCCTCGGAGAAGGTTCTAGAGCTTGACGCGAAGGGACGCCAAATCGGTGAGATCGTCCAAACGATCGACAGCATCGCCAGCCAAACCAACTTGCTCGCTCTGAACGCCGCTATCGAAGCTGCCCGAGCCGGAGAGCATGGCCGAGGTTTTGCGGTTGTTGCCGATGAGGTGCGAAAGCTTGCCGAGCAGTCCAGCAACGCGGCAAAGGAGATCGCCGATCTGATCGGTGCGGTTCGAACGACCGTCACTCAAGCCGTCGAGGCTATTTCGGAGACCAACGAGTACATCTCGAAGGGTCAGAAGCTCACCGAAGAGACGGGCGAGCGCTTCGAAGCGATCTCGACCGCCGTTGACCAGGTTGTCGAAGAGCTTCAACGCGCCAAGGCGACCATCGGCGCCACCGAGCGCTCCATGGCAACACTTGCTTCGGTTTACCAAGAGAACAGCGCCGCCACGGAGAGCATCCACGGGGAAATCGAAGTGCTCGGCACTCGCTTCAGCGAAGCCGCACGAATGGTCGAGAACACCGCCGCCGGAGCCGAGGAACTCAGCGCCATCACCGAAGAGGTGAACGCGTCTTCGGTTGAACTCGAGCAACTCTCCGCCGATCTTCGCAAGCAGATCAGTCACTTCAAGATCGCCTCTGGCGCAAGCCACCTTAAGCTTGCCGCTTAAGCTCTCAATCCACCGAGATTACGCAGACGGGCCCTCTACCGGTTAGAGGGCCCGTCTGCGTTTGAGGCTCTTTTGAGCTTGTGCTGTCGATTACTTCTTGCCGTGAAGCCAACCGTGCAGGAGCTTTTGGAGGGGTGGGATCACGAAGTATCCGGCGATCGGCACAACCAAACCCGAAAGGACGAAGCCACGCACTGGAATCGGTGCTTCGAAGTTGATCGCTTTCAAGAGGTAGCTCACCATCACGACCGTCGGGAAGATTCCGAACCACGTCACGCTTACCACCTTCCATTTCGGAGGAGCCGGAACCGTAGGCGGCAGGCTGGGATCCACCCACATCGTCAACACATCCGATGTCTCGAAGCGATCGTCGGAAATGTGCGGTGAGACCGAGTCCATCAGCCGGGCTCGTTCCTCGCTGGAGTGCCATTCGGCTAGGTGTTCACTCGTATCGAAGCGGTAAACGAATCGATAGAGGTCCGACCCACCGGTAGGGCGAATGATCGTAACGCCCAAGTGTCCGGGATAGGTGAGCGCACGATCCATCAGCGCTCTCATGGCGCTTTCAAATTGGCTCTCGTGTCCCTTGATCACCCGAAACTCCCGTGAAACCGTCACGGGTCCGAGAGCATCGTTCTCAGTGAATGCATCTTGAGTAGAGGTCTGGTTCATAGCGATCCCACCACAAGTAGTCCGCCGATCATGGCGGTGTTTTTGAAGAAGTTGATAAGGTGCGTTTCCTTACGTTCTGGGTCCTTTTCGCTCCAGAAAGGATGGGCCGCATACGTTGCACCCACCAAGAATCCGGTGAGGGCGAGAGCCGCCCACAGACGCAGCCCGGGCACGAACAACAGCGGCACACAAGCGAACTGCAAAATGCGTCCGCCCCATACGGAAACGTGAACGATGTTCTCTGGCAGCCCTAACCGACCCAGGTCTTTGTAGGCGCGATTCGGCGGCACAATCCCAACCGCGTTCGCGAAGAAGATCAGGGCAAGAAACCCGGTTCCAGCTTGTCTTAGATAGTCCAACATGCGCACCCCGAACCCCAAAGGTCGAATCCAAGAGGCCGATCACCCTTGTTGAGTCCGACCCCATGAAGCAGGTCGTGAACGGTATCGGCAGCGTGCGAAGAGCAAGAAGGACAAGCGCAAGCCGCGGTATGTCCGTCCGAACTTGCTTGCGACCAAGAGGGCGCCCCAGGGGCACCCCACCCCCCGTAGGTTGCGACGGGCGACCAACTTGGCGATACTTTCGGCAATGCCGGGGAGAGATCGGAGAAGTCTCCTGATCCATGAACGATTTGTCCATCCATCACGGTGAGTTCGCTCTGGATCGTCCGAATCTCCTGATCGGGAACGCTGAAGTAATCCTTGCTGAGAACGGCGAAGTCAGCGTACTGACCGGGAGAGAGCGTTCCCTTGACGCTCTCTTCGCCACTGAACCAGGCACTGCCAACCGTATAGAGGCGGAGCGCCTCTTCTCGGGAGACCAAGTTTTCGTCTCCGTAAAGCGTCAGCCCACCCACGGTTTGCCCGGTTGCCAACCAAGAAAGCGCCACCCAAGGGTTGTAACTGGCAACGCGCGTGGCGTCCGTACCTGCGCCAACGGGGATTCCCTCCGCCAGCATTCTTCGAATCGGCGGCGTTTGTTTCGCAGCGTCCGCTCCGTAGCGATGGGTGAAATACTCTCCCTGATACGCCATTCGGTGCTGCACGGCGACGCCTCCTCCCAGGGCGCGGATTCGTTCGATGTTGCGCGGTTGCAGGGTTTCAGCGTGGTCGAACCACCATCGAAGCCCGTTGAACGGGATCGCCTGATTCACCTTTTCGAAAACATCCAGGAAGCGAGAAATGGACTCGTCGTAGGTGGCATGCAGTCGGAATGGCCAGCGATTCGCAGCGAGAACGCTCACCACCTGTTCGAGTTCAGACTCCATGGTGGCGGCAAGGTCCGGTCGAGGCTCCAGAAAGTCTTCAAAGTCGGCGGCGGAGAAGACGAGCATTTCGCCTGCACCGTTCATTCGGAACTTGCCGTCGCCGTCACCGGGCTTCACGATCTTTGCCCAGTTCACGAAATCGTCTTTCTCGGCGCCCGCTCGCTGAGTGAACAGGTTGTAGGCGATTCGAACGGTGAGTTCGCCATTGCCATGCAACTTCTGAATGATCGCGTAGTCGTCCGGATAGTTCTGGAAACCGCCCCCGGCATCGATGCACGAGGTGACGCCTAGGCGATTCAGCTCGCGCATAAAGTGGCGAGTGGAGTTGACCTGATCGTCTGGGTCCAACTTGGGTCCCATCGAGAGCGTCTTGTAGAGAATGAAGGCGTTCGGGCGAGCGATGAGCATGCCTGTGGGGTTGCCTTGGGTGTCGCGCTGGATTTCCGCACCGGGAAGGTCCGGGGTGTCTTTGGTATAGCCGACAGCTCGAAGGGCCGCTCGGTTCAGCAGGGCGCGATCGTAGAGGTGCAGGATGAACACCGGAACGTCACCGCTGACCGCGTTGATCTCGTCAAGAGTGGGCATCCGGCGCTCTTTGAACTGAAATTCGCTCCAGCCACCGACGACTCGCACCCACTGGGGAGCCGGGGTGCGAATCGCTTGGTTCTTCAGCATGGCGAGGGCGTCGGCGAGGCTATCCACGCCGTCCCAGCGAAGTTCGAGATTGTAGTTCAACCCTGCTCGAATGAGGTGCAAGTGAGAGTCGTTCAGCCCCGGAATGATGGTCTTGCGATTCGCGTCGATCACCTTCGTGAAAGACCCGGCAAGCGCGCGAATCTCTTCGTTGCTACCCGTGGCGACAATCTTTCCTTCGTGACAAGCAAGGGCCTCGACCAAGGGCTTGCCAGGATCCAACGTGTGAATCTTCGCGTTTGTGACAATAAGTTCCGGGGCGATGCTCATGGTTGTTCCGTTAGGCTCCTGCTTCGGAGGCGTGCTCGCCCAGCACCTGCTTGGCGTACTTGAGACCAATGCCGTACGCACCGGAATGCTCCATGGCGATTCCGGTGGTGCCCGCGTAAGTCTCGCCACGAGCCCAGTCTCGTTGGAGTTCGAGAAGGTACTGCAACCAGGTCAACGGAACGCCGCCTGCTTGAACGATGCGATCGATCGCGTACTTGTGAGCGTCGTTGGTGGTGCCACCGGAAGCATCGACCACCACGTGCACGTCCCAGCCTTCTCGCAGAGCATCGATCGCGGGGAAGGTGAGGCAGACTTCAGTCCAAAGGGCGGCCATGACGATGCGCTTCTTGCCGTAAGACTTGAGCAGATCGGTGACTCGCGTGTCCTCCCAGGTGTTCATCGTCGTCCGGTCGATCGGCGTTTGATCCGGAAAAATGGCCTGAATCTCGTGCCAGATGTGACCGCTAAAGGTTTCCGCAGCCACCGTGGTCAGAACGGTCGGGACGTTGAACACCTTCGCCGACTTGGCTAGGCCTACGGTGTTGTTGACCAGTGTCTGTCGGTCGATCGACTGAACACCGAACGCCATTTGCGGTTGGTGGTCGATGAGGAGCAGGACGTGGTCGGTTGGAGTAAGCAAAGTTCGAGCGTCGTTCATGGTCGATTTCCTGGGACCCGGTTGGGTTGCCCCGTTCTACGCGAAGAAGTGAGCGCCCTAAACGATAGGATGAAAAAACCTACTAACCACCCTTCTGGGGATTGGAGTAACTTTTGGAATCCCCATATTGAACATGTCAGCACGAGAATTCAAAAGAGCACGGGTGGTAGAAGAAGCGGTACTACGCAACGATGGTTGCGAGGTGGCAGGACTGTTTCACTTGCTTGCAGGCAGATGGATACTCCCAACCCTTTGGGAACTGCATCGTCAAGACGGTCCGATTCGTTTCGGTGAACTCAAATCGAACCTAAAAGAAGTCACAAATTCGGAGCTTTCACGCGCACTGAGATTGCTAGAATCCGCCCATTTAATTGATAAGAAGATCTATGCGGAAAAGCCGCCCCGAGTGGAGTATTTCTGCACCCCGCTGGGACGATCCATCCGCGAGCCAATTGAGGAACTAGCAAAGTGGCAGGCGGCTCATTTGGATGAAATTCTCGGTCGATAAAATGGATAAAGTGTCACTATTCGCAAAATGAATAGCGACATGCCTTAACAAAACCTTTGTGAATATCCCTGGACGAAGCCGTCGGGTGACTCCACTCGATCCGCGATCCATCGGATTTTCTTTTGCAGGTTGGAGGCATTTGAACGGCAGAGACCTGTGCACGCGCGCGCGAGGGTCTTAAAATAGGCGAAACGCGATTTTCCGGCTATGTGGAGGCGGCTAGATTGCGTTTTCCATCTGTCCGTTTCATTTCGATCAGGAATTCTCTATGCCAACTCTTTCTCTGCTCGCCGGGTCGCTGGCACTTGCCGTCGGCTTAGGACAACCCTCGCCTGCGGTCGAGTCTCGCACCAACGTTGCCAACTGGAAACTCGCCAATCGCTTCACGGCGGAAGCGATGCGACCGTTCCTTTACAGCTCAAGCATCTCGCCCACTTGGATCGGCAAGACCGACGTGTTCTGGTACTCGTGGCGAGACAGCAAGGGCACCAAGTATTACAAGGTCGACCCTAAGGCAAAGTCCAAGACGCTCCTCTTCGATCCGAACGAGCTTGCGGCTGCCTTGAGCGCCACTGGCAATCGTCCGATCGATGCGGAGACCCTGGATATCCAGAACGTCACTGTCGATGAGAAGGAGCACCATCTGGTGCGATTCCGCGCTCTCAACAAGAACTGGGAGTTCAACGCAAAGACCAACACGCTCAAAGAGCGAGAGGCGGGCGCAGGTGGCGACACTCCCCCTGCGGGCGGACCGGGTGGCGGTCGACAAGGCGGCGGAGGTCGCGGTCAGGGCGGCGGACAGGGTTTTGCGGGTCGAACCGGCTCGTTCAAGAACAACTCGCCGGATAACAAGAGCTACGTCTACGCTCAAGACCACAACCTCTTCTTTGTTCAGGTGGTCGACGGCAAGGAAGGAAAGCCTCTCCAGATCACTTTCGACGGTGAAGCCGAGTACTCGTTCGGATTCCGCGATCTAGAGGCCGAGCGCGAGCAGCGCGAGCAGTTCCGCCAGCAGATGCAGCAGCAGGGTCGAACCACCCAAACCGAAGGCCAAGGCGGGGCTGCGGCTCCCACCGAAACGCGCGTTCGAGCCAACGTCACCTGGAGCAAAGACTCGAAGCGGTTCTATGTCTCCCGATTCGACTCGCGAAAGGTGAAGGACCTGTACCTCGTCAATTCGCTTTCCGAGCCTCGTCCAACTCTGCTGAAGTACAAGTACGCCATGCCGGGTGAAGCGGACGTGACTCAGCAAGAGCTTTATACGTTCGACACCACCAGCCGAAAGCTCACGAAGCTCCCGGTTGAGAAGTGGAAGGATCAGCGCCTCTTCAACATTCACTGGCAAGACACCACCTCGGATTCGCTGCGATTCGTTCGCCGAGACCGACTTCAGCGAAACCTAGAGCTCTGCCAAATCGATCTCTCGACGAACAAGATCGAAGTGATGCTTACCGAGAAGGTCGAGAACGCCTTCTTGGAATCGCAAAACGTGAATTACGTGAAGCCCGGCGGCGATTTCGTTTGGTTCTCTGAGCGCACCGGCTGGGGGCACTACTACCTCTATTCCAACGACGGCAAGCTGAAGAATGCGATCACCTCCGGTCCATGGCGCGCCGATGGAATCGTTCACGTCGATACCGACAAGAACGAGATGTGGGTGACGGGCGTAGGCCGAGAATCGGGCGAGAACCCCTACTACAAGCACACCTACCGAGTGCCCCTTACGGGTGGAAAGGTGAAACTTCTGGATGGCGGCGATGCCGACCACAGCGCCAGCGTTTCTCCGACCAAGCAGTATTTCGTCGACCAGTATTCGCGCGTCGACCTGGCTCCGGAAATGGTGGTTCGAGACATCGATGGCAACGTCGTGATGCCTCTGGAGAAGACCGACCTCTCCCGCCTTGAGGAGACCGGTTTCCGGATGCCGGACCGATTCACCGTGAAAGCGGCGGACGGCGTCACGGACATCTACGGCAACATGTGGAAGCCGATCGACTTCGACCCCAAGAAGAAGTATCCGGTGATCGCCAACGTGTATCCCGGTCCGCAAACCGAGAGTGTTTCTTCGACCTTCTCCGCCATTGCGACCAACCACCGTTTGGCCCAGCTTGGCTTCATCGTCATTCAAATTGGAAACCGAGGCGGCAACCCGGCTCGCTCCAACGCCTATCACAGCTACGGTTACTACAACCTTCGCGACTACGGATTGGCGGACAAGAAGGCGGGTATTGAGCAACTGGGTCTGCGATATCCGTGGGTGGATGTGGAGCGAGTGGGCATTTACGGTCACTCCGGTGGCGGATTCATGACCGCTGCGGCGCTTCTTCTGCCCCCGTTCAACGACTTCTTCAAGTGCGGTGTCTCCAGCGCGGGCAACCACGATAACAACATCTACAACCAAAACTGGAGCGAGCAGCACCACGGTCTGCGAGTCGCGGCTTCCACGCCTCCTCCCACCACCGGCGCAGGGGCGGCAACGGGAGCAACCGGATCCGGCGAAGTGCCAGAGGAGTCTTATCTAGACGCGATGCTCTACGCCCTTCAGTTCGATACGGGCGAGAAGAAGGAAAGCGACAAGAAGTTCGAGATCAAGGTTCCGACCAACCACGAACTCGCCGCAAACCTCAAGGGCAAGCTGTTGCTGGTCCATGGGGACATGGACAACAACGTCCACCCGGGCGGAACGGTTCGGCTGGTGAATGCCCTCATTCGAGCCAATAAGCGGTTCGACATGATGATGCTCCCAGGCAAGGCGCACGGCTTTGCCGATATGCAGCCTTACTTCACCCAGATGCTGATGGAGTACTTCGCCGAGCACCTGCTGGGCGACTACTACCGAGGCAACTCGGACATGAACAACACGTCCGGCAAGTAAGAGGACGTCCAAGTCAAACCCCGCTCCGACCGTGGTCGGTGCGGGGTTTGTTGTTTTTGAGGGGGAAGCAAGGCGGTCGAGGCAGCCGTTTCCATTCGGAATCAGCAGGCTCGAATTCACTCTCGGAGGGGTCTTCCGTTCTCGCTGAAAGCGACCTTGGAGCCTTTAGAGTCGATACCCTGGTCTACTCCGTAGGAGCAGGGGACCTTGTGGAGGCATTGAGGACTTGGACCGCGGGTGCCGTCTGTTTCTCGATCAACCGCTGAATCAGATCGCCTTCCATGCGTAGTTCGGGATCGTTCGTCGATCGCCACTGGGCGGCATGCTGACCGATCTCCTGGAGAGTCCGCTGGTCCAATCGATCAAAGTGCGATTCCACCAGAACCGATTCGGCGCGTGCGAGCCCCAGTTCCAGTCGACGGTCGCGCGAAATCCCGCGCCAACCTGAAACCTGGCGACGCAGGCGATTCAGTTCGTCGAAGTTGCTCTTCCCCTTCTCACCGTCTCGGTAGAAGTAGGCTCCCAAAACGGCTTCCTCAGCAAAGCCCGTGTAGGCCCATTGAGCGTAAGGGAAGATGGCAAGCGCCCCAACAACGAGAAACAGGGTGATGAGGGTAATGATCGGTGATCGGCGTTTGAGCTTGATTTTGAGGCGCAGATAGGCCAATTCAAGGGCGTCGTACGCCTTCTCAGAGCCTTTCTTCCACCAATAACGCCACACAGCAATACAACCTAGCGATCGTCGCTACCGTTCATTGTGCGACGCCCTATAGAGGAACAAGGTAACCGAACCGGACGTTCCCTCCTAGAAACCGGTATGTCTCGTGGGAAAAAGGGGCCTCTGGTGTCCGCCCCGGATGAAAAAAGCCCCGCGGAAGTTCTCCACGGGGCTCGGTCGAGCAGAGTCCGAATTAGCGAAGCTCGGCGGAAACGGCCGTGTTCTCCCAGGGGAACGCGGAGTTGCCGAAGTGACCGTTCTTAGCGGTCTCGATGTATCGCAGGTTCGGGTTCAGAAGCTGAAGCGTGTCGATGATGCCCTTCGGCGAGAGATCGAACTTCTCGCGCAGTCGCTTCTCAATCTCAGCGGTCGGAATGGTTTCCGTGCCGAACGTCTCCACGTTGATGGCGACGGGTTGTGCCACGCCGATGGCGTATGCCAATTGGATCACGCATCGCTGAGCAAGACCTGCGGCAACCACGTTCTTGGCAAGGAACCGCGCGATGTACGCGGCGGATCGGTCGACCTTTGTGGGGTCCTTACCAGAGAATGCGCCACCGCCGTGCGGAGCCATGCCGCCGTAAGTGTCCACGATGATCTTTCGACCTGTGACGCCGGTGTCGCCCTGCGGACCACCGATTTCGAAGGTTCCGGTCGGGTTGACGTGATACTGAATGTCTCCCTTCACGTAGTCGCTGTATCGCTCAAGAACGGGCTTGATGATGTGCTCGTGAACGACCTCGTGGACCTTCTGCTCGTATCGAGCGGAGTGTTGCTGGGAGAGAACGATGGTTTGGATGCGCGAAGGTCGGCCGTTGTCGTCGTACTCCACCGAGACTTGGCTCTTGGCGTCCGGTCGAATGTCGCCCTCCTCGATTTGCGCGTCGAACGACTTCGGATTCTTGCGAATCTCGGCCGATCGTCGGGTGAGCGCGTGGGCGATGGCAAGCGGTAGCGGCATGCCCTCCGGCGTTTCGTTCGTGGCGTAGCCGAACATCATGCCTTGGTCGCCTGCTCCGCCGGTGTCTACGCCCTGAGCGATGTGAGCCGATTGCGGCTGAATCGCAACAAGCACGCCACAGGTGTTTCCATCGAAGCCGTAATCGGTTTTGGTGTAACCGGCTTGAGTGATGGTGTCTCGGACGATGTTCGCAACGTCGACGTAACCCTCGGTTCGAACTTCACCGGCGACGATGACCGCACCTCGGGTGAGAAGGGTCTCAACAGCAACTCGGGTCGATCCGCTCTTGCCCAGAGCATGATCTTCCTGCAAAAAGGCGTCGAGGAGAGCGTCTGAAATTTGATCTGCCAGTTTGTCTGGGTGTCCAACGCTCACGCTTTCCGACGTGTAAATCTTCATCTTTCCAACGGAATAGGGTACCCGGCGAGGGGAAACCGACGCTGTTTCAGGGTCGCGGGACTCGGAATCTAAGGGTTGGAGCTATCAACACTTTATCTTCCAAAGCGAAAATCTCTTGCCGACTTATGCGATCTCGGCTAACGGCTTACGATTCAAGGGATCGCCAGAGATACCACGCGGCGACGGAACGGTAGGGTCTCCAAGGTGCGGCCGCCTCGATCATCTCTGCCGGATCGGGGAGCCTTTCCAAAGCAACCCCTTTTGATTGCAGAAGGTTCTGAAAGCCTTTGCGAACGCCTAAGTCTCCAACCGGAAGCACATCCAGTCTCCCCAGCCGAAAGATCAGCAGCATGTCTACGGTCCAAGGACCAACCCCTTTGAGCTTAACAAGCCGTTCTGCCACTGCTTCCTCAGACCAACTCAGTAACTGATCGCACGTGGGGAGATCATCGATCTCGTGAGCGATGCCAAGGATGGTCTTCGCTTTGGCGTTCGATAGACCGGCGGCGCGCAGTTCCTCAATGGTCCGTTCCCGCACCCATGCCGGAGTGGGATAGGGTGGGGAGAGCGCTTTGAACTTATTCTCGATGGCGATGGCGGCTTTGCCAGAGAGTTGCTGACCGATAACCGTGCCGACCAACTCCTCCCACAGATCCACGTGGTCTCGGCTATTGGCAAGAGAGCATTCGGGTACTCGCTGAATCAGCTCGGCGAAAAACGGCTCCGCCGCTGCAAGATGCCGTTGGGCGTCTTGAATCACTCGCAAACGGTCGGACATAGCCAGATTGTAATCCGCAAATTGAAATCCGCACCGGGCGAGAAAAAGACGCCGACCTCCAGAACCCTTGGAGATCGGCGTCGTGGAGAATTACTTGGTGCGAGCCAAGTAGGCGTAAGCGTTGTGATCGTGGATCGACTCGTGGTTCTCGACTTCGATCTCGTAAGCGGCGACTCGGTCTTCGCGATCGAACGCAAGGGCGACTTCGCGCACCATGTCCTCAACGAATCGGGGGTTGCTGTACGCCTGCTCGGTCACAAACTTCTCATCGGGTCGTTTGAGAACCGGATAGAGCTGAGCCGAACCTGCCGACTCGATCATGTCGATCACGTCTTCCAGCCACAGTTTGCCTTCCGGCTTCACCTTTACGGAAACGTAGCCGCGTTGGTTGTGAGCGCCGAAGCTGGAGATCTCCTTGCTGCACGGGCAAAGCGTTGTGATCGGAACCACAAGCCGAAGCCAGAACTCGTTTTGCTTACCGCCGGCGGCGATAAAGCCAACTTCGTAGCCCATCATGCCGACCTTGCCGGTGACGGGAGCGGCCTTGCCTCTGAACAGCGTGAAATCGACTTCCAGGTGGGCCGTATCCGCATGCAGTCGGTCGCGGAGCTTCGTGAGAATGTCCGGGATCGTCTCCACGCTGACGTCGTTGTTGTGCTCGGCCAACACTTCCAAAAATCGGCTCATGTGGGTTCCCTTGAACTCTTTAGGAAGGTCCACCGTGAGGGTGAAGGTGCCAACCGAGTGTTGCGGTCCGTTGTCTCGCTCTCGCACCTGAATCGGATATTTGACTTTCTTGACGCCGACCTTATCGATCGCGATATTGCGCTCGTCTTGCGAGCTTTGGATGTCGACCAGCGGCGTGCCGGCGATGCCTTTGGGCGGGTTCCCCTCGGAAGAGGTCCCGGTAGGAGGGTTCATTGTGCTTGCCATGTTACGTTGCCTCTGCCGATCTGATTGGCTTCTTTTTGGAAAGCGAAGCGAAAAAGATCGTTTGCCGATGGATAAAGGAAATCCCTAAACGGAGTTCGAACTTGAACCTAAGTCCAGGGCAGAAATCACAAGTTGTCCTACGGCTGCCATTGGCAAACGTTTCCTAAATGCAGGCTATCGGACGCTTGAGAAATAGGCAAAGGCGAAGACGGCGGTGTTGTTGAGCATGTGCAGAACAATGCCGGGAATGAGTGACTTGGTGTAGTAGGTGAGCACACAATTGAGTCCACCGATGGTGCCTAACAGCAGCCAAGCCCCTGGTCCCTGAGGGTGGATTGCGGCGAACAATAGACTTGATAAAAAGACGCCCCAAGCTACGGAGTTCGTCTTTCGCGCAATAGCCGGAAAGAGCATTCCGCGGAAGACAATCTCCTCCCAGATGGGAGCGGCGACCGACCCCATGAGCAAAACCCTGATCATGGTTGCCGCATCCGGATTGGCAAGCATCTGCTCGCCTGCTGGGTGAGAGTTGGTCGGCAAAACCCGCATGAGCGGAATGCTGATGAGGATGGCAACCATGAGCAGTGCTGCATTGGCAAACCAACCTCCGGTACCAATTCCGATCTTGATCAGGAGCCCGTCCAAGCTGGCACCGATGCCCTTGGTTCTGAATTTGTCGCCGAAAACCGCGTCGGTCGGGAGCATGAGCACCAACACGATCATGAATGCGTAAGGAAGAAGCCCGGCAACAGTTTCGGCAACGGGGCTATTCGTCAGGGATTTCACCGATCCCAGGGCCGCTCCGAAAATCATCATGCCGACAAACGCGAGCAGAAGCAATCCGGCCCGAATCGCGAGGCGGTCCGCCATTGCCTCGGTGAGAGGCCCGGTGGGAAAGCCCTTCGGGCGAATGGTCCCCGATTTCGATCCGATGATGAAATAGAGCCAAGCGCCTATCCCGCCGAAAACGACGAACATGGCGCCTGCGATCACCAGCAGCATCGGAGCTACTCGAGACAACGGAAAGATCTTTGCCGCCTCCGACTTCTTGCCTTGGGATTCCAAAACAATGGTCTGGGCGATTTCTTTCCGAAGGTCCCGTTCGGGCAAAGCGCTAACCCCAGGCGAGAGGGTGGGCTTTCCACCTTTGGTTCCGAACTCGGAGCTCTTGAGAAACTCTGTTACAGCGCGACTGGAGGGACTTTTCGACTTGCTGAGAGTCGTGAGATCTTTCTCCGATCCTTTGGAGAGCGGCTTCTCGACCGGGGTCTCCAATCGGTCGACAAGCAAGCGCCATGCAATCGCCTCTTCGTCTTTGCTTTCCTTCAGCAAGTCCTTTGCCTGACGAAGGTTGGCGTCACCCATCGACGGGGAATTCGCTCGGAGAGTGAGACCGAGAATCAACTGGGTTCGAAGGGCCCGATTATCTTCAAGCGGGGAGGTGCCTTTGTTGCGAGTGAACCCGTACAGGGCGGACCCGATGGAAAACGTGAAGAAAAGAAACAAGAGCGCCCAACCGATCCAAGTTCGGTGGAGAGAAAGCTCCGGTGAATCTTGAGCGAACGGTGCGGCTCCGGAATAGCTGCCTTTAGAGAAAGGTTGAGCCTGTGGCGGGGTTCCTAGCTCGAACTGAGGCCTTCCACCATTGGCGGGCGGAGTCGCGGAATCCTCGTGAATCGGCGGGTAGTCGCTCATGGAAGCTCTCTAGCGGTTGTCCGCCGGTTCAAATGTACCCGTGCCTCCAACCTGTCTCTAGGTCTACGGTCGGGTGCGCTCGGCTTTGCCCCCCGCATCCTCCGTCGTGGGTGATCCGTACCTATCATTGAGATGGCAAATCCACTCCCAACCATTCTATTCATGATCTTGGCGGCCCTCAGTTGGTTCGCCTCTGGGGTCCAAGCCGACCCTGCCTCGGGTTGGTGGAAGTTCCTGATCGGTCTCTTTATTTCCGGTTTCCTTAGCTCCGCCCTGCGCGTTGCCGCACAGTGGGAGAAGGTCATCGTCTTTCGCCTTGGAAAGTTTCATGCTTTAAAAGGGCCAGGCATTTTCACCATCCTTCCGTTCTTCGATACGACTCGTCGCGTCGATACTCGGATCTCGACCGTTGACATCCCCACCCAGCAGGCGATCACCAAAGACAACGTGCCCGTCTCCTTGGACGGCGTGATCTTCCTCCGCGTCGATAACCCGGCAAACGCGATCATCCAGGTGCAGAACTATCAAAGCGCCATTCGCCAGTACGCTCAAACGGCTTTGCGAGACGTGGTCGGTAGCGTTACGCTCGACCAAATCCTTGCGGATCGTGAGGCGCTCGGTGAGAGGATTGAGAAGATGGTCGAGTCGGAGACCAGCGGATGGGGCCTGCAGATTGCGGGTATCCGCATCCAAGACATTGTTCTGCCCGAAGACCTGAAGCGCGTGATGGCTCGTCAGGCTGCGGCGGAACGAGAAAAACGGGCGAACATCACCAAGTCGGAAGGCGACCGCGAAGCCGCCGAGAACCTTGCTGCTGCCGCTCGAGAGATGGCGACCGCTCCGGGTGCTCTACAGCTAAGAACGCTTCAATCGCTGGACACCCTTGGGAACTCGGCGGCGAATACGGTGGTCTTGGCAATCCCCATCGATGTAGTCAATGCGTTGCAAGCCGTTCCGAAGATCGTTGAGAATCGGAACCAGAACGTTGCCCCGCAGCCTGCGGTCGATCCCGTTGTGGCTCCGATCAACACGGGTGCTCTCGGCGGATTGCTCGCGAGCCAGAAGAGCGAGCCTGCACAAGACACTACGCTCACTGAGAATGCCTAAAGCAGCCGAGTTGGGCTAAGTGATTCTTAACAATCACTTAAAAAGGGAAAGCCGACCTTTGCAGGACGGCTCTCCCTTTTTTCTAAAAGACTGACTCGACGAGCGGTGAGGGAACGATGGAGTCTCTACCAACGATCGCCCCGAAAAGGAACTCATCGAATCTGCGCATTGTCCGTAAACAAGTTCAAATTCATTGATCTGGTGTCGCTCTGCATTTGTTTGAATCGTGAAAAATCCCTACTTTTACTAAAACAAGAAAGATGGTTAGTGTGCAACATGTAAGCAGTTAGTGTTCGCGGAATACCGGTTTTAGGTATTCCAGGTAGTTCTATTGAAGAGAATTCAATTTGATGCTCTGTAGACTTTTTTCGTTGGTTCGAGTCGAGCCAACGCGCTTTCGCAAAGGAGTATCAATGAAGAAAATTATGCTTTTTGTGCCGCTCGGGCTTAGTGTTATGGCAAGCGCCCAGCAAGTGCATGTCAACTCGCTCGCTTACCGACCCGTTTCCGATTCTGGAACCACCGTTGTGGGCGCCAAGTTCAAGAGCGACAACGGCAACTGGGATTTTTCCCTTGCCAACACTGCAGGCACCGCAACCTCTGCCAACTTCATCCAGGCAAATATTGGAAACAACGCCTTCATCAGCGCTCGCACGTTCGCTTTTGCGCTTGAGCACAAGGTGGGAGAAGGGTTCATCTGGAGCGTTACGGACAAGGCTTCGAACAACAAGACCACGCTCTCCTGGGGCACCTTCTCGACGGCTCCCGGCGGAACCAACGCCGCAACCCTGAACTCGATCGCTCCTAACCGATCCTTCAACGCTCTTCGGATCGAAAACCGAGCTTCCTCGTCCGGTTCGCAGAACATCTTCTCGAACCTGTCGTTCACCTCTGGAGCCAACTTCAACGGTTCGTTCTTCAATGGAACGATCGATCCGTCCACGGGCTACAACCCATTTGGTACGGCAACGAACGGCCAATCGATTCAGTGGCTAGTATCCGATACCGATCTCTCCAGCTACAACTGGACGTTCGGTGGCGACGTGCAACTCATCGGCGGAAACAACGAGTCGCTTCGGATGGATATCCACGGGCGATCGCTGCAAGCGGTTCCCGAGCCTGGAACGATGGCTGCCCTCGGTCTTGGTCTTGCCGCTTTCTTGAAGCGCAAGCGCAAGTAACAGCCTCTCCCCAAGCCTAGAATGAGGTCGACTTCGGTCGGCCTCTTCTTTTTTGGGACTTCAGTGCTTCAACAAAAACAATCCCCTGGCTCAAGGAGCCAGGGGATTGTTGAGCTTGAGAGCAGAGTGGCGATTAAGCCTTCTTGCGTCGTCGAATCAGTGCGAGGGCGCCTGCACCGAGAGCGACCATTGTGCCGGGTTCCGGTACGGCTTGGTAGGTGATGTTGTCGAACAGAACGCCTACTGCACCGGAAGTGGGGGCGCCACCCGCGCGGAACAAGAGTCGGTCGTAAGGCGTGACCGTCTCATTCACATCGACGAAGTAATCCTCCCAACCGATGCCCGTGAAGACGGTGGCGCCGTTGAAGTCCACGGTCCAAACGTCGTTTTGCGCGCCAGGAACGAACGTGTGCGTGAAGCCCAGGTTGTACGTGGTGCCTGCGGAGAGGTTGCTCGCCAGAACCGTGTTGATGAAATTCGTGCCGTCGTAGTCGAATACGTCGACCTGCCAGGAATTGTCGATCCCACCCGAGTTTCGGATGCGGATGTAGTTGCCTCGCTGACCGGTTCCGTTGTCGATGCTGATCACAACGTTTTCACCCGCCTTGCCACCTGCAAGCGGTTCGAAGTCGAGGTTCATCTTGAAGACGTTGTAGGCGGAAGACGAGCTGACCGCATTGTTGAGTGCGGGGGTGAAAGGCTGATCTCCGAACGATCCGCTCGCAACGGCGTTGCTCATGCGCCAGCTCTTGTTTCCGGAGATGGCGTTGGAGGAGACGACCTCTTGGTCCCAAGCGGAGTTGGTGATCTTCCAACCGTCGTAACCGTTGGTGATCTTTCCGTCCGGATAGCTTTCGAAGTCGAGGCTAATCATATCAGCCTGCGCGCCGGCAGCGGCGACGCCAAGTAGCCCAAGGGCAAGGAATTTATGTTTGAACATGTCAGTACTCCAAGGTCGAGCACAGAAAGCGCTCAACATTTGAAGTCTAAGGACTAATTTGTGCCTAATTCGTGAGTAAGGATCGAATCTGGTAATTCCACCGTTGAGAAATACCAAATAAGGGAGTCCCTTTTTGGGACTATCTGAGAGATCTCGGCAAACGAAAAAACCCCTTGCCGCAGGCAAGGGGTTTTTGGAGTTTGGAAGGGAGAAGTTCTTACTTGCGTCGGCGCCGTCGGACAAGTGCAACCGCACCTGCACCCAGAGCGATCAGCGTCGCGGGCTCCGGAACGACGTTGGGCGTTCCACCCGTTCCACCGGAGACAGCAATCACGCCGCCAACTCCACCCAGGACTCCTGCAATCGCTCCGATGCTAGCTCCACCCGAGAACGTCTGCGCCAAAGGGGGAGGAATAACGGACTCTGAAGTCATTGGGGGAACGGTTCGCAGCGCCATGGGCTCACCCGGAGTCACCACTTCTTCTTCAAAGGTCTCTACGGTCGGCACTTGGGCGACCAAAGTGCTCATTGCCGGTTCTGGGATCGTCGTGAGAGCCTCGCGAGTTGCCAACGAGGAAGGCTCCGCAATCTCGTCACTCACAACCGGGGAGCTCGGTGGGATCGCGTAAGCAACCACCGGACCGCGGACGAACGGGTTGCCACACTTCACTCGAAGAATCGGGTTGCCGTTCTTGTCTACAAACGCGGGAGTGCCCTTCTTAAAGAAGGCGACGTGGGCCTTGATGCGGCCACCCTCTGGAACGCTGTAGATAACGTAGTTGCCGCTCTTCTTCAGCGTGCCAAGTCGAAGGGATCCTAGGTAATCCACGACCTCTTCCTTGGACATCGAGAAGTGGCGCATGTATCGGTCCATAACCGACCGATCCGACCGAACCTGAACCATCAGCTCAGGCACGGTGTTCGCGGGCTTGTTGATGAACGCGTTCAACTCTGGACGTGCGAGCGCACTTCCAGCGAGAGCCAACCCCGCAATTCCAATGCAAATTCCTTTCATTTTCCAAACTCTCCTAACAGTTACAAAGCAGTGTATCAACAGAATTCATGCCGGTATAAGGCACTGAGACAATTGAAGATCGAATAACCGGCAATAATACTTAAAGATTGCTTTAAAAACGTTTATCCGTTGGCCTGGCCCGCCTTCATGTGCCTTCTGATCGCTTCGATCGCCTCAGACGCCGCTGCTTGTTCGGCTTCTTTCTTTGATCGTCCGCGCCCTTCGCCAATAACTTCGTTGTCGAAGACGACCTCCACAACGAATTGGCGATCATGGGAACCCCCAAGTTCCTTCGCAACCCGATAGGTGGGCGTTTTTCTCCAGATCGACTGCGCGATCTCCTGAAGTTTGCTCTTAAAGTCGTCCGGGTTTACGTCTCCGCTGCTGATTCGCATGAGATACGGGTGAAGCTGCTCAAGAATGAACCAGCGAGCAACCTCTAATCCGGATTCAAGGTAGATCGCACCAAAGACGGCTTCCACGATGTCGGCAAGAATCGATGCTCGCTGTCTCCCGCCCGTGACTTCCTCACTGGCGCTCAGCTCAAGGCAGGCTTCCAGCCCAAGCTTCTTTGCGATTTCAGCTAGCGGGGCTTCTTGCACCACGCTGCTCTTCGCCTTGGACATCAAGCCCTGGTCCCAGTTCGGGTGGTGTTCGTACAGGTACTGAGCAACGACGAGGCCGAGCACGGAGTCGCCAAAGAACTCCAGTCGCTCGTAGCTGTCGCAAACGTTAGGGGTGGCCGACCGGTGTCTCATCGCCAAGGCGAAGAGATGGGTGCTCTTGAGCGGAATGCCCTTTGGAATGGAAACCGTTCCGCTCATCCAGTACGGTCGACGATCGCCTGCTTAATCCGGCGAACGCCCTCCTCGATATTCTGTCGGCTGGTGGCGTAACTCAACCGAATGTGACCTGCTCCCTCAAAAACCGAACCTGGGACCACAGCGACCTTGGCCTCTTCCAAGAGCCAAGATGCCAATTCCACATCGGTTTCTCCGTCCTTCAGCGCGCCCGTGACCTTCGGGAAGGCATAGAACGCTCCGTGCGGAAGATTGCACTCGAATCCGGGCACATCGTTCAGAAGTCGAACAATGAGATCCCGGCGAGCCTCAAACTCCACGCGCATGGCTTCAATCTGGTCTGAAGGCAGGTTGAAAGCGACGGTCGCGCCCTTTTGAGCGAACGAGGTCGGGTTGCTGGTGACCTGGTCCTGCAAGTTGCTCATGGCTTTTGCCACCGCCGGCGGGGCAGCGGCAAATCCGATGCGCCAGCCCGTCATTGCATAGGACTTGGAGCAGCCACCGATGGTGATGGTGCGATCTTGAACGTCCTGACCCAGAGCGGCGATTGATCCCGCCTCAAATCCGTAAACCAAGCGCTCGTAAATCTCGTCGGAGATGATCCAGAGGTTGTGCTTGAGGGCAACCGTCGCAATCTCTTTAAGCGTCTGCCTGGGGAACACTCCACCCGTGGGGTTGCTCGGGCTGTTGAGCAGGATCGCCTTCGTCTTAGGAGTGACGGCGGCGCGGAGTGCGTCGTAGGAAGGGACAAAGTCGGTCTCTGGTCCGGTTTGAACGATCACCGGAACACCGCCGGCCAACCGAATTTGGTCGGCGTAGGTCATCCAGTAAGGTGCGAACAGGATCACCTCATCGCCGGGGTTCACCAAGACTTGAAGCGTGTTGTAAACACTGTGCTTAGCACCGCACGACACGATGATTTGCTCGGGCGAGTAAGTGAGATTGTTTTCGCGAGCGAGTTTCCCAACAATGGCTTGCTTCAGTTCAACAATGCCTGCGCTCGGGGTGTACTTGGTGAAGCCACTGTCAATGGCCGCCTTCGCCGCATCACAAATTTCCTTCGGCGTATTGAAGTCGGGCTCACCCGCGCCAAAGGCGATGACGTCGACACCCTGAGCTTTCATCGCATTGGCTTTAGAAGTAATTGCCAACGTCGGGGACGGCTTTAGCAACTCGACACGCGAGGAAAGAGAGGGAGTTTCCACCGAGTTGAGTATAACCGTTGAACGGGACCTTGCACTCATCTCCGCGCGCAATCGTGGGCGTTGAATCGCGGGGGACTACGCGCCGGAACGTACCATGAGCCAATCTTCAAGCAAGGTTTCCAGCCCGGTGCGAACCTCTACGGGTGCGGCTTGGCTCTTTCTTCCGTTGGCGCTACTTGCGCTCCTCACGCACATTGGGATTGGAAGCTTCGAGTGGTACGCCCCGTGGGATGTGGTGAAGGAGATCTTGCGTGGGCCCGTAGACGATACGGTGATCAACCGCATTGTTTGGAAACTGCGCCTGGCCCGGGGACTGGAAGCGGGTTTGGTAGGCGCCCTTCTTGGTGGGGTTGGCGTGACGTTTCAGGCCTATTTCCGCAACCCTCTGGCGGAGCCCTACATTGTTGGAACCAGTAGCGGCGCTGCGGTGGGTAGCGCAATCATCTTGGTATCTGGGCTCAGCGCCGGAGCTCTTGGCGTTTTGGCGATGCCGATCGCGGCCTTCGCGGGAGGACTTGGCACGCTACTTCTGGTTCTTGCCCTCAGCCGAAAACGAGGGGTCACCGACCCCCAACGTTTGCTTCTTGCGGGGGTTGTGCTCTCCACGCTGCTTTACAGCGTCCTCTCTTTGATTCTTCTTGCCTCGGGTGAATCCACCACGCGCGTGCTTCAGTTTCTGCTGGGTCACTTTGGCAACGCTCGGTGGGAGAACGTGATTCTCCTTGCCCCTACTCTAGTCTTGGGCTACATCGGTCTGTTCCGACTTTCGAAGTCGCTCAACGCCATGATGGTGAGTTCGGAAACCGCCATCACGCTCGGCGTCGATCCGGGGCGACTGCGATGGTCGGTCTTGATATGGGGAACGATCCTCACGTCGATCTGCGTTGGAACCGCCGGGGTGATCGGCTTCGTGGGCTTAGTGGCTCCGCACATTGCCCGACGGATTGTGGGACCGGATGTTCGACGGTCTCTGTTTGCCTCTATGGCCATCGGGATGATCCTGATTCTGCTTGCAGACGCAATCGCCCAACGAGGAGTGCGCGGCGTGGAATTCCCGGTTGGGGTGGTGACCGCACTCTTTGGCGCACCCACTCTTCTTTATCTTCTCAGAAGGGAAGCCAACGCCTAGAACGGCCTTCTTAAGGAAACACACCAAATCCGCCATACTTAGAACATAGCCATGGCGGAAATTCGAGGCGATATGAATCTGAGCGGTGCAAGAGTCGCCGTGGTCGTGAGTCGGTGGAACGAACTGGTCACCAAGGAACTTCTTGCGGGAGCATTGGATGAACTCACGCGCCACGGTGCGGGCGAGATCGATGTGGTTCATGTTCCCGGCACATGGGAGATCCCGGTGGCGGTAAAGGCGCTCATCGCCAAGCATTCGGACCTAGAAGCCGTTGTCGCTCTGGGGTGCATTCTTCAGGGTCAAACGCCGCACGCCAAGCTTCTTGGCGGAGACGTCGGAGGCGCTTTGATGGGGCTTCAAGTGGAATCGGCTCTTCCGATCACTTGGGGCATTCTGACGCCCGACACGCAAGATCAGGCGCTCGACCGAGCCGGGCTGAAGTTTGGCAATAAGGGTCGAGAAGCAGCCCTCGCGGCCATTGAAATGGTCGGCGTCTTGCGAAAAATCGGCTAGTCTAGCCTAGGCATGGTCCAGGCACTTACTCCAACCGATTACCTTGTCATGTTCGGCGCGGGGGCAATTGCCTCCGGCGTGAACTCTGTTGCAGGGGGAGGGTCTTTGGTGTCTTATCCCACCCTTACGCTTGGACTGCATATTCCGGATCGCATTGCCAACGCCACGAATGCGGTCGGCCTCTTCCCGGGTTCGTTTGCGGGTGGGGTTGGGTTCCTCAATCAAATCGAGCGCACGAAGCATCACTTGAAAACGTTGTGGTTGCCCACGGTGATCGGCTCGTTCTTGGGAGCCTGGCTCCTACTTGTCACCGACAATAACACTTTCAAGGCGATCGTTCCTTTTCTGATCCTCCTTGCTTCGGTCCTTCTTGCGGTTCAACCGAAGATCAAAAAGGCGTTAAGCGCGAAAGGGCACCATGCCGTGCTGCCCAAGTGGGCTGGCGTTTTGCTCCAGATTCCGGTTGCCATCTACGGCGGGTTCTTTGGTGCGGGCATGGGGATCATGATGCTCGCCACGTTCTCGCTCACCATGGAAGGGGATATTCACGAACTCAACGCGGTGAAAAACTGGCTTGGTTCGTTGATCAACCTCGCCTGTTCTCTGGTGTTCATCGCGAAGGGGCTGGTTCTTGTGCCTCACGCTTATCCCCTGGTTTTAGGGTCGCTCGTCGGGGGGTACGTTGCCTCGCGCGTTTCACAAAAGGTCAATGCCGATAAGCTTCGAACCGGGATCGCGATCTACGGCTTTGGGATGACGGCTTACTACCTTTGGCGCACGTTCGGTTCTTAGGGTGACCTCCAAAAAAGCAGACCCACAGATAGCTCCGCGGGTCTGCTTAGCTCTCTCGGAACGCTCTCTTACTGAAGAGAGCGGCTCTTGAGAACCATCACTAGGTCGAGCGTTCGATCCTCGTTGTGGTAGAAGATCTGAATCTGACCCGTCGTAGGATCGATTTCAATCCGGTCGACCACCGAGTCCAGTCGGGTCGACTTGTACTCGCGTCGTACGGGTGCACCGACGGAAGGAAGCCACCAGTCGGTGGATTGAACTTCATCCGTTGACTTGAAGATAAATCCACGGACCGGGCTCTCACCCGCATTCAAGCGATCCGAAACATCCCACTCCTTGTGAGCCGTATCCGCGTAGACCGATCGCCAAGCGGTGAACGGACTGCTGGTCGATTGAACCGACGTGCTGCCTGTTGCCGCGAGCGAAGTGCTGATGTCGAAGAAGGCGTCCTGATATTCGGCGGTATTGAAGAACCGTCGCTGGCCGCCCACGTTGGCGCCGGCGGACCAGTTACCCGGAATCCACGGTCGACCCGTCGAGTTAAACGTGTCGGTGTGTTGCTCCCGTCGACCAAGAATGGTGACGCTTCCATCGGCCTCTTGACGAACATACGATTCGGTGTTCTCAACCCACGTGAGTCCTCCGTTAATGGCGTACGAGAGCGAATCGGTGACCTTAAACACGGGTTGACCGCTAACGGTTGCCGCCGTGAAGGTGCGAACCATTCGGCCCGAAACCGGTCCTTGCATCTTGCTCTGAATCTCCTCAGCGTCGTCAAAGACCTCTCGAAGCATCGTGCCTGTTACGTCGTACTCCCAAACGTCTCCTGCACGGAAGGTACGGGTAATCGAACCTCCATCAATGCCAGGGCCTGTAGGCAGAACAACTCGGTTGTCCGGATCGGGGAAGCCGGAAGTGATATCCGTTCCACCACCGCAACCGATGATGATTGCGGCAATCAAGCCGCCCATAAGTGCGTTCTTTCGCTTCATGTTATGCTCCCCCGCCGGTGCCGCCACCGGTCCCGCCGGTCGAGCCCGAACCGCCGCCTTGCGAGCAGTCGAAGAACCCGGCGTATTCAACACCCATCATCACGTAGCTGAACGATCCCACTAGTCGACCGTTCGTAAGCTGCACGTTGCCGCCCATCACCATGTTTCCGCCCGCGGCAAAGCTGGCGACGGCGTTGAGCTTTCCGTTCTTTTGGATGAATCCAGAGATCGATCCGCTTCCCGAAGATCGGGCGATGGATCCGCTGACCGAACCGTCCATTAGGACGACCAGGCTGATGGTTCCACTGTCTCGACCCGCACCGCTCGACCAAGTTCCGCCCCAGTTGCCTTGGTAGAGGCTAGGCAGATTGGCGGTGTCACCCGCTCCACCGCAGCCAGACAGCGCGATGAGGCTAAAAAGGGCTCCTGCGAGTACGGCGCGCTTCACTTAGCCCCCCCTTCGCTCTTCTTATCGTTGTTCGGCTTCTTGGCCTTTGGATCTTTATCGTTTTGCATATCGCTCTCCAGTGGGAGAACCTTTTGCCCGGTTCGAACCGGACCGTCGATGATCTTGGTGGTGACGAAGATGACCAGTTCCGTTCGAATGCGCTCGACGTCCGTTCGTCGGAACAACTGTCCGAGAAGCGGGAGGTCCTTCAGAATCGGAACTCCGGAGAGCGTTCGTCGATCTTGCTGGGTAATCAGACCAGAGATCGCGATGGTTTCACCCGAACCGATCGTTACCGTTTGCTGAGCCATTCGTTCGCTTGTCTGCGGAAGTCGACCACCCAACTGAGGAACGTTTTCGAAGCCGCGCAGGAAGCTCACCGAAGGACGCATATCCATGGTGACGCTATCCGTACCAACCCGCGGGAAGAGCGAGAGTCGAACGCCGACTCGAACCGTGCCCGTGGTGACGCTGGGACCGTTTTGGCCGTTGATGATCGATTCGATGTATCGGATCGCATCGCCGATGAACAGTTCCGATTCGCGGCCGTCCATCGCAAGTAGGTTCGGTTTGGCGATCAAGTTGTTCTTGTTCGCGATCGAATCGAGCGAAGCCGTGACGTCTCCCGAAAGCGATCGTCCCTCGATGCCTACACCCACCGTGTTGCTGGGGTTCGATTGCGAGTTGTTCAGTCGCAAGAACTTCACCGCGCCACCCGTAAGGAGGTTCCAGTCCAAACCGAGCCGCAAGAAGTCTTCCTTGCTCAGTTCCATGACCCGCAGTTCGACGGCGACTTGCTTCGGAGCCACATCGACAACCTTGAGGTAGTCCTGAGCTCGCTTTATCTGATCTGGCGTGCCGCGAAGGACGAGCTTCATGGGAACGCCGACCGTCTCAAAGTCGCTGTACGGAAGGATGATGCCTTGATCGTCAGACTTGGAGGTCTTCGGAGCGAGCTGCTGCATCATTCCGCCTTGACCTTGCTGACCACCCATCATGCCGCCTTGGGCCTGGTTCGCTCCGCCTTGGAGACCCGTGCCCGGTCCTTGAGGAGCGGGAGCATCGGTACCACGTTGCTCTGCCTGCATGCGGGTCATTTCCGGCATGTAAAGGCGCGGATTACCTGCCGATGCGGGAGGGATGGTGACGGAGATTCCAGGGATGCTGGAAACGAGCACTTCGCGAACTGCACGAGGATCGACAAACTGAAGGTCGACCATCTTAAACTCGCTTTCAAGTGCGGCGTCGTGAGCATCTAGTTGCTCGAGTGAGAGCATCACTTGACCGACTTCGTCTTCGCGACCCTTCAGCACGATCGTTTGCTTGCTCAGACTTTGTGCCGGCGTGGCGAACATTTCCACCGTTCCGACCATGGTCTTGCCTTGTCCGGCGAGTGCCTGAACGAGGTCTGCCGCTCGGCCACCCTTGACCACGTAGGTCTTAGAGACCGGGACCGTGGTGGTTGGGATGCGAATGCCAAGGGCGCCGCAAATTTGTCGGTCGAGCTTCTTGACCAGGCCTTCCAACTCGTCGATTCGCTTTTGCGATCCGATGAGCACGACGTAGGTGTCCTTTGCGTTCTCCGAACTGGTGACCGCAAGAGTGGTGCCGTCGTCCTTCGCATCGTCGCCCGTGTTGGCGTTTCCACCAACGGCTTGCTTTTGCGAAACGCTCACTCGGTCGGAAGGAAGAACGACTTCAAATCGATCGGCGGCATCTTGAAGAACCGTCTTCAGGATGGTTGCCTTGATTTGGTTTCCTTCACCGGAGTAGATCGGCACAACCCGGGTCTCGCTCGGCTCATCGGCAGTAGAACCTCCCACTTGCTTGAACGTCTCCAGGAAGTCTTCCTTGGTGGTGACGATGTAGGTTTTGCCGACTTCGCCGAACTTCAAG
Source organism: uncultured Fimbriimonas sp. (assembly GCA_964471545.1). GTDB lineage: Bacteria > Armatimonadota > Fimbriimonadia > Fimbriimonadales > Fimbriimonadaceae > Fimbriimonas. The sequence goes on along the minus strand of CAYYJX010000024.1, from coordinate 7,847 downwards.
CCCGCCATCGACGTGATGAGGTTCAGAGCTTGTCGTACCGAGACGTTGTCGAGCGCGACCGAAAGCTTGCCTTGCACTTTAGGCGAAGTCACGATGTTGACTCGCGTTTGAAGTGCAAGCGCTTTCAAGATTTGGACGACCTCGGTGTTGACGAAGTCAAGGCTCACCTTCGGTCCGGCGAACTCCTGCGGAACCACGGCGTTGAGCCCTGTTCCGGTTGAATTTGCAGATCCTAAGTAAGCAGGCGCGATATTCGCTTGCTTCGGCGGGATCTGACCCACTACGGCTTCCGCTTGAACTTCAAATCCGTCGCTGGTTCGAATAGTCTTGGTTTGGAACGGATTGCTTGGCTTGATCCCTTGAACGGCAGCCGAAAAAGTGGCTTCGTCCATGGTGCCAAACGAAACCGTCCAGCCCGTTGGGCATTGCTCCAATTGAGGTTGAGCAGGCTCGCTGAACTCAAACTTAAGAATGGTTCGGTTGCGCCCGGCTTTCCCCTCGCCTGGTGCGGTCGATAGATACTTAAGACCAGACTTCCAAACTGGAACCTTCGAAGGAAGGTTCTCTGAAGATGCCTGAAATTCAAGAATCAATTGTCGACCATCCGCCGAAAGAGTGGCCTTGGGTTTCTTGAGGTTATCGCCTTTCACGACGACCTCAAGCACCGGGCCCACCTTATCGACGGTGATCTCCGTCAACTTAGCATCCGCTAATACCATTCCGGGCATTACGGCTGCGAGAGCCATTAGGCCCCATCTCGATCGATCGTTACTCACTCGTTTCCTCCAACTGGTAGTTCGATTGTCTTGTTATGAAATTGAACGGTCACTTTGCCCTTCTTCACGGAGATCACCTTCGCGTCTCCATCGATTGGGGCACCTGCTTTAACTAGAATTTGGTTTCCTTGGGCGTCCTTGAAAACCGCTGCTGATTGAGATCCGACAATGACGCCGGATACTGTGTAGCCAAACTTAGGTTCGTCCACAGGCATCGGAGGGACGCCGCCATCGCGCGGGACTCCGATCTCTCCGCCCTGTCCGAGCGGCGGCAACTTCACGTGACCGGGAAGTCGCGGTGGGCGATAGGTTCCTCCGCTAGGCTTCGGCGGTTCAGGAACCGGATCTTCCTTCTTCGCGGAGAACTCGGCAGGCTGGAACGGGTCGCGCTGCGAGAAAGGCTTCGAGACCGTTGGGTTGAGAATGACCAACTTGTCCTTTTCCTCTTCTGCTTTCTTCGCGGCTTCCTTATCGGCGTCGCTTGGGGCGGCCGCCGGGGCAGGCTCAGGGGCTGAACCTGCCGTGAATTGGAAGACACCCACGCCGAGCATGACCACGACCAAGAGACCGATGATCATGACCTGCTGCTTTTCTTTCGGGGCTTTGCTCATGCTCCTGCTCCTTCAGTGGAAGTCGTCTTGTCGCCTTCTTCCGATCGAGCGGTTCGTACCGGCTCATCCTTAAAGGCGTAGGCTTTGAATTCGATTTCAACGTCCAGACTGGGCGAGGCGGTCGGCTTCAAAGGATCGATCTTGGGCGAGAGATTAAGCATCTTCACCGCGACGATCTTTGGGAAGCGATTCATGGCTTGCAAGAAGCGCATGATGTTGCCAAAAGAGCCTCGACCTTTGACGGTGATGATGTGCTCTTCGTAAGCCTTCGGACGTTTGGAGGCACCCTTGTCACCCGTGGGGGCAACGACAGGTTGCGGACGGACACCCATGACGGCAATGCCTTCTTTGATGCCAACGGCCTCAAGTTCCTTTGCCATCGTAGGGATGTAAGCGTTGGCAGGAACACCGCGCTCCAAGTGACGAAGTTCGGTTTGAAGCGTCGCAAGTGTCTCCTCGATTCCGGCGAGCTCTTTCTCAAGCTCCTTCGGATCGCGGACCTCGGCTTGCAGCGTTCGAATCTGCGCGTTCTTCTCTTCGATGCCTTGGTAGGTCATGTAGATCAGACCGGCACCTGCTAGTAACACCAAGACTGAGAATGCGTACATCGTCTTGGGCGTCAGGTTCATCTTTCGCTTCATGCCTTTGCTCCTTCGCCTTCAGCGTTTCGCTTCTTCTCAGCGGTGCCAACGATCTCGCCGCCCACTTCGAACTCAACCGCGGTGGTGGCTTCCAGAACCTTCTCTTGCGAGTACTTCATGGAAACTGCCTCCAGGTCTTTTGCGTTTTGCGTGCGCAACGTGAATTCGGCCATCTCTGCCTGAGTCTTAGCGAGCCCGATGATCGAGAGACCGATCGGCTTCTCGGGGTCACCCGCTTGAGCACGCAGGGCGGTGAGCCATACGTTCTCTGGCGTGTTCGTGGCGAGGTGCTTCATGATTCGGCCCCAGCGCTCGGTAAGATCCCGTGCGTCGGTGAGCGTCTTCAGTCTCGGCTCAAGGTCGGACTTTTCCGATTGCATGTCGGCAATCTTGTCCACCATCGGCTTTTGCTTCTTGATCTGCTCGCGCAGTTCGTTTTCGTGTCCGCCGATATTGCTAGCCTGGATAAGTATTAGGCCGTAAGTGGCGGCAACAATGGCGCCTGTGCCTGCAAAGACCATCTTGCTGACCCGAAGAGCCTGTGCGGCTTTCTTCTCAGCGATGATCCTTGATTCAATAAGGTTGATCAGTGGCATAGGAACTCTCCGTTAGGCCGCCTTGGCATACGCCCGCATACCGAGACCGGCAGCGACGGTGAGGTCGAGTCCAGCGTCCTCTCGGACACCGGAGTGAGAAACAACTGGGTTGGAAAACACGCCGCCCGCTTCGCAAGTGATTCCCAGCTTGGCGGTGAAATACTGGGCGACTCCCTTCATCTGAGCGCCTCCGCCAGAGAGGATCACCATCTCCACCGGTTTGGCGTTGGGATCGTTTTGCGACTGCGATTGGAAATAGGTCAACGACCGTCGAATTTCTCGGATCAAGTCGTCCAGGTGCGGCTGAATCACTCGAAGGGGTGGGTTCTCGTTTGCACCTGCTCCAAGCAAGTCGCTGAGATCCAGAACCGTCTTGCCCGCTTCCGCATCGGCGGTCTCCAGGCCGAACGTTCCCATCAGCGCATCGGTAAGGCTGTTGCCACCGTACGGAAGGGTTCGTTGCATGCTGTAAACGCCGCTGCTCACCACGGCCACCTTGGTGGTGGCGGCTCCGATGTCGACCAGTGCGATCGCTCGATCCGCATAGTCTCGGCTCGGATCGGTCTCGATCATCGATCGATACATCGCAAACGGCTCCAGTTCCACAACTTCCACATGGAGTCCGGCATGGAAGCATGCTTCCAAACGACTGTTGACCGCGTCTTTCGGAGCGGCAACCAGAAGCACGTTCATCTCCGCATCGCTCAGCGGTCCAATGATTTCGGCTTCGCAGAAGGAGTCTTCTACCGACCCCGGCAAGTACCGAGCGGCTTCAAACTTCACCGAGTCGCGGAGCATGCTGGGTGAAAGCTTCGGGAACGGCACGGTTCGAACGAACACGGCGCCTCCCGCTGCTGCGATGATGGCTTCATGCGCGCCGATATGGGCTTCCTTCAGCGCGGCTTTGATGGCAAAGCCAACCACCTTCGGCTCCATGATGATTCCGTCTTTGATGGAATCCACCGGAGTGGCGAAGGTAGCCGTCTTGGCAACCTTATAGCCCGCAGAGGTCTTTTCAACCTGCGCGACCTTAATTGAGTGGTGGCCGATATCGACCCCAACGTAGTTCTTTTTCTTTAAAGCCATTAGGCCCCTCTCCCTCTCAGGCGATGTTCAGAAACGTCGTCTCCCTCTTCGGATTCAACGGTGCTCTGAAGCGCCAACCATTCGTCTAAACCAGACTTGGAAAATCTCCACTTGCCATCCAATAGGAAGGCAGGAACTTTGCGGTCCGATGCCAGTTGCTCCAACTTGGCGGGCGTTACCCGTAGGTAAGCCGCCGCTTCGCGCAGTGTCAAAACGCTGCGCTGCGAATGAGTCATCGCAGAGAGAAGCAAGTGCAACTGTTCAGGACCAAGGAACAACTCCACACGGACCATGGTGGTGTTGGTAGGCGAAGGGGTGGAAGGGGGCTGTACCTCTTCAACTTCTTCAACCGGACCACCGGCAACCACGGTGCCGCCCTTCTTTCGGATCGCCTTCTTAGGAGTGAACTCCTCAAGTGGGGAAGCATCGGCCTGGGGCGTGGGAATAGCGTCGACTGCGGCCGCGATTTCCGGATTCTCCACAAACGCGTGCGCCTCAGAGGGGAGCACCGTGAATTGCGGAGTTACGGTCACATGCTCGGCGCGCATGGCCGCTTTTCGGAGCGCGTCGGCAAGGTTCATGCAGCCTCCCCTTTCACATCGCAGACCATGGAGTGGACCATGAAGCCGTCGATGATCTTGGCTCGTTGGCTGAAACCGATCATAAGAGCGTTGTCCGCGAACTGGCTGATAAGTCGCGGGTAGCCCTCGCTTGCCTTGTGGATCTCAAAAACCGCATCCGGAGTAAACGGACTGCTCTCGCCTTGATATCCGGCAACGCGCAAGCGGTGCAAAATCAGCTCGCCCGTTTCCTGCACGTTCAAAGGCTTCAAAGTCACGCGAATCGCCAAGCGTTGGTCTAAGGCCGGGACCTTCTGAAGCTTGGGGATCAACTCGTTTTGGCCCAACAAAATAAGAGAGCAAAGGAAAGAATCGTTGAGCTGACAGTTGAGAATCAGTCGGATCTCTTCAAAGGTTTGAGTCGACTTGATCAGGTGGGCCTCGTCGATCATCAGAATGACGCGCTGACCGTTGTTATGCAGATCAATGAGCGTCTTGTGGAGCTGATGAACCAACTGAAGGCGGTTCTTGCTGGGATTCTCCTCTCCGAGCTGGATAAGGATCTCCTGAAGAAACTGAACGGGCGTCAAGATGGGGTTGAAGATCAAAACCACACGATCGCGCGTGTAGTCGAACAACTCCAGTAACTTGCGGCTGATCGTGGTTTTGCCGAGTCCGATGTCGCCTGCCAAGAACGCCGCACCCTTGTTGCGACTCATGGCGTAATGCAGCATCATCAGGGCATCTTCGTGCCCTCGGCTCATGTATAGAAATCTGGGGTCTGGGGTCAGACTGAATGCCGGTTCGTTCAATCCCCAATAGGGTTCGTACATATCGCTTTGCTCTCCAATGGGCGGGCCCGTAAAAATCCTTGGATGGCAGGGCGACAAAACTCAGGTACATATGCAGGGTTTTTCAAGCAATTCTTGCGAAATTGCTTTAGCGTTTGCTCTTAACGACGCCAAAGCGGCTTTTCGCAAGAGGGCATCCCGTCCGTGGTTTTATCGCCCCGCAATCGGTTGAGAGATGACGGGTCGCTTGCCAAGATTGGGATTTCCCCGGTGCCACAAAGGGGATTTCGGGCGAAATACGGGTTTTGGATCAACCCCGCACCCCTTGGAAAGCCAAGTACGCCCGGGGGCTACATGCCTACGCCGGGAATGCCGTTTCCGCCCAAACCTGGGATTCCGGAAAGGCCGGGAATGCCGGAGAGCGCCGATCCTGCTTGGCGGTACAGGAACAGATGGATGGCAAACGCAAGGGCGCACAGCACCGCAACCGCCAAGCCTGCCCGTTGACCCTTCTTGTGGGCAAGGTAGCCCATGATGAGTCCAACAAGCCCCGCCAGCATGGCCGGACCCGGCGAGCAGAAGCAGAGCACCGTCACGGCAAGACACGCATACGCGCCTCGCATTTCGTTTCGACCATCGGCAATGGCCTGGGGAGTGAACGCCGCGAAGTTCTGGCCGGTGGGGAACACCAGACCCTGAACCGTCGATGCCGCAATCTTTAGAGTGGTGCCTTCCGGCTGCAGCAAGGTGGTTGGCAACAACCGACCCTCAAGAATCCATTGGTTGAGGGTCGGGATATCGGCAGGACCGTAGACCTGCCCATCTTCTGCCAATACGAAGTAACGATTCACGGGTGGAAACTGAGACTACACGAATTTCTTGTAGTTGGATTCAAACATATCGTGCAGTTTCTTCGCCTGCGCATCGTAAGCGCCCGCGTCGCGCCAGGTCCCGCGCGGAGAAAGGATCTCCGACGGTACGTCTGGGCACTCGGTGGGAATGGAAAGACCGAACACGCTTTCGGTTTCAAAAGCGACCTTGTCCAGTCGACCGTCGAGCGCGGCGTGGATCATGGCTCGCGTGAACTTGAGCTTCATGCGTGAACCCTGAAGCTCCACCGGACCCCCGGCAGGACCGCCCGTCCAACCCGTGTTGACCAGCCACACGTTAGAACCGTGCTCATCGATCTTCTTGCCGAGCAGTTCGGCGTAGACCTTGGGCCTCAGCGGCAAGAACGGCGCACCGAAACAGGTGGAGAATACGGCGGTCGGTTCGGTGACGCCCGCTTCCGTTCCCGCGACCTTGGCGGTGTAACCGTTCAAGAAGAAGTACATCGCCTGCTCTTTGGTGAGCTTGGAGATGGGAGGAAGCACGCCCATGGCGTCGCAAGTAAGAAACACGATGTTCTTGGGGTGACCCGCGACGCTCGGAAGGACCGCGTTAGAGATGTGCTCGAGCGGGTAGGCAACGCGAGTGTTCTCGGTGAGGGCGGACGAATCGTAATCGGGATGCCCCGCATCGTCCAGAACCACGTTCTCCAAGATCGCCCCTTCCTTAATGGCGGCAAAGATCTCCGGCTCCTTCTCTTCGGTGAGGTTGATGCACTTGGCGTAGCACCCACCTTCCACGTTAAAGATGCCGTTTTCGGTCCAACCGTGCTCGTCGTCTCCGATCAATCCCCGATCGGGGTCGGCAGAGAGGGTGGTTTTGCCCGTTCCGCTAAGACCAAAGAACAAAGCCGCATCCCCATCCGCGCCCACGTTCGCCGAACAGTGCATGCTGAGTACGCCTTTGAGCGGCAGCAGGTAGTTCATGACGGTGAAGATGGACTTCTTCATCTCACCCGCGTACTCGGTGCCCAGAATGAGAACCTGTTTGGCGCCCATGTTGAGCGCAATGGTGGCGTCGCCCGGCTTGGTGCCTTCCTTCAGAAGGTCGAGCGGATACTCCTCGGCCGTCACCGAACGCTTGCCGCAGTCGATCACCGTCCAATCCGGCTCAAAGGTGGCGAGCTCTTCCTGGGTCGGACGAATCAGCAGGCGGTTGATGAAAAGGGCGTGGTACGGTCGCTCCACGATGAAGCGAACCGAGATTCGGTGCGCAGGATCGGCACCCGCGTAGGTGTCGACCACATAAACTTGCTTCCCGTTCAGATAATCGGTGACAACCCCTGCCAACGAGGCAAACCGCTCGGCGGTCATTCGGTTGTTGTTTTCCCACCAGATGTGCGGTTCCGATTCGGCATCGGCAACGGTGAACTTATCTTTGGGGGTGCGGCCCGTGTACTTCCCGGAATAGGCAACAACGGCGCCATTTTCCGTGAGTCGGCAGTTGTCTCGCTCGACACAGTGTCGGATCAAATCTGAGACGGCGAGATTCTTGTGTACCTCGGCAGCATTGGCGAGGACGGTTTTACCGGCTTCCATAAGATGGCTAGAGTGTACCGCTTGCCTTGGGGCTCGCCTGTCTAGGCAACTCCGGGTTCGACGGGTCTTTGCACTAGGTTTGCGGTTCTGCGGGAATGTTAACCCCGGTGCGTGGCAGGCGGATTGCCAGATTTAGCCCTTGAAACCCGTTTTCAGGGGGTGGTATTGAACCGGTTCGCTGGAACGGGTATTATCTCCGCTGGCTTTGCCGGATCGTCTAATGGCAGGACAGCGGTTTTTGGTGCCGCACGTCTAGGTTCGAATCCTAGTCCGGCAGCCATCTCTTCGGGGTTGAGATTCATCGAATCTCAACCCCGAAGTGTTTCATGAGCGGCGTTCTCCGGACTAGGATGAGAAGTT